>JACWAN010000093.1 GCA_014874255.1 Candidatus Woesearchaeota archaeon
GGCTGCTCGGCAATCGCTTCTCCTCTCGAAAGCGCTCCTCCCCGTAGGGGGCATGGTCGCTCCGCTCCCGGGTTCTTCGGAGGCCTCGGAACCATCCCCCGCGTCGCGCTCTGCCGATTTCCCTCGCTCGCCTCGCCCTCTGGCCGGTGACGACTCCATTTGCCTAAGAGCCGTTCCCTCGGGCTCTTGGGCAAATACTGTTTCTGGTCGTTACCGGCTGCGACCCATGCCGCTTCGTTCTTCGCTGCACCGTTGAAGCCCCGAATGGGGCGACCCCCTCAACTCTCCACGCCTTCTTATCGCTACGGGTCGCCCTTTGGCCGGTAACGACCCCATTTGCCTGAGAGCCGTTCCCTCGAAAATCTTTATATACCGTGGCTCTCCCGGACAGAGGATGGGTGGCACTCGCGCATCGCCGTCGGGACCTTTCTCCTCCGTCTCGTCGTTCCCGTCTTTTTCCTTACTCCTCCTATCGATCCTCATCCCGGTCCTCATCCTCTCCTCGTCCCTCGTCGCCGCCTCCCCGTCGAACCCCGTGCAGGTGGCATTCTATCAGAATACAACCTCCCTCAGTTATCCTATGTCCGTCTTCCCTTCGGGGAATTATCTGTACGTCGTCACGAACAATGGGAACTTGACGACGTTCGATATCGCTGGTTCGAATGCGAGTAATCCGCGGCAGGTCGCTTCCTATAGGAACGCCACGAGCCTCACAACTCCCATTCATGTATTTGTGAACGGTGACTACCTCTATGTCGGTGTGTCGAGCTATTTAACTTTGACGACGTTCGATATCGCTGGTTCTAATGCGAGCGATCCGCGGCAGGTCGCGTATTACTCGAATTCGAGTGCGGGTAGTCTTGAATCCATCTTCGCTTCCGGAAACTATCTTTATGTTCTCACTTATGGGAAGCTGTTAACGTTCGATATCGCTGGTTCGAATGCGAGCTATCCTCGGATGGTCGCCTCCTATACGAACACCACGAGCCTGAACAGCTCCAACCAACCGATCCATATGTTCGTCTCCGACAATTACCTGTATATCCCTTCAGTAAGTGGCGATTCCTTGACGACGTTCGATATCGCTGGTTCGAACGCGAGCGATCCCCGACAGGTCGCGTTCTACGCGAACGCCACGAGCCTGAACGGTTCTTATTCGGTCTTCGCCGCCGGCAATTATGCCTATGTTACCTCAATCAATGGTAACTCCTTGACGACGTTCGATATCGCCGGTTCTAATGCGAGCGATCCGCGGCAGGTCGACTTCTATGTAAATGTCACTGGTCTGAACGCTTCTTTCAACCTCTTCGTCTCCAATGGGTATGCGTATGTCGTATCAACGAGCGGGCATTCCTTGACGACGTTCGACGTCTCCGGCTCGAATGCGAGTAATCCGCGGCAGGTCGCGTTCTACGCGAACGCCACGAGCATAAACAATCCTTACTCTGACTATGCGTACGGGAACTATCTCTATGTCGTGGCGCCGTTCTCGTTCGGCCTGGCCACCTTCGACATCTCTCCGCCTTCGAGCCCGTTCTCCTGCTCGTTCCGGACGAGTTGCGCGGGGAACGCGACCGAGCAAGGGCTGTTGCGGGCGCGGAACGACACGGGCGGGTACGACGACGCGCACGCGCAGCTGATGAACTACACCGGGACGGCGTACAACGACACGCTCTGCTGCGACACGGACGAGAACCACACGCTGGACAACAGCTGCGCGAACCCGAACGCGACGACCGTGCTGCGGCTGTACGACGTGACGAACAATCACGTCCAGGTGCCGGGCGTCGACTACGCCTCGTACGGCCACCCCCTCTACAACTACACGGCGTGCATGGCCCTCTCGCCGGGCAACCTCACCTGCGTCTACGTGAACAGCACGTGCCCCGCGAACTACACGGGGATCGCGTCCGTCGCGAGCAGCGAGCCGAACGACGGGCTGTACAACCTGACGAACGCGCACGTCGCCGCGTACGGCTACTACGCGCTCAGCGTCTGCTGCAAGAACGCGAACACCCCGCCGACTGTTCCAGTCCTCACGTACCCGACGGACAATAATTATTCCGTCTTCGAGCGGAACGTCACGTTCCAGTGGAACCCGTCGACAGACGCGGACGGCGACCCGGTCACGTACGACTTCAACCTGACCCAGGCGACGTGCCCCGGATACGCCGCCGCCGCTCTCAGCGCGACGAGCTACCTGCCGGCGAGCGAGCTCTGCGTCGACCAGCCCTACAACTGGACTGTCCGTGCGTGCGACCCGTACGCGTGCAGCGCCTGGGCCTCCCCGTGGAACTTCACCATCGCCTCCGTGGCGGGACTCACGTTCCTGACGAACAACACGAACTTCGGCGTGTTGAACAACAACGACACGCGGAACACCACGGCGGGCAGCCCGCCGCCGTTCCTCGTCGAGAACACGGGGAACGTGCCGTTGAACGTCACGTTCGAGGCGACCACGCCCCTGTACGCCAGCGTCGGCCTCGGCAACGACTCCTTCCAGTACGCGGCGCGCGCGAACGAATCATCGAGCTATGGCTCCGCGCAGACCGCCTGGACGAACGTCTCCGCGACGTACACGCCGCTCTTCACCGACCTGAACTACGCGGCGGGCCTGAACGAGGCCTCGATCGACATCCTCGTCAGGGTACCGGGCCAGGAGGGCGCGGGCGCGAAGACCAGCACCGTCCAGGTGCAGGGCAACTACACCGGGTGAACGAGATAATCACAACCACTGCGTACGGAGCGAAAAACCAGTTCTCCCCCCTCTTAGAGTCCCTCTCGGCAGATGTGTCGCGGAGAGATCATTCTCAGTCGCTCTTCGAGCTCCTGAGAGTCCGGTTCTTCGAACCGGAGTCTCAGTCATTCTCGTTCCGGGGTTCCGCCTCTCTAGAGCCGGAACCTCCCGTCCGGTCCGAGCAATCGTCGGGCGCTCACGATAATACGGTCGCTGCGCGCCCGTATGTTCGCCCCCGGCACAGAGTCCAAGGAGACACATCTGCTCATCGAAAGCTCTTCATCTCCCTCATCTCGCTCTTCCTCCTCTTCGCGTTCGTCCTTCCCTCAATCACCGCGCTCCAGATATCCCCTGCGGCGAAGAGCGTCACCCTCGCTGACGGAAGGGGCGAGCCCACCGCAATCGCCTACACGCTCCGGGTCATCAACGACGAGCGCGCACGCCTCGCGGTCAACCTCTCCGCGGAGGGCGACCTCGCCGGCAGCATCCTCCTAGCGCCCTCCTCGTTCACCTTCTCCCCCGACCAGGCGGAGCAGCCGGTCACGGTGACCGTCACGCCGCCGCAAGACCCCTCCTCCCTCGTCCCCGGCGACCACCTCCAGACGATCAGGGTCTCCGCCCTTCCCGCGGGAAGCGGCGGCCAGTTCGGCTCCGGCGTCACGCTCCTCCACAACCTCGTGCTGCTCAAGCCGTACGACGGCGCGTACCTCGCCGGCAGCCTCTCCGCCGGGGAGACGGGCGGATCCGTCGCCTTCACGCTCTCCCTCTCCAACAAGGGAAACGCGTCGACGACGGCGAGCGGCACGGTCAGCGTCAACGGGCCGGGCGGCCTCTCCGGTTCGGCCGCGCTCGCCTCCTCCGTAATCCCCCGACTCTCCGGCGGTAAGCTCACCGGCTCGTGGACGCCCGGAACCCTCACACCTGCCGCGCTCGCGTCCGGTCATTACACGGCGAACGCGACGTTCACCTACGACGACCCGGTCCGGGGCACGGTCACCGATTCCTCATCTTCCTCGTTCCTCGTCGGCCGTCCCGTGGTGCGGCTCGCCGCCATCAGCCCGACGCTCTCCGCCGGCGCGATCAACCGGGTCTTCCTCCCCGAAGAGCTGACGTGGGACGCGCCCGTGGACGCGTACGCCGACGTCACGCTCCTCGACAATAGCGGCGCGACCGTCGCGTCGACGAGGACGAGCACCGCGACGCTCAGCCCCTCATCGCCCTCCGCGTTCCTCGCCTTCCTCGAGCTTCCCATCGTCACGGCGGGGAACTACACCCTCCGGGCGACAGTCCATGACGCGCAAGGATCGGTGTTGGGGAATGCCGAATGGACCGTCCCCGTACGCGCGGCCACGCCCCTCGCGGCGGCGAAACGGGCGGCGGCCTCGCCGGCCGGCGTCACGGTCCTCGTCCTGCTCCTGCTCGTCCTGCTCCTCGCGCTCGTCCTGCTGCTCTGGCGGCGCCGACGGCGCAGCGGCTGATCCTCCGCCGCCTTCTCATCTTTTCTTCTCATCTTTTATCTTTTCGTCTCATCTTTCCTTCTCCGGTTTCCTTCTCCGATTTCCTTCTCTCCTTCCCCGTATTTTCTCTTCACGGGCTCCTCGCCCTTTCGCCTTTTTTCCATCGGTTCGGCGCCCCTCCCGTAACCATTCACGAATGGGGAACGGAAAACTTTAAATACTCCTCCTCCTCCGAGAAACGCATGGTAGAAGATCTCTCTCGGAACACCGTCTTCGTGCTGGTGATACTGACCTTGCTCATCTCGATCCTCGGGACCTGGACCGTGCTGTCGCAGGTGAACGCGGGACCCGCGGCGGTCTCCGCGCCTCCTGCCGGCGGCGGCAGCGGTCACGTGAGCCTCACCATCGGGAATCCCCAACCGGTCGTGAGCGGCACGACGGGCCACGTGGTCCTGGCGATCAACCATCAATGATTTGGAAACGTGATTTGAAGCATTCATGATTCGGAGGAGAGCTACAATGGACATCTCGAACAAGAGCCTCGCGTTTATCCTCGTCGTGGCGATCGTCATCAGCCTCGGCGGCACCATCGTCAGCCTGAACCGGCTGAACCAGTTCGGCTTCACCGGCGCGGCGACCGGCACCGACACTGGCGTCGCAAACCTGACGGTCAACAGCTCGGTCATCATCACCTTCGTGACGCCCTCCGTCGACTTCGGCACGGGCAACACGAACGACAGCGGGGCGGGCATCGAGAACTGCACCATCGACACGAACGGCACCAACCCGAGCAATTCAGGCGGCACCGTCGGCATCTGGGGTACGCAGAGATGCATCGGCTTCAACAGTAACGTCGCGCCCTTCGTCATCCGGAACGACGGCAACCTCAATGTCAATCTGACGCTCGCCTCCAGCGCGAACTCGAGCGCCTTCATCGGCGGTACCTTCCCCGCGTTCCAGTGGGCCCTCAACACGACGAACGCCTGCCCCGGCGGCAACCTCAATCCCTTAGCGTGGCAGGACGTGAACACGAGCGCCCAGAACGTCTGCACGAACTATAACTACTCGGACGGCAGCGACCTGCTCACCCTCAACATCAGGGTCAACATCCCGCAGGACGCGATACCGGGCACCCACGCCGCGACCATCACCGCGACCGGCACCGCATAAAGGTCTTTTCTTCCTCTCTTTCTTCCCCTTTCTTTTTTTCATCCTTCTTACTCTTCAGTCCCGTTCTCCTCCCTTCTTATTCGCGCATCCGCGCTCCGTGACCCCATCGCCGCAGCACACCAGATCGCGGTGAAAACGTCGAACAGCACCCCCTGGACGGCACTGCGGTCTCTCCTGCGATCGAACGGGACTCGGCTCCAGGGAGGCGCCAGCGGTGGCCGTAGTCGCTTTGCTCCTACGCACGACTGTGCCGTTGCGTCGGGGCGCAAAGGATTTGGAAGATCCGTGCGCCAGAGCGACGAGTCATACGAGTCGATCAGGAGCCGAAGCGACTGAGCAGCAGCTCTGCGCGCGACCGTGAGACGTTCGCCGCGGCCAGCGCACCAGAAATATTTTTAAACACCCCTTGCCGCGACGGCCCCATGCAGCAACGACTCGTCTCCGCTCCCCTCCTCGCAGTCTTCCTCCTCATCTCGCTCTCAGCGATGGTTACTGCGTCGGCCGGCCTCTCCTTCTCCGACACGCCGCCGCGCAGCCTCATCTACACGCCCGGCGCCACCTACACGTGGACCTGGGGCGTCTCCGGCGCCGACCGCCTCGAGACGACGCTGACCGGCGACCTCGCAGCGTACGCGACGCTCGACGACCCGGCGCAGAACACCTCCGCGAGGAGCGTCAGCTTCACCCTCACCATGCCCGCGAACCTGACGCCGGGCCAGCACGTCCTCACCTTCACCGTGTACGAGTCGCCGCCGGAAGGGCAGAACGTCGGCGGCCGTGCAGGAGCGGCGGCCAGAATCACCGTGACGTCGCTCTACCCGACGCCGTACCTCGTCGCCAGCCTCTCCATACCGGACACCGCGGTCGGCAAGCCGACGACCGCGTCCGTCTCGCTCACGAGCTGGTCGACCGTGCCCACCCCGGGCGTCTACGCCGACATCCTCGTCCGCGACGCGAACGGCACCACGCTCATCAACACGCCGTCGGAGGTCGTCACCGTCGCGCCCCAGAAGCAGGCGACGCTCACCGTGCCGCTCAGCACGCAGTCCTTCGCCACGGGCCGCTACCAGGCGACGGCGGTCATCCACCACGCCCAGGACGGCCTCAACGCCACCACGCAGTTCCGCGTCGGCTCCTTCGACCTTTCGCTCATCAGCTCCACGCCGCGGCTCAGCGCGGGGACGATCAACCGTTTCACCTTCACGCTCGGCAGCAACTGGAACGAGCCGATCCGAGGCGTCTACGGCGACGTCTCGCTCGGCGCCATCGACGGGAAGACCGCCACGGTCACCATCGACCCCTTCGGCCAGACGGCGCTGGACGCGTACCTCGACACCTCCTCCCTCAACCTCTCCGGCAACGAGACGCCGTTCGCCGGCACGATCGTCGCGCACTTCCTCGACAGCGACGGGAACGAGCAGGCGAAAGCGTTCCCTTTCAACGTCACCGTGGTCAACGTCCCCGTCCCCGAGACGCAGCCGGAACAGAAACCCTCGGCGCAGGGCGCCGGCCTCTCCCTGCCCCTCAACTGGATGACGCTCATCTACGCGCTCCTCATCCTCCTCGTCCTCATCAACCTCGTCCTCCTCTTCCGCCAGCGGCGCGGCAAGGACGAGGGGATCGAGCCGCCAGGGATGAGACGGTGACGCCATGAACCGCTCCTCCCTCGCGCTCGTCCTCCTCTCTGTCCTCCTCCTCGGCGTCAGCCTGACGCTCTTCGCCTACTACGGCTTCTACCTCCGCGGCCTCTTCATCCTCGAGCACCAGGAGATGAAGGTCGACTTCCGCGTGCAGCAGGGCATCATCGGCCTCGACGCGGACACGGACGCGCTCCATTTCGGCACGATCGCCCCGGGCGGCTCTTCGGAGCGCCTGATGACCGTGACGCCCGCGCGCGACGCGCGGCTCGTCATCACGTTCGCGGGCGACGCCGCGCCTTACCTCTCCGTGGACAAGAACGACATCCGGGTCGTCGAGGGCGAGCCGATCGAGCTGAACTTCACCGTCACGCTGCCCGGGAACATGAGCGACGGCAACTACACCGGCGAGGCGAAGCTCTACTTCTACCGGCCGTGAGCGCGAGCACCAGCGCCTCTCTATGATCCTCTTGCGAATTCGCTTCGCGGTCTTACCGGCTGCTCGGCGTATCGTCCGTGTGCTCGCAGCGACGGGTCACAGTCGCGCTCGCGCTCCTGTTTCTCCTCGTAGGACTCGGAGACACCCCGGAGGTCCTCGGTAGCGCGGACGCTACCGGGACGCTCGGAATCCGGAGGATTCCGGCGCACGAAGACTCCCTCCTTCGGAGTCTTCGTTGCCACGGCGAGCCTCGTGCTCGCCTGTGGGGACGACCCCCGACCCTCTTCGCTTCTCAGCCCGTTACGCCTCGCCCGAGGCCGGTAAGACCTCATTCGCAACAGAACTTCTCTGCCGACGGCTCTTAGGCGAATCACGTTCGTGGTCGTCACCGGCTGCTCGGCAATCGCTTCTCCTCTCGAAAGCGCTCCTCCCCGTAGGGGGCAAGGTCACTCCA
>JACWAN010000094.1 GCA_014874255.1 Candidatus Woesearchaeota archaeon
CCCTTTTTTCTTTTCTTTCTTTTCCTCGATGAGGCTTGTCGCCTTGGAGCAATCTCAGAAATTTGCCCGATTTATGCAGGGCAAATTTCGCGATGTCTCGGACCGGAGGGAGAACAAAGTCTCCGCGACAGACCGGAGAAGAATCAGAAACATTCTTCATCTCTTCGCGAGCGGGTTGACCGTCCGCCGCAGTTCGTAGCCGAACTCGTCGCTCGTGCCGTCGCAGTACAGGTACGCGTCCCGCAGCCCGTCGAGCGAGTCGCGGAACTGCTTCTCTTCCGCGGCTTTGCTGCAGATCCTGCCCGCGACGAGGTAGGTCAGCTGTTTGTCGTTCGCGAGCTGGTCGGCGACGTTGCTGGCACTCTCGGCAAGATGGACGCGTCCCTTGAACGCATCGCCCTTGACGAGCCGAACGGCTTGCACGCCGACGTACGCCGCGTACGCGCCCGCGACGACGAGGAGCGCGCCGCTCATCAACCGTTTGAGCGGCCGGAACGGCGAGGTCAGCTCGCGGTGGAACTTCATCATCGCCCTGTGTTCCTTCTCGGTCAGGTTGTCGAGGCGGAGGTCCATGCCTCTCGTCAAGCAATCCTCCTTAAAGACCCTTTCCGTCTTTTCTCCGGAACGGTTCCGCCCCTCTCAGGAATCTTTCCGGCACTAACTATTTAATCCGGGAGCGGTTCCGTCGTCGCATGCCCCTCTACGAACCGCAGGAAGACTCGGAACTGCTCGCCTCCTTCGTCGGGAAGCTTGCGGCCGGCCGCGTCCTGGACATGGGGACCGGCAGCGGCATCCAGGCCTTCGCCGCGGCCGCAAGGCTGGAAGTCTCGTCCGTCCTCGCCGTCGACATCGACGACGACGCGCTCGCGCACGTCAAGGACGGACTGAAAAGGATGGGTGGTGCTGCGTCCGCGAAAAAGATCGCCATCATCAAGTCAGACCTCTTCACGGAGATCGACCCGGACGAGCGGTTCGACACGATCGTCTGCAACCCGCCCTATTTGCCCGCTGAGGAGGATGACGACCATCCCGCGCTCTACGGCGGCGCGAACGGCTACGAGCTGATCGCGGAGTTCCTCGGCCAGGCGAGGACGCATCTCGCCCCTGCCGGCTCCATCCTGTTATTGTTCAGCAGCCTCTCCAACAGGGAGCTGCTCCTCGGCGAAGCGAAGAAGCTCGGTTACCACGCAGAGGAGCTCGCGGTCGAGTACCACTTCTTCGAGCAGCTCTACGTCTACCGGTTACGGAGGAAGGAGGATGGGTGAGTGGTTCTCGTCGTCGGCGTCGCCACCGGCCAAAGGGCGAGGCGTTGCGAAGAACCGTGCGATGAGCGACGGGGGACCCGCCCCCTACGGGGTGGCGCGACGTGTGCGAGGAGATCAGCGGCACGCCGAGCAGCCTGTGGCGACGCCGCAGGAAAGGACTGAGGTGCTTGCGAAGAACGACACGTTCCTCGCGAAAGGCAAGCGCGGCGAGGTCTTCCTCCGCACGCTCGACGGCAAGACGGTCCTCGTGAAGCGGCGCAACCCCTCTGCTGTTGTCGACACGATCGCGAACGAGGCGAAATACACGGAACTGTTCAACGAGCGCGGCGTCGGGCCGAAGTTCATCTCGTACAATCCTGTCGCGGGCGAGCTGGTCCGCGAGTACGTCGAGGGCGAGGAGTTCCGGAAATGGTTACCGATCGCTACCAAGAAAGACATCCTCGCCGTCCTCGTCTCCGTCCTCGGGCAGTGCGGGGCGATGGACGACCTCAACGTCGTCAAGGAGGAGATGACGCGGCCGTGGAAACACATAATCATAACCAAAAATAAAAAAGCTGTGCTTATTGATTTTGAGCGTTGCAGAGACTCTTCGCTTCCGAAGAATGTCACGCAGTACTGCCAGTTCCTCTGCGGTACACGAATTGGAATCGTCCTAATGAGTAAAAAAATAATCATTAATAACAAAAAATTACTGGATTTGGCAAAATTATATAAGCAAAACATAAGAAATAATGCTAGAAAGAAGAATGCCGCAGTCCTGAAGAAGATGATTGGGGTGATCAAGCATGGCGACTGAGTTCCAGGAACGCGTCTACGCGAAGCTCCGCACCCTGCCGCGAGGGAAGGTGACGACGTACGCCGACCTCGCCCGCGCGCTCAAGACGAGCAGCCGCGCCATCGGCCAGGCGATGCGGTGCAACCCGTACGCGCCACTCGTCCCGTGCCACCGCGTCGTCGCCAGCGACGGCACCATCGGCGGATTCAAGGGCGAGACTGCCGGCAAGACGATTGCGGAAAAGATAAAACTACTCAAGAACGAGAATGTCCGAAGCAGTGGTGCTCGGACCCGTACCGGAACGACTAGAATCCTCATAACCGACTTCGAGAAGATCCGCCATCACTGGTGAACATCGAGGGAAGAGCCATGACCCGTCCGATAAGAATCATCAGCCACCGCTGCCGCGGTTTCGGCGAGCGCGAGAACTCGCTCGCCGCCTTCAAGAGAGCGCTCGCCTCGGACGTGGACGGGATCGAGATCGACTACCGCATCACGAAAGACCGGAAGCTCGTCGTGCACCACGACGCGAGCTACCGCGACGCCCTCGGCTGGAAGCACGTCATCAAGGACGAGCCGTTGCTGACTGCGCTCGACAATGATCGCATGTCCCTCGACACCGCGCTCGCTCTTTTCGCGAAGCACGGCCGCGGTAAGTTCTTAGACGTCGACATCAAGGCGCACGGCGAAGAAAGGCAGCTCGTCCTGCTGGTGAAGAAGCACGGGCTCGAACGCCAGATCGTCGTCGTCTCCTGGATCGGGAAATCGTTGGAGGACGTCCATCGCCTCGCGCCCGAGGTTAGATTGAGCCTCAGCTTCGCCCCCAAGGTCTGGACGAGCCACCATAACGGCGAGCCGCGCGGCCCCGCAATCCGCCTGCCGTTCCTCATCCGGACGGAGCGTGTCCCGCTCGCGACAGTGAACCTCTGTCCGCTGACGAAGCGCACGTCCCCGAGCGCGTCCATCATCCGCCGCCTCCAGAAACGAGGCCTCAAGGTCGTCGTGGTGAACGACGACACCGTCAAGGAGAACGAACGGCTGATACGGCTGGGCGTCCATGGCACGATGACGAACGACGCGCCAGGGCTGCTGCGACACGTTTGTGGACGATGAACATCGTACTCCTCTCAGTTATCGCATTCGTCATGAATCTCTTATGGGAGTTTGCCCATTGTCCCCTCTATACGACCTGCAGGAGAATGGTTCCCGGTCGCAGGGTCGTCCGGTTGCTCCAGGCGACGCTCTTCGACACGATGTGGATCACGTTCACCTACCTTGTCTTCATCCTTGTCGAAGGCCATTCCTTCTCACTCTCCATCCTTCTCTTCGCCACGGCGCTCCTTCTGCTCGCCTATCTCAACGAGCGCTACGCTCTCAAGAGCCATCGCTGGTCGTACCACCGGTCGATGCCGCTGCTTCTCGGCGTCGGGATCTCGCCGCTGCTCCAATTGCCAATCACGGGTCTCTTGGCGCTCTTGCTGGTCGGTTCTTTGTAGGATTCTTCGAGGCGAAGGGGAACGACTCGCCAGGACTACTTAGGAATTTCAGATGACTGGAATTTTTTTAGGGAAAATGATCTTGGAAAATAATGATGTTTGTAGTATAAACCGTACTCAGAACTAATGATCACGAACTGACGATTGAGGACTCATGAACCATTAAGGAAGATTAATGAGCTGTTTAACGAGAAGAACACGGATGCCTACTCCTTCTTCTTCTTCGTCTTCTTGATCTCGGACTCGAGGTCGAGCTCGGACAGGAGCTCTTTGTACCGGTTCCTGATCGTGACTTCCGTCACGCCCGCCACGTCCGCCACTTCGCGCTGCGTCCGCTTCTCGCCGTTGATCAGCGCGGCGACGTAGAGCGCAGCCGCGGCGATCCCCGTCGGGCCTCTGCCCGAGGTGAGTTCAATCTCCTGCGCCCGCTCGATGATCTCGACGGACTTGGACTGCGTCTCCGCGGTGAGGTTGAGCGCCGAGGCGAACCGGGCGATGTAGTCTGCCGGATTCGAGGGCAGGATCTTGATCCCCAGCTCTCTCGTGATGAACCGATATGTCCTTCCGATCTCCTTCTTCTCGATCGAGGAGGCCTCGCTCAGCTCATCGAGCGTGCGAGGGACGTCGTGCCTGCGGCACGCGGCGTAGAGCGCGCCCGCGACGACTGACTCCATGGAGCGGCCTCTCACCAGCCCTTTCTGGACGGCGAGCGTGTAGATCCTGGATGCTTCCTCCTCGACGCTGCGGGGCAGCTTGAGGAACGAGGAGACGCGCTTCAGCTCGGAGAGCGCGAGCTTCAGGTTCCGCTCAATCGCCGTGGAGATGCGCTGCTGCCACTTCCGCAGCCGGAAGAACTTGTTCTTGGACTTCGCATCCAACGAGTAGAGGTCGCCCTTCCGGCCGACATCGGTACCGAGGCCCTGGTCGAAGTGCGTGTAGCTCATCGGCGCGCCGGTGCGCCTCTTCTGCGCCGCGGCGTCCGAGTCGAATTCCCGCCATTCCTGGTCGAAGTCGACCATCTTCTCCTCAATGACGAGGCCGCAGTTGTTGCAGATCACCTCGTCCTTGTCCTTGTTGAGCAGAAGGTTGATGCTGCCGCATTCCGGGCATTTCTTGACGAAGGCCATAGGCGAACCCCCTCTTCTTTTCTTCTCGACCGCAAGGCTTAAATATCCCCCGAAAACCGTGCGAATCGGCGGTAGATACCGCTATCTTTAAATAGACGAACCGCAAACGATTTATAAACTTATCGGTCGGACGGGCTTTTGCCTGTTTCTCTCCGACGAAAACTTTTTGTATGTTTGACCACTTTCCTGTAGTTGAATGACCGATAATTCCGTTCCGGTCTCGTCCAAGAAGGATCTCTGCCTCCTCTCGACAAGCGTCGTGCCGGACTTCCTGGTGCCTGGCAAGGGGGGAGCCGAGAACTACGAGAGATTCTTCAGCAGGGTCTCGCGCATCCGCAACCCCGATTTCCGCATCCCCTTCGCGGCGCTCCTCGGCGGCTATGCCGCACAATGGGGCCTGGATTACGATCTCCTCATCCCTTCCATGATCAACGGACCCTATCTCCTGGGACGGATCGAGGACGGCACCGTCAAGCTCCGTTCCGGTTCGCCATACTATTTCCTCTCGGGGAAGCCGCTCGAAGAGGTGCTCGCGCCGGTCGTGAAAGGGGATTTCCGTTTCCCCGGCCGCATGTCCGGACGCACGGTGCCGCCGCCCAACACCATCGTCGAATTCGTCGAGCCGAACCTGACTGAGGACGATCTTCTCGCGCGTCCGTTCTACGGCGGCCTCGACGAGCGGCTCGCCGTCCTGCTTCCGGGCTACACGGTACGCCGTGCCGTCATGGACGACCCGAGACGGGAATGAGGGAAACCATTTTAACTGCCCCCCGTCCACTGCTGCGCATGAGAGAACAACGCTCGCGCATCATCGCGCACACCGACTTCGACGGCGTGATCTCCGCGCTCGTCGTCCGCGAGGCGCTCGGCCTCGACGACGTCGTCTTCGCCGAGCCGTGGATGCTCCGTGAGAACTCGCTCGCTGTCAGCAAGCGGGACATCATCGTCGACCTGCCGTACGCGGAGGGTTGTGGCTCTTGGTTCGACCACCACGCGAGCAGCGCGCCGGACGCCGCGAAGGGCGTCTTCGACCAGCACGCGAAGAGCTGCGCCCGCGTCGTCTTCGAGCACTTCCTCAAGCAGCACGCCGCGCTGGAACGCTTCCGGCCGCTCGTCGACGCGGCGGACAAGATCGACTCCGCCTCCTTCACGAAAGATGACCTCGACGACCCGGACGCGTGCGGCAAGCTCTCCATCGCGATCAGGGGCGACGAGAAACGGAAGGACGATGAGTTCCGCCTCTTCCTGCTCAACATGCTCTCCTTCCAGACAGCGGAGCAGGTGATCGCCCAGCCCATCATAAAGAAACGAGTAGAAGAGAAACTGAAACAGCTCACCGAATGGAAAGAGAAAATAGGGACCTACGTCACCTTACAAGGAACGGTCATCCTCGTCGACCGGACGGCCGCGCCGGCAGACCTGCCGCGCGGCCAGCCTTTCTTCCTCTACCTCATGTATCCCGGCCACGCGGTCTACGTCGCCGCCGACCTGGTGAAGTACGAGCCGGACCGCGTCAAGATCAGCGCCGGCAAGAACATCTTCGACCAGTACGGCGAGCGGCTCGCGCCTCTCGACCTCGGCGCCATCATGCAACGCTACGGCGGCGGCGGACACCGGAACGCCGCCGGGTGCAGCGTCGACAAGAGCAAGAAGGAACAAGTGCTCAAGGAGATCGTGGCGGCGATTGACGCGGCGCTGTGATGCGATCCGCTTTTCTGGAGAGAAATATTTATTAGCGATTCCTCATTCCTCGCGAGTGAGGACACCATGGTTGATTTTCCGACATTCAAATTGAAATGGTTCCCTGAGCCGGCTTGGACTGGCACCCTCGAGGCAGAATTGGAAATCTCGCAGCGGGTACTCTTCTCTCTGAAGGGTCTTGAACAGATGGAGGCGGTCCTTAATGATTGCCGGCATCTTTCGAAGGTGTATCCGCGGCCTTTTGATTACCGCGCGGATAGACGGGTGATAGCAGTCGAACTCCTCGCCCATCACGATTCTTTCGACCAGCGAATCTGCTCGGTTTGCGACTTCAAGGGTGAAGAATATCTCGGCGGGATGCATTGTTCTGCGGCGAAATTGCTTGCGGAACGTTCCTAATCGCACTCGGCGTTAGCCTAACGGGAACGTCTTGACGGGCAGCCAGACGCCGTCCTTCTTCCGAAGGAGTTCATACGACGCCACTTCGAAGCTGCGTCCGATATACTTCTTCTTGAGTTTGCCCGGATCGTCCTTGGAGAGGGTGATGTGCGGGTTGTAGTTCCCGAAACCGATCTCCGTCATCATCTTCATGAACTGCGCCTCGTCCTTGTCGAAGGGCTTGACCCGTCCGAGAATCGCTTCATGGAGTTCTTGCAGTGCGGGTGGCTTGCTCACCGGAGCACGTAGGAACCATTATTGTCGAAGTGTTCACGGCCTTTCACCTGGACGCTGAACGGTTTGACAGAGACGTTCGCGAGCACCTCGAGGAGCCGCCCTTCTTTCTCTCTCTGGGCGGCGAACCCGACGAGCGTGCAATGGAGGCCGCTCGCGGGGAAGATGAGCCCTTCTCCTTTCAGATCCTCCTCGAGGTCGCGCGGCGGCCGAAAATAGGTCAGGTAACGCATCCGGGGAGGGAATGCTGATGGAGATAAAAAACCTTCTGGCGTTTCCGGCCGCGATGAAAGTCTCACGAACGCACCCCGACGGCTACCGCTCCTGGCGCTGCTCTGGAACCGAGTCTAGTTCAATCGCGGAGAGACTGCAGTGCCGTCTAGGGGGTGCTGCTCGACTTTTTCATCGCGGCCGGCGTTTCCGCCACTTTTTTATATGGCTGTCCTGTCC
>JACWAN010000095.1 GCA_014874255.1 Candidatus Woesearchaeota archaeon
GAGACAGGGGGTGCTGTTCGACTCTTTTTCATCGCAGCCTGTTCCTGGGGCTCTGAGGCAAATAGGGTCGTTGCCGGCCAGAAGGCGACCCGTTGCACTCTCGCAAGTAGAGAGGTCGGGGGGACGCCCCATCCGGGGTCGACCGGTGCAGCAAACAAACCAGCGAGACGGGTCGCAGCCGGTAACGGCCAGAAACAGTCTTTGCCTAAGAGCGCGTTGGTTCTCATCGCCACCGCGGAGAAATCGTCCTCAGTCGCTCGCCGAGCTCCTGATCCTCTGGTTCTTCGAACCAGAGTCTCCCCCCCGGTCCGGGCAGATCGTCGGCGGCTCGCGATTATGGCGCTGCGGCGCCATGCTCGCTGCCGGGTCTTGTTCCAAGGCGGTGGCGATGAGAACGACGACGAGCATGGCGGACGAGAAATCCTGGCAGGTCTATGGTTTTCACAGGCCGAACGCGTCGGTGAACTCGGCCATGCGGCGGTACTCGAAGAGGAACTTCTGCCCTTTGTCCGTGAGGACGAGCTCGCGCTTCTCCGGGTCCTTCCGGGACGTCTCTTCGACGATGAGGCCGCGTTCCTTGAGCAGGTTGAGGTATTCCTGCATCATCTTGTAGGAGAGGTTCGACTTGTAGAGCAGGTGCGTCGGCTTGATCCGGCCGCCCTTGTCCTGGACGCTCGCCAGCATGTCTTGGATGACGTCAAGCTGCGAACGTTTCTTCTTCATGGATTCCCACCGCTCTCCCCCTTTTTTTCTCCCCTTAGTGCTTTCTCATGATGATGATCATGCTCGCCGTGAGGGCGCAGTACCCGATGAACTCGAGGATGTGGCCGAGCGCGTACGAGATGTTCCAGACCGTGATGAAGATGTAGGCGAGCTGCCCGAGCAGCACGACGGAGAAGCCCGCGATGACGAGGCCGTTCGACAGGGTCTTCTTGCCGTCCTTGTGGTGCTGCGCCGTCGACGCGATCAGGTAGACGAGGATGAGCCCCACCACGGTCTCGAAGAGGGGCGGGAACGGGATGCTGCCCAAGGCCGTGACGAGGATGAGCGCTGCGAAGAGCGGGATGAGCCGCTTGTCCTCGATCCGGAGCGAGACGAGCATGAGCAGCAGGTAGCCGGAGAGGAAGAGGACGATGTGGAGGATCAGGCCGACGTTGTACAGCCGGTTCACCTCGAGGAACTGGTAGATGAACGGGCTCGTCGTGTTCTCGACGAGCTCCTGGTAGATCGCGAAGTTCGTGATGGCCTGTACGAGGTAGGCGGCGCTGATGAGGAGGAAGCCGACCGCCCAGCGCTTGAACTGCTTCCCGCCCGTGAACCGGTAGACCCTGTAGGCGTAGCCCGCGATCAGGAGCGTGACGAGTATGAAGAGTGTCTCCAGGATGGAGTCGAACCCGAGGAACCACGTGGGGCTGTAGTTGCAGAACAGCATGCTTTTCGCTCCTTTGCCGGTGTAGGGCTCTTGCTGGCCGATACCGTGGCTGGCTGAATCTCGCCCTTGCTTTTTAATGTTTGTGGAAAATCGTTTCTCAATCCTCTTTAAGAGCGCCGCCTTCATACGGCGCAGATGCGCGACACCGGTATGCCCGAGGCATCGCCGTAGGATCATCCGGAACAGGGCGCGCCAGGGGACACACTATCCGCCCGGTGATCCGGGCAGGAGTCGGCGTGGGCACAACCCCTGACGCACCTTTCCGCGCATTCCAGGACGCAGGGGCGGCGGCTGCGCGCAAGCGCGAGTTCGAGACTCTCCCCCCAACCGAACGACGATCGGATTCCCCCGTCGCCGCCCCTGCGCCTGCCTTTCCTTTGTGCTTCTTCGCGTTATGGGGTGCTGGCTAAGACTCTGGTCGGCTGTTCTTCCGTCGAGAACTGACGTCGTCCGGGGAAAAGTTTTTAATCTTCCTTCTTCTTGGACTGCCGTAAGGTGATATTCATGGATTACAAGAAGATGTTAGGACGGATGGACTGGTACGACATTGGCGCGCTGAAGCTCGCCGTCCTCTTTTTCGGCCTCTGGCTGGCGAAAGTCCTCCCCGCGGTGCTCGGCCTCCCGACGTGGATCTACCTCATCGTCTGGATCGTCTTCATGGTCTCCGTCCTCTGGAAGATGTGGCGCTGAGGGACGTTCCGCCGACGTCGTCGCAGTCGTCGTTTCTTTCTTTCGCCGCTGCCTTGGATCCAGTCACGGACACGAATATGGCGTGAGCCATGATCATGAGTGTCCGTCCAGATCTCGGACCGTCAGGGAGAGAAGAATCTCCGCAGCGGCGAGAAACGTCGGGGGTTTTTCAAAGAGTAGTGTTCATCGTTTCTTGTAGCCGAACAGCTTGTCATAGCTCGGATGGTCCATGAACTCGAGGATGAGCGCGATGATGCTCGCTTCGTCGCCGACGACGGTGTAGAGCATCCGCCAGTAGCCGACGAGTCCGAGGCGGAAGACCTTCTCGGTGCCATACGTTTTGATGATCTGTTTTGAGAGGTACCTCCTCGGGATGAGATCGCCGCAGAACGGATCCGCCTTCAGGTTCCTGACCGCGTTGCCGATGGAGGTGAGGAGTTGCTCGTAGCTCGGGTCCTTCCGTTTCCGTCCTTCGCGGACCGCCTGCTCGAGCCGTTCGAGCTCTTTGTGGGCTGCGGCGTCCCAGCGGACGACGATCGCTTTCACGCGCCCACCGAGGTGCGGAGCTTCGCCTGGAGCGTCTTGCTCGCATCCGCCCGGTAGACCCAGATGATGCCTTCCTTGAGGACCGCGATCTTCCCGCTCTCCTCGAGGTAGCGGAGGATGACGTTGAGCGTCGGCCGCATAATCTTCGTCTGGAGGCGGCGATCGAGCTCGTTCTTCGAGACTGGGTCCTTCGCTTTCTTCAGGATGGCCTCTACCTTGAGAATCGTGTCGAGCCGCGGGTAGTGGAGGACCTCCATGATGTCAGCAAAGTATAGATGTATGCTATGGTATAGATTTATCAGATATAAATGTTTCGTGTCGTCAGGCATCGTCCCATCTCCTGTCGCGTTCTTCCGTTTGCGCGAACGATCAGAAGCATATAAACATCATGGCCGGTTGTCCAGTGCCTCGGTTTTTCCGTCGAGAACGGAGGATTTCCGGCGAGAGTTCTTTTAGGTCCCTGCTCTCTTGCCGCCTTTCCCGCGACACCGCCGACGGCGAATTCGCCTCTGGGCCGCTCTTGACAAATCTTTAAAAACGCCCTCTTGTTCTTGCGTCCTATGGCTGACAAGAAGGACGCGGCGGCGAAAGGAGCGATCAGGAGCCCGATCGTCTCCGTGCTGGGCCACGTCGACCACGGGAAGTCCTCTATCTTGGATTCGATCAGGGGGACGAATATCCTCGCGACGGAAGCGGGCGCGATCACGCAGGCGATCGGCGCGTCAATCATCCCCCTGGACACGTTCCGGAAGAAGTGCGGCCCTCTCTTGGCGCAGCTGAAGCTCAACCTGACGATTCCCGGCCTGCTCTTCATCGACACGCCCGGCCACGCCGCGTTCACCACGCTCCGGAAACGAGGCGGTTCGTTGGCGGACATCGCCATCTTGGTCGTCGATGTGAATGAGGGGTTCAAGCCGCAGACGATCGAGGCAATCGAGATCCTGCGGAGCTACAAGACTCCTTTCGTGGTGGCCGCGAACAAGCTGGACCTCCTGCCCGGCTACCGGCACAAGCACGACGGCCTGCTTCTTGACCTGGGCGCGCAATCGCCCGAGTTCCAGCAGCTCCTCGACAAGAAGCTGTACGAGCTCGTGGGGCAGTTCTACGAGCGGTTCCAGATGAACGCGGAACGATTCGACCGCGTCACCGACTATTCCAAGGAGTTGGCGATCATCCCCTGCAGCGCCCTCAAGAACCACGGGATTGCCGAGCTATTGGCCATCCTGGCCGGGTTGGCGCAGCGCTACCTCGAACAACGGCTGAGCGTCTCGGTCGACGGGCCGGCGAAAGGCACGATCCTCGAAGTGAAAGAGTCCGTCGGGCTCGGCGTGACGGCCGACGTCATCATCTACGACGGGACGCTCCGTCGGAACGACACGATCGTCATCGCCGGGCTGGACGCGCCGCTCGTGACAAGGGTCAGGGCGCTCCTCGAGCCGGTGCCGTTGGCGGAGATGCGGGACAAGAAGGCGAAGTTCCGCCCCGTGAACGAGGCTCTTGCCGCGACCGGCGTCAAGATCGCCGCTCCTGACCTGGACAAGGCGATCCCGGGGATGCCGCTGCGCGGCGCCTCCTCTCCCGCGGAGATCGAGGCTGCGAAGCGTTCCCTCCAGCAGGAGCTGGACGAGGTCGCGATTGAGACTGACGAGGAGGGCGTCGTGATCAAGGCCGACACGCTCGGGGGCTTGGAAGCGTTGTCGAAGCTGCTGCGCGAGGACGGCGTCCCGGTGCGGAAAGCTTCGGTGGGGCCTGTTTCGAAACGGGACATCGCGGACGCGGAAGCGAACCACGAGACCGATCCATTCACCGCGGTCATCCTCGGCTTCAACATCCCGGACGCGGAGTCGACGGCGCGGGTGCGCGTGTTTACCTCGCCCGTGATCTATCGGCTGATCGACGCGTACAAGGAGTGGAAGGCGACCGCGCTTCAGGAGGCGCAACGCGCCGCGATGGCTGAGTTGACTGCTGTGTGTCGGCTCGAGATCCTCCAGAACTGCCTCTTCCGCCAATCGAACCCCGCGGTCGTCGGGGTCGAGGTGCTCCAAGGGACTTTGAAGACCGGGACGCTCCTCATGAAGCCGGACGGGACGCGCGTCGCGCACGTCAAGGAGATCCAGCAGGACGGGAAGAGCCTCTCCAAAGCGGACCGCGGCTTTCAGGTCGCGATCTCCCTGCCCGGAGCGACGTGCGGCCGCCACATCAACGAGCACGACCTGCTCTTGACCGAACTCACCGAGGACGAGTTCCGCACGTACAAAGAATACAAGGACATCCTGACCGCCGAGCAGAAGACCCTATTGAAAGAAATAGCCGAAATCAAACGCAAGCAGAACCCCGTCTGGGGGGTCTAATCATTTCTGGCGCTGCTCGAGCCGCTTCTGCTTCTCCGGTGTCGTGAGATAGTTCTCCTTTGAGACGACGCTCTTGCCGACGGCTCGACCCGTCAGGTCTCACAGTTCATGACCGTTCACAGTGGTGGCGACGTTTGTTTCGCACATCTTGCCGTCTTGAGCGCGGAGTTTCAACCGGTCACATTTTGTGACCATTTCACTTCCTTCGTTCTTTAACCGATTTTTGAGGGTTGTCCAGTGTCCGAGTTGGAGAGAAGCGCTAGGAATGCCCGATTCTCGTTCGTTTGACACGTCGTTCGCCCTTCAGGAGTGCCTTCTCGTCGTGTTTGACGCTCCGCTCGAGCTTCTGCAGGTCCTCTTCCGGTGGGAGCGCTTCCGGCTTGATGCCGCTCTTCGCAAGGAGTCCACGGACGTCGCGGTTGTTCTTGACATGCTCCTGCGTAATCGTCTCCTCGCTGTGGAGCGCGTCTTTCTTGACATTGAAGTTGGTAATCTCCGTGGCGAGGTTCTTCGCGGTGATCGTGATGGTGGGAAGGAAGTCTGCGAGCGGCCGTTTCTGCGGCACATTCAAGCGGCTCTTCATCATTGTGGTCGTGAGGCCGCCGAACAAGGCCTCGTCGCCTTTGCTCCTGATGCGCGCAAACCCGTCTTCGTCGACGCCGCGTTCATAGATGAGCTGAGAGAGTTCCGTCTCTGAGGCGATGAGCTTCTTCCGGGCATTGATGCGTTCGTTCAGTGCGATGCGCTCCTCGATGAGCTCTTGTTTCCTCGTCTGGACGGCGAAATAGCTCTGCGCGAAGGCGATCTCTTCCTTCCGCGGATCGCCGTTCTGGGCGATAAGATAGCAGGCATACCGCGTCAGGACGATATCGTCGATTTCTCGTTGGGCGTTTTTCGGCAACATTATCGTTTTGTTGACGTCAACAAAATGATCCTCGACAACCTGCCCGGCGTTTGCACATGCGACCTTCGCCTTCTCGACGACCTTCAGGAAGTTCCGCCATTCGTCGTACGCGAGGAGGCGCTGGACTTCCCGCGCAAGCCAGAACTCGACGCCATCATGCTCGTGCGCACACTCCTCGAACGCCGACCGCAGCCGGGCAATCTCTCCTCGTTCCATCAGGCCAGGGAGGTGGGTGGTGTTTTAATACTTGACGCGCGGTTGTCCGGTGTCGGTCGATTCTCCGACTGAGACGGAGAGTATCCGAGACGCATGAGAAGAGTGTGCGGTGGCTTCAACCGGTGACGTTTCGTCACCGCTTCTCGGACGACGCAGCAGTTGACTACGATCTGTGGCCGACTCCCGGAATCCTCGCCTGAGCGTGACGTGCGGCCGCCACATCAACGAGCACGACTTGCTGCTCAGCGAGCTGGACGAAGCGGAGTTCCGCCGCTACAAAGAGTACAAAGACATCCTGACCGCCGAGCAGAAGACCCTATTGAAAGAAATAGCCGAAATCAAACGCAAGCAGAACCCGCTGTGGGGCGTCTGATTATTTCTGGCGCTGCTCGAGCCGCTTCTGCTTCTCCGGTGTCGTGAGATAGTTCTCCTTCGAGACGACGCTCTTGCCGAGCCGCTGCTCAATGTCTTTCCTCGTCCTTCCCGCGACGTCGCCACCGTCTTTCGCGTCAGTCTTCAACTTCGGGAATTCCTGCGAATCGCGTTCCCGGGTGAATCTCGTCGTGGTCGCTTCTCCGAGCATGGTGAGCACAGTCTCCATATCGTCCATGTGGTCGCGCAAGTTCTCCTTCTTGAGCCCCTTGAACCGCTTGTACTCGCTCGGCGTCATGCCGAAGGTCGCTTCCGAGATCTCCGCTGTGAGGATGGCGAAGTCGCGCTCTTCCTGGACGCCCCGCTTCTTCCACTCGTCGGTGAGCTCGTCCCGGATGGCGATGCCTCTGACCCGTTTCTCAATCCATGCGTCGGAGTAGCCTTTCGCCGCGTAGAGCGCCTTCATGCGCTGCTGCGCGAGTTCCGGGTTCTCGATCTCTTTGATCCGTTCATAGCCAGTCTTCGCGAGCCAGAGTTTGAACGGTTCGGCTTTCGGTGAGGGTATGGCTTGGATGATCCTGAACGCTCCTTCTGTATTGACGCAATTTGTCTCTCGTTTCTTACCATCTGGCGCAAGGATTTCAAGGGGGGTACAGATTGTACCCCACTTGGCGCTCAGCTCAGGATCGCGGCTCCGCATCTTCTTGATATACTGCTTGGGGTCGTTGCTCTCTGAGAGGACTGCCACGATATCGACGACGGAGAACCACCACTCCTCGTTGTGCCAGGTCCGTCGTATGTTCTTTCCTTCGAAAACGGCGAGTGCGTTATCCATCAGAAGAGGAGAGATACTTAGGCTTATAAACCTCGCGGCCGGTTGTCCAGTGTCAGTCGATTTTCCGACGGTGACGGAGAGTATCCGAGACGCATGAGAAGAGTGTGCGGTGGCTTCAACCGGTGACGTTTCGTCACCGCTTCTCGGACGACGCAGCAGTTGACTACAAACTGTGGCCGACTCCCGGAATCCTCGCCTGAGCGTGACGTGCGGCCGCTACATCAACGAGCACGACTTGCTGCTCAGCGAGCTGGACGAGAGCGAGTTCCGTCAGTACAAGGAGTACAAGGACGTCCTCACCGCGGATCAGAAAACACTGTTGAAAGAAATGGCCGAGATCAAGCGCAAGCAGAACCCCATGTGGGGGGTATAGTTATAGTTATAATAAATTTACTTCGCCGCCGTTGAAGTCATTATCATTCCTGCACCGCTCACTACGTTCGCCGGCGCCTTGGAACCCGCTCAGATTTTTGACCGATTCATGCAGGTCAAAAATTGCCAAACCTCGGACCGTTAGGGAGAATAAGACCTCCGCAACGGCGAGGAGAAAGATCGGAAATAATAAGAAGAGAAAGAGAGATCTACAAAGAAACCCGGATAAGTAATGTGGGGTGGGAAAATGACAAAGGATATCAAAAAAGTAGTAGAATATTTGTGGAAAGATGAACAGAGACACTGGAACGAATCGAATCGGCCGAGAAACCACATCTTCTTGCATCTACGGAGACTTAACGAGCAACACAGTCTCGGACTGAAATAAACTCTATGTTGCTCCAAAACTATAAAAAGTGCAGACAACTAGCAGAGAACAGGAGTGACAAATTTGGGTGTTGATTATGACTGACGAGACGACAAAAATCAAAGAACTAAAAGAAATAGTTCGTCTGTTCTGCGAAGAAAGAGACTGGGACCAATATCACAACGCAAAAGACCTCGCCATCGCTATCAGTACAGAGTCGTCTGAATTGCTCGAGCATTTCAGGTTCAAATCAGAGAAAGAAATAGAAGAATTCTTCAAAGACGCCAAGAAGAAAGAAGAAATCAGCGACGAGATGGCGGATGTTTTGTATTTCCTCGTGCTCCTCGCACAGAGATATGATGTTGATCTCACCACGGCTCTGCGAAAGAAAATAGAAAAAAACGAGAAAAAATACCCCGTCGACAAAGTCAAAGGAAAGAACAAAAAATACACGGAGTATTAGTATGGTCCTTCGACTAGCACTCTATGAAGGAACCATTCCACAGTTTCGAGAAGATGTTCTTTCAAATGAGATAACAACCATCATGCAAAACAATTTTCGAGAACATTTCGGATGGACTGGCGGCGCATCAGAGTTTAATTCATGGCAGAACTCGCTACAGTTTGTCAAGAATTTAATTGATCTAGCGGGCCTGGAAGATAACAAAATCATGCTTGAATACGAAGTGCCATACAATAATGGTAGAATCGACTGTATGCTATTTGGTAAAGGACTCAACAAAAAAAGCTATGTCGTCGTCATGGAACTAAAGCAGTGGAGCAAGGTCATCCCCATAATCGACGAAGAAAACTTCGAAGAATACAAAGTTGAAACATTTACTGGTGGAAGCAACAAAAAAGTTGCGCACCCATCACAGCAAGTTGCGTCGTACCACGACCATCTTATCAATTTCATCGAAGTTTTTGAAGTGGAAGACGGTCTTGACCTGTTTAGCTGCGCATATTGTCATAATTATTCTCGACGAGAAGATGCAGGGTTGTTCGAAAATATCTACAAGCCAGTTCTTGCCAAACATCCGCTGTACGCGAAAGAAGATGTGCGATTGTTAGCAGATAAACTACGAGAACTGCTTTCTGCCGGAAACGGATTCGAAATCTTCAACCGGTTCATGCAAAGTCCGGTCCGCCCGTCAAAGAAACTGTTAGAGAATGTTGCGGCGATGCTCGACGGAAAACCTGTTTTCTCGCTCTTGAATAATCAGTTGATTGCAAAGAATAGTATCAATGCGAAGATTAGACTCGCGGAAAAAACAGGACAAAAGAATGTTGTCATCATCAAAGGCGGACCGGGAACGGGGAAAACAGTTATTGCGTTGCATATTCTCGCCGAAGCGGCTAAGAAGAATAAATCAGTTTTCTTCTCTTCAAAATCAAAGCCGCTGATTGAAGCGATTAAGCACAAAGTCGGAAAGAAGAGTTGGATGCTCATCACAAATCTGAATACATTTATTCCGAGCAAAGTCGCCGAAAATGATATAGACCTTCTCATAGTCGACGAAGCGCACAGAGTCGGCAAGAAAAGCAATTCACAGTTCACGCCAAAAGAGCATCGCACGGAGATGCCGCAAATCGAGCAACTGATACGCTGCGCGAAAACAGCGGTCTTCTTCATCGACGATAGGCAAATTATCAGGCATCTGGAAGTTGGCAGCTCCGACCTTATCAAAGAAGCAGCGAAAAAATATGGTTGCGTCGTTGAAGAGCAGGAACTCACCTCACAATTCCGCTGTGCCGGATCAGATGATTATATCGAGTGGCTAGAATCGGTTCTCGGCCATACATCCAAGGGGAAGACGCTTGGGAAAAAACAGCCGTTTGAATTCAAAATATTCGATTCTCCGACGGCATTGTACGAAGCGATTAAAAAGAAAGACTCTGAAAAAGAAAGCTCGGCAAGAATCGTGGCAGGCTATTGCTGGCCGTGGAGCAAACGACTTGACGAAAATGGCGAACTCGTAAAAGATGTTAAGATTGGAGAGTTCTCCATGCCTTGGGAAACACACGGCGAGATCACCCCGCCAAAAGGCTACGTCAAATGGTATGAGTGGGCCTATAAGCCTGAAGGCATAAAACAAGTCGGGTGCATCTATACCGCCCAGGGTTTCGAGTTCGACTATGTCGGCGTCATCATAGGGCCAGATATTGGATATGACAAAGAACAAGACAAACTCATAACAAGACCGACCGGCACACAGGATTCTGTACTCAAAAAGAGCGGGCCACGTTTCGACGAATATGTGAGAAACATCTATCGCGTCCTTATGACTCGAGGACTAAAGGGCTGTTATGTCTACTTCACAGATAAAGAAGTCGAACAATATTTCCGGAGATTCATCGAAACATCCCGGTAGACCTCCGAGAAAAACTACGCAAGGCAATTAATGATGAGAAATCCACTCACAATCATGCCAGAATATCGCGGTATGATCTATGTAAAAGATCAAGATGGTCTCTGGAAAGTCAAAACCAATAATGATTGGTTCATTGTTGCGCTCGACGATTCAAAAAATTCTGGTGTGAAGAGAGTTGTCTGGCGAAACAACACGCCCGAAATCTGCAAGCGCTTTATCGATTGGAGTTTAGATGCACGAAAAGTTGCTGATGAAGCTGCAAGATGATTTATAAGCTCTACGGGATCACGAAGGAAGAACAGAAGATTATTGAAGAAAGTTTGAAGTAGATCCCTATCTAGAAATTGCTGTTTATTTTCCGTCTTCGCCGGAAATCCGTCCGTCACTGGCCATCCGGAGATAAACTTTATATAATACTAAACATAACTCTCTTTTGACAGGTAAAGCCTGCCGGGCAGTGTACCTTGAGGTGCACGTCTTCAGTCCCGGCCGGTTCTGTCGTTTCTTTTAGAACACATGGTACACTTCCTTCTCGATCCTCAGCTCGTCGACGAAGCTGTCGTCGCCGTGCTCGAACTTCTGGAAGAACGACCAAGCTAAGACATCCGCGAACTGAAGGCCCGGCCACGATTCGGAATGGCTGTGATACACCGTCCGGGAAGCCTTGCCGGAACAGTCGTCCATCTTCCCGCAGAAATACTGGTTGAAATCCTCCTGGAGCACCTTCCCTTTGGAACGGTCGATCCGTATCTCGAGATCGACGCCGCGGAGCACCATGGACTGGGCGAGCTTCCCGGCGACGAAATTATAGAGCTTGTGCTTGTTGCTCCAGAGATACTCGCTATAGAGCTTCCGTTTCTCCAAAACAACAACAAAGACCCGCGCGCCCTCGACGTCAGTAAGAGAAGACAGCATATGAATAACAACTTCTTTTTTCGAGTTGTTCGCCTTGATCTCCTGCGCCTTGCGCAGCTGGCGCCGGAACTTGTGACGGCGCATATTCTTGATAATCCGTTCAAGATGCGCAGGATTGTTGACGAGCAGCGCAGCGATGATCAGATACTTCGATCCGTTCTTGGGATCTCCGGGATCGCCGCTCTCGTCGATGTACAGATAACGCAGCATAAGAAGCAGTAATCAGCGCTGACTTAAATATAATGAGATGACTTCTTCCGTTCTTCTCGGAAATTCACCGAATTCTCTTTCGGTGTGCTGCGGAGCCCTTGTTCTCCCGTCCGGTCCGAGGTTTGGTCGGGCGTTCGTGATCATGGCGTTCGCGCCATACTCGCGCCCGGAACGGGTTCCAAGGCAGCGCACGTACCGACTGGGGAGACGCCGATAAGAAAGAGGAAAAGAAGAAAATTCGTTCACTTCTTGACGTTCTGCGCCTTCGGGCCGCGGTCGCCCTGGCCGACGTCGAACTCCACCTCATCGTTCTCGTGCAGGACCGTGCCTGCGGCGAGCCCTGAGCTGTGGACGAAGTACTCGTTCCCGTCCTCTGCCGTGATGAAGCCGAAGCCTT
This sequence comes from Candidatus Woesearchaeota archaeon, assembly GCA_014874255.1. GTDB lineage: Archaea > Nanobdellota > Nanobdellia > Woesearchaeales > UBA525 > UBA153. Next base: position 11,980 of record JACWAN010000095.1, read on the forward strand.
TGTTCTCGTTGAAAAACTTCACTTTTCCTTTCATGGGATCACCTTTGATACCGGCCAGAATCCCTCATGACTTATAAAAACTCGGTTTTTCGTAGCTGTGTCGACATCATCATCGCCGTCGGCCTCAGGGCGAGCGACTCGTCTGAGGAAAAAGCGGGTGCGTGCGGGGGTTGCCCCCTCCGGGGACGCCGCGCCTTCGACGAGACAATTGATGAGCGAGCAGCCCACGGCGATGATGTCGACAGGGCTGTTTTTCGCCCTGCCGAAAGGGAAACCGCTATAAATCCCTGAGGAACCGCTGCATCATGTTCAACGCCCAGCTCATGAACAGCAAGGAGCGGAAGAAGACGTTCCAGCAGCTCGAAATCCAGTTCGGGTGCGACTGCGCCTTCCTCAAAGAATACGCGATCCTCTACCAGGAGAACAAAGGCCGGATCATCCTCGCCACGCCCGACCTCATGGACGACCAGCTCCAGCAGCTCCGCATCGACTCGCTCGGCCTCTACCTCGGCGCGAAAATACCGAACGGCGAGATCCGGCTCAGCGTCGAAGGCAGCCAATTGATCGGGCCGCACGCGACGAAGAACGTCATCGAGCTCGACAAGAAGGAATTCGACCACTGGATGCGCGGCAACCCCGTAGAAAAACCTACTGACATCCACGGCTTCGTCATCCTCAAGCACGGAGAAGACTTCTGCGGCTGCGGCAAGCCCGTCAGGGATGAAAAGACGAATATCGTCAGCATCCACAACTACGTCCCGAAGACGAGATACGTGCACGGCGAGTGACTCACTCGGCGAGATAATACTTGAGGTTCTTGCTCTGGTGGAGCTCTCGCTGGATCGCCCTCGCGAGCCGGTCCCCGTTCTTCGGGTCGTAGAACTTCCGCACTTTCGGGACGAGGACGTTCCAGATGACCTCGGCCCTCTTCCTGATCAGGTGGTACTCGCTCCATTCGGGTATCTGGCCGTTGTATCGGGTGCCGAGGACGTTCGACTCCGCGAGCATGCGGTACGTCTCGAACATCTCGCCGGTCCATCCTTCTTCCACCATCGTCTTCGCCATGTCGAAGAGCGTATACGTCTCCTTGTCGGTCCGCCCATACTGCTCGTTCGTGCGATGCCGGTTGCTCGTCGTGACCTGGATCTCTACCGCGGGCAGGTATCCTTCCGCGACTTCCGGCCTGATGACGTTCGGGGGAAAGTTGCACCTTCCTCCGTGGAAGATGAACCCCGCTTTCAGGTATTGATAGAGCCCCCTCCTCTGCTGCAAGGGCACCCGGTCCAGTCCGCGTAGAATCTTCTGGCTCTCCGCCGGTTGAAAATCCGGGTTGAGCTGCCGGCGCACGTTCATGACATAGACCGTCCTCCATGCGTTGAGGAAGCCGGCCAGTCTCTTCTCCTTGGGCGGGAATCCTCTCTCGTCCGGTTTCAGCTTCCGTATCTCGTCCGTGAAGAACGGGAAGATCCCGTAGAATATCTCGTGTGCACGTCTCACCCCCGGTGTCCCGTTCCTCTCCTTGAAGGCGTCGCTGTCGATCAGCACTCTCGCCCGCAGCACATCCACGATCCGTTCGCCCCTGGTCCCGTAGATCGTCCCCGTGCTCTTCATCGGGAGCTTCTCGCCAGCCTTGTCCGAGAAGATGATACGATCGACCGCGGAGGGGTGCCCCCGGGGGAACTCTATCTCCAGCGCCTGGTTCAATATCTCCGGCTCATACTCCCCTTTCCTCTCCTGCCGGAGATGGGCGAGGACGAGCGCGTCCAGGTCGGGGAACGCTGGTTGCCTGACGAGCGACGGTATTCTGTCGAGGCCGAAATTCATGGTCGGGGCCAGTCTCTCGGTCAGCTTGTCGTTCTGTTTGGCATGAAGATCGCCTTCTACGATGCGGCCGTTCCGTCGTCTCGCCTGATAGACGACCCTCGTCGTGAACGACTCCCCGTTCAGGGGGCCGTATGCCTGCAGTATCCCCGTCACGATATCGACCACTGCCGGATGGAGGACCTGCCGCTCTAGCTCCGCCAGATCCCGCTGGTACAGGTCGCGCGTCGCCTTGAGCCGCAGGCCGTCCGCCTTCTCGCCGATGAGCTCCATCAGCAGGTCCGGGTCGTGGCGCGCCGCGACAATCCTCCCGAAGTAATCAGCGACATACGTCCCGGGCACTATGTGCGGCATATTGATGAGCGCACGCTCGATCCCTTCCTCGGGGACGCTCACAGGGGATTGTGTTCTCATTCGCGTCGTGCCTTCTGTCCTTCGGAGCCGCCTGCTCCTCTCCTGTTCATTGCTTCCTGCCGGGCCGCAGGAGATGGTACTTCTCCCCTCCGGCTTCGAGGTCGAGATGGTGCTGGACCACCTTGTAGAGCCCGAAGAACATCCTGTAGGTCTGTACGGGGTCTTTCAGGCGCGCGTTCAGCTCCTCGTTCCACTCCATGATCTTGTCGTAGCCGTCCCTGTTCGGGGTCCTCGTCAGACGCTTGCGGAAGACTTCGGGCTGCACAATCCCTGGCGTGTTGGCGAGGATCCTCTTCTTCTGCTCGTCGACGTACTCGTTCATGCGGTCCGGCTTGCCTCCCTTCTTCTTGTACGCTTTCCTGAGGTCTTCCTCCTTCGGATACAGCGAGGAGGAGAACAGGAGGATGAGGCCGTCGAGGCTGTCGGGGTCGCTCCGGTCCTCCTGACGTCCCGGCTGGCTGAGCTCTTTCAGCCCGCCCTTGTCGATGTGGCCGTAGACCGACTCCTGGACCTGTTTCATGAGTTCTTCTCCGCCCTTGTACTCTCTGAGCGCGTCTTCCGCTTTCAGCGTCGCCGCTTTCAGGACGCCATAGAGCGACCGGAGATTGTCCTGGATCGCCGTCCTGAGCACGGAGACGAGCATCATTACCGTCGCCGGGTCCTCTCCCCCGGGGATGTTCTTCGGATCGCCGTATCTCTGCACGAGCTCCTTCCCGAGATAGTCAGCGACCCAGAGGCTCTTCATCACCTCTCTCGCCTGCTTGAAGAGGTCGAACGGCTCCAGCGACCGCGTGTTGACGTGCCGGTCCTCCTCCTTGACGATCGCGGCGAGCAGGATGCGTTCGAGCGACATCGTCGTGTTGTTCTGGTTCTTCCCGTCGAGGACGTGCTGGATGTCCCGCACGTAGAAGGTCTCCCTCCTCGTGAGCAGCCCGTTGACCGCGATGACGTCAGCGACATACCGCTTGCTCGCGGCCTTGTCCGCGAACGGATGCTCCCTGATCGCCTTCTCCAGGATCTTCCGGACGTTCTTGTCGGTGTCCTCCTTGACGTCGTGGAGCAGCATCGCCGCGCGGAGCATTTCGCGATAATACCCTTCCGGGACCGCGAGGTACTTCAGCCGATGGGCGACGAGGAACGAGTGGGTGACCATCGGCAGCCTCTCCTCTTCCGCGAAGGCCATGAATTTCTTCGTCTCCTGTTTCCTGTGCTTGACGAACGCGTCGATGGTCTCGCTGCAGATGATGAGGCTGCGCTGGTACTCCTGACTGCTCCTGTCGAACGGCTGCCCTTCCTCGATGTCGAAGACATAGTCGTTCGCCCAGACGCTCGGTCTGCCGCCTTTCTCCCCTCTCATGCGGTCCCGGAGGTTCCCCCCGAACTTGAGCGTGTTCTCGCGGCTCCTGCTGAACCGCTCACTGATGAACGGTATCCCTTCGGGGAACTGTTCGATGATCCTTTTGTTGATCTTCTGTTCGATGACGGTGTTTCCCGGCAATCTCGCTCGCGCTACCTGCTCCTCGAGACTCATCGATTTCTGGATCTTGTGGGAGGTCAGCATCAGGGTCACGGTACCCCTCAGATTTATAAACATTTTCAAAATTTATCTACTAAAGAGTTGAAACACTCATCCTTGCGTCCACGCCTTGTCGCCGACCCAGTGGAGCGTCTTCACCGCCTTGCCGCCGGGCGCGGCGCGCATCGCCTCCGTGGCGAGGAGCGCGGTGCCGATCGCGAGCGGCTTGCCGTGCGTCTCCTCGACGACCGCGACGACCTGGCCTTCGGCGATGCCGTCCTCGATCGCCACGATGCCGGGCCGCATCACGTCCGCGCCGTTCGCGACGAACTTGACCGCGCCCTTGTCCACCGTGACGCGTTTCAGCGTGGACGGCTTGTCCAGCAGCAGCTTGAGGTGGGGGAGGAGCTGCCCGTCCTTCTCGAAGAACGCGAGCGCGCCGTTGACCGTGTAGCTCCTGCCTTCCTTGTCGTCCAGCTCGACCGTGTCCTTCTTCGAGAGCTCGACGCCGAACCGCGCCAGCTCGCCGTTCAGCCGCCTGATGTCGGACTTGCTCAGGAGGTGACGGCCCATCCGGAAGGGGAATGAAAACACGCTTTAAAAGATTCTGCTTGAGAACCTTGCTCACATCATCGTTGTTGCCGCAGTCGCCTCGGGGCTCCTGCGCACGGGTTCTCACGAACCCACAGGAAACCTACGTTTCCGTGGTTCCGGAACGTGTGCGTTCCGAGAACCTTTGCGCCTTGGCACGAGGCCCGGGCGCGAGCATACTCGCTTCGTGGTCATTTCATTCCCGGGTTCTGGAACGGGTCCGGAACCGTTCGTCGTGTCCGGTTCAGTCGCTCTCGCTCCTGACCGACTCGCGTGC
>JACWAN010000096.1 GCA_014874255.1 Candidatus Woesearchaeota archaeon
CGAGCGGCCAAGTTCATGCGTGAGTATTATGGCATCGTGATGGACTGGACGTGCTGGCGCAAAGCCCTCATGAAGTGGCCGGTGTGGGCGTGGGACGCCTTGCAGCGTGCCAGCGCGGGCGACGAGGCGTGCCTCGTCGCCCCTCCTCGATGAAAGCTGTCGAGATACTCCTCGAAGCGTTGCCGACAGCGGTGATGGTCATCCTCGTCTCGCTCATCCCGGACGACTACTTCCTGACGGGGTCTACTTCCTCATCATCGCCGTCGCGTTCCTCCGACGGCACGAGCGGAACGACTGGATCTTCCTCGCGTTCGGCTTCGTCGTCATGGCCGTCTTCGAAGCGCCCTTCATCAGCATCGGTGTCGAGACGTTCCAGCGCAACTCGCTCCTCAGCCTCATGCCGCTCTGGCTGCCCTTCTTCGGGGGCTACGCCTTCGTCGCGATGCGGCGCGCCGTCGTCATCCAGGACAGAAAGTGAATCGCCCCTCGGCAGTTACTCGCTCTCATCACCGGGTCAGCCGGGGAAAAACCTCGTCATCGGGGCTTCGCCCCAACGACTCGGACCTTCTCCCTTCCGGTCGAAGAAACCTCGTCATCGGGGCGTATGTTCTTTTTTACTGTTTTCTTTTTTAGAATCCTCACTCAGTACTCGACGCCCCTCCGCGCGAGGACGCCCTGTTCGTAGTAGTGCTTCCGCTTCACCATCTCCGTCACCAGGTCTGCCTTGTCGAGCAGCTCTTTCGGGATCTCGCCGCTCCACGCGCCGCCCGTCAGGACGAGCTCGACGTGGTCCGGCTTCAAGTCAATGAGTTCGAGCGCCTTCTCGAGCGGCAGCATCCCGTACGTCACCGCGTAGACGATCTCGTCGAGGATGACGAGGCCGTAGTCGCCCGATTCGATGATCTTCTTCGCGTGGCTGTATGCGTCCTCGCAGAACTGCCGCTGTTTCGTGTCGTTGACGAAACAATAGCGGCACGTGCCACACGGCTCGTCGTCGCGTACCTGCATCGCCTCAATCTCGAGGAACTGCTCCTTGTCGAACTCGGCTATCTTGAGCTGCTTGTCCTCGCGGATGCAGCCGCGGCCGAATTGCCGTATCTTGAACCGGCCGTCGAGGAACCGTTCGGCGGCGAGCAGTTCACCCGTATAGCGGCCGCCCTTCATGAACTGGACCATGTAGACGAGGATGTTCTGTCCGACGGCGCGGAGCGCCAAGCCTACGGCGGCGGTCGTCTTCCCTTTCCCTTGGCCGATGTAGGCGTGGACCAGCCCTTTCTTCACAGGTATACAGCCTCGTGCGTAGCCTTCTTATCGCGAGAATTCCGCGAGGCTCTTGTTCTCCGAGAGCACTTTCAGCTCCTCGCGGATCGAGCGCCTTTCTCCTTTCTGCTCGTGCGCCTTGCTGAGCAGCGAGGTGACCGTCAGCACCTGCTCGCTCATCGAGCCGTCGCGGTAGATCGTGCACCCCTTGCACCCGAGCTTCCACGCCAGCAGGAAGACGTTCTCCACGTCGAGCAGCGTCGCGTGGTTCGGTAGGTTCACCGTCTTCGAGACCGCGTTGTCGACGTGCGCCTGGACCGCGGCCTGCATCCGGACGTGCCACTCCGGCGGGATGTCGTGCGTCGTGACGAAGACGCGCTTCACCTCGTCCGGCACCTCTTTCGCAGCGGCCAATCCGAAGTTCGCGATCCGCTCGACGAGCTCCTCGGTGTAGAGGTCGAGTTCCTGGAGCCGCTCCTTCAGGTGGGGATCGATGTAGTAGAACTCCTCGCCGCCGAGCACCTTCTTGACGTAGCTGACGTTGAACAGCGGTTCGATCCCGGAACTCGTCTCCGCGATCATGGACGTGCTGCCCGTCGGGCTGATCGCGAGCCTGGACGCGTTCCGCAGCTTCCGCTCCTCCGTCTTCTCCTTGCCGGTGAACCGCTTGGATTTGGCACAGTAGACACTCATCTTCCAGTCCGGGAACGGGGTCCGCTCCTTCGCGAGTGATTCGCTCGCCTCGTCCGCCGCCTCGCGGACCGCTTTCATCACGTCGCCCGCGGTCTTGACGCCCTCCTCGCTGTCGTACGGGATGCGGAGCTGGACGAGCATGTGCGCCAGCCCCATCACGCCCAGCCCGATCTTGCGGTGGCGCCACGTCACGGTCTGCGCCCGCTTGATAGGATACTGCGTCGCCTCGATCATGTCGTCGAGGAACCGGACGCCGAGCGCCACGACTTCTTTGAGTCGCTTCCAGTCCACAACGTGCTCGTCCGTGACGAAGTTCGCGAGGTTGACGCTGCCGATGAACCCCTGCTCGTACGCGCTGAGCAGGAACTCCGCGCACGAACTGGTAGCTTCGAACGGATGGTCGGGCACGGGATTGGAGCGCTTCATCGCGTCCTTGAACAGCACCCCAGGATCGCCGTGGTTCCACGCGCTCGCCACGATGAGGTCGAAGACCTGCTTCGCGTTCATCCGCGCAGTTATTTCCTTCGTGGAGGGGTCCTTGAGCGCGTACTCCTTGTCCGCGATGACGGCGTGCATGAACTCGTCCGAGAGCAGCACGCTCAGGTTGAAGTTCTCCAGGATGCGCTCCTGGGATTTCGCGGTGATGAAGTCGAGCGCGTCCGGATGCGTGACGTCGAGCACGGCCATGTTGCCTCCCTGGCGTCGGCCGCCCTGCTTGATCGTCTTCGCCGACTCGCTGAACAGCCGGAGGAAGACGAGCGGCCCGGACGCGACGCCGCCGATGGACTTGACCCGCGCCCCCTTCCGCCTGAGCGAGGAGAAGTTGAACCCCGTTCCGCACCCCACTTGTTGCATCTTCGCCGCGTCGTACAGCGCGCGGTAGATCGCGGTGAGATCATCGCCGACCGGGATGGCGATGCTGCTCGCCAGCTGCTGGTAACCGGTGCCCGCGTTCATGAGGCACGGGCTGTTCGGCAGGAAGTCGAGGTCGCGCATCGCGCGCTTGAACCGGTTGCGCCACTGGCGCTGTTCCGCCTCGTCAGCGCCGAACCTCTTCTCCGCCGCCGCCACCGACTTGGCGACGCGGTCGAACAATTCGTCCGGGGATTCGAACCAGCCGCGCTCCTCGTCGCGCAGCAGGTACCGTTCGCGGAGGAGCTTGAGCGCGTTGATGCTCAGGTCTGTCGAGACCTGTTTGCCGATGAGCGCGGATTTCGCGTTCCGTTCGGCAGCACGCTGCTCCCGGTACAGGATGAAATGCCTGGCGACGCGATGGTGGCCGCTCTCCATGAGCGTCTCTTCGACAAGGTCCTGGACCTCCTCGACGTACGGCAAGCGTTTCCCGCTCTCCTTCGCGTAGACCCTGAGGAGCTTCTTCTCGACCTTCTCCGCGAGCTCCGCGACGGGGAGATTCTCCTCGGACGCTCCGGCCGCGAGCTCGATGACGTGCTCGATCTTCTCCCGCTTGTACGGCACGATCCTGCCGTCCCGCTTCTTGATCTTCTCGAGAACGAACTGCTGCGCCATGCCCGGACCCCCTTGTCGAGGGGAAAAAGAGGTCACGTTTAAAAATATTTGGACGGGCTCCCGCCTGCCCGCCGTTCCCTCTCTCCATCCCCCGCAGCCCTTCCGCTCCACCCCTCCTTTTCTCCAGCCAGTCTCCATCCTCTCCTTCCCCGCGGCCGTGCGGTCCGCCGCACTGCCTAGCAAGTTTTATAAGCAAGCTCATATCAACGATTATTGATATGAATACTTCCGTCGATGCATCGCCGCTCCCGCCCCGCGAGCTCTTCCGCGCGCTCGGCGTCGAGACGAACTATCGGATACTCTCCGAGCTCTTCAAGGCCGAGCGGTGCGCCTGCGAGCTGCCCGCGCTCGTCGGCAAGACCCAGTCGAACACGTCGATGCACCTCGCCAAGCTCCTCCGGCTCGGCCTCGTCGGCGTGCGGCGCGACGGGAAGAGGCACGTCTACTCCCTCACGGATGCGCGGGCGCGCAGGACCCTGGCGGCATGCGAGGCGGGACGGTGAAGGCGATGAAGCTCCAGGTGCTCGGCTCCGGCTGCCCGAGCTGCAAACGGCTCTACGAGATGACGAAACAGGCGGCGGCCGACCTCGGCCTCGACGCGGACGTCGAATACGTGACGGACATCCAGCAGATACTGGCGATGGGCCTGATGAGCAGCCCGGTCCTCGCGGTCGACGGCAAGCCGGTCATCGTCGGCTTCGTCCCCGGTAGCGTCGACAAGGTGAAAGAGCTCCTCAAGGCGATCCCTCCGGTCGGGCGATGAGCGCATGGATATCTTCGCCCCGTTCGGATGGTTCGCCACCTGGCTCGCGGCCGCGCTCGGCATCGTCCCAGGAACCCGTCTGTGGGACGCGGCCACATTCTTCGTCGCCGACACGCTCAAGATCTTCCTCCTGCTCGCGGTCATCATCTTCGCCGTCTCCTGGCTGCGCACCTACCTGCCGCCCGAGCGCATCCGGAAGCTGCTCGCCCACCAGCACAAGTACGTGGCGAACGTCCTCGCCGCCCTCCTCGGCGTCTTCACCCCGTTCTGCACGTGCAGCGCCATCCCCCTCTTCCTCGGCTTCGTCGAGGCCGGCGTGCCGCTCGGCGCCACCTTCTCCTTCCTCGTCGCCTCGCCCATGGTGAACGAGGTGGCGCTCGTCCTCCTCCTCTCCCTCTTCGGCTGGCGGATCGCGCTCCTCTACATCACCACAGGACTGGTCATCGCAGTCCTCTCCGGCATCCTCATCGGCGCGCTCCGGCTCGAGCACCTCGTCGCCGGCTTCGTCAAGAAGGCCGAGGTCATCGACGCGGCCGCGCTCCCGGAGCTGACGCACAAGGACCGGCTCGACTACGCGAAGGCGTACACAATCGACATCCTCAAGAAGGTGTGGCTCTACGTCCTCCTCGGCGTCGGCGCCGGCGCGTGGATCCACGGCTACGTCCCCGTGGATTTCCTCGCCCGGTACGCGGGCGCGGACAAGTGGTATGCGGTGCCGTTCGCGGTCCTGATCGGCATTCCGCTCTACAGCAATGCCGCCGGTGTCATCCCCCTTGTCTCTGCTCTCACGGAGAAAGGCGTCGCCATGGGGACGACGCTCGCCTTCATGATGGCCGTGACCGCGCTCTCGCTCCCGGAGTTCATGATCCTGAAGAAGGTGATGAAGACGCGGCTCCTCCTCATTTTCGCCGGCATCGTCGGCGCAGGCATCATCCTCACCGGCTTCCTCTTCAACGCGATATTGTGAACGAACTGCTGCGACGTCAAAGGCTGAAAATGAGGCGACCATCATGCATGAACATCCAAAGAACAGCAAGAAGGTCGTCGGCGCGATCATCTTCAACCTCGCGATCAGCATCACCGCGTACATCGGCGGCGTCGTCTCGGGAAGCCTCGCGCTCATCTCCGAAGCGGGGCATAATCTCACCGACGTGCTCGCGCTCGGCATAGGGTACGTCGGCGAACGCCTCGGCGAGCGGCCGTCGAACAAGCGGCATTCATTCGGCTACAAGCGTGCGGAGGTGCTCGCCGCCCTCATCAACGCAATCGCGCTCATCGTCATCGCCATCCTCGTCATCGTCGAAGCGGTCAATCGCTGGGCAGCACAGGCGCCCGTGGGGCTCACCGCGCTCTTCATCTTCGGCGCCGTCGGGCTCATCGGGAACATCGCGTCCATCCTGCTCCTCCACGAAGATGCCGAGAAGACGCTGAACCGCAAGGCGATGTACCTGCACCTGTTCTACGACGTCCTCTCGTCCGCGGCGGTCATCCTCACCGGGTTTGTCATCTGGCTCACGGGAACGTACTATATCGATCTGGTCGTCAGCATCGGCATCTCGGGGTTCATGCTCTGGAACAGCATCACGCTCCTCCGCAACGTCATACACCTGATTATGCAGGGAGTTCCCGATGGTGTTGATATGGATGCGATTCGCAAAGATATCTTGAGCATACCCGCGGTCAATGACGTGCATACACTCCACGTGTGGGGGATAAATTCCGAGGAAAACGTCCTCTCTTGTCATCTCTGTACAAAGAGCGAAGACACGGATCAGGTCATCAATCAGATTAACGCACTCATGAAAGAGAAACACGACATCATCCACACGACGATACAGGTAGAACGCCGGGCGCTCTGCAAGAACAGCGATGAGGACTATGGGACGAAGCATGCCGCGCAGCACGGATAGGAAATGCCCTGTCTGCATAGAGAACTGCTCGAGATGTACAACATGATATCCATCACCACAATCATCGTTCTCAGCGTCATCGTCGGGGTAATCACCGCCGGGCTCTCGATTCGGTTCGACCGCTTCTTTGTCATGCTCCTGCTGCTCTTCTTGGCGGGCGTGGCCATAAAAGACGCGGTGAACATCTTCCTCGTCGTCATCCTTCTCGGAGCGCTGACATTCTTGCTGGAGAGGAAGGAGGCCCTGAGGACGATTCCGCGAGAGGACCGCGTCAAGTTCCTGACGCTCGTGCCCGTCCTCGTCGCGGTCTTCTCCTTTCTCGGCTCCTGGCTCTTCATCGGCGCGTCAGATGCTGTCTTGATACTGGTCTTCGGCGTCCTGACGGTCCTCTACGGTCTGCGGCTCATAGTCATCCACTTCGGCGAGCACGAGAAGGGGCATACCGCGGCCAAGCCCGGCATGAGGATGTTCTGCGGGCTTGCCGGGCCGATGCTGAGCGGCTTCTCCGTCGGTTTCATCGGGACCTCCCTGAAGTCGTTGAAGATCCCCTTCGCGGTCAGGTTCGGCAAGATGAACCTGCCGCAGGTGTACGTGGAGAATGCCATCACCGCCGCGTACGCGTCGCTCTTCGCCATCATCTGGCGCTTCGTGTTCATCGGGACTGCCCAGATCCGGTCCGTCTTGTACGGCGTGGCCATCTGGGGGATCATTCACGCATTCTTCGACCTCACCGAGAAGACATTTCCTCGGCGCTGGAAGAAGGCGTTCCAGATAATCATCGGCGTCGTGCTGCTCGCGGCTGCGGTGAAGGTCTTCGCCTTGTTATTGATACCTGGATGAAGATTGATGCTTTCGAGAGAACAGGAAGGTGGTACTGATGAGTGATACGAAAAATGCGGAACACACACGAGACAGGCATATCCCTCCAGTGTGGGCGTTCGAGTTCCACGGGCACCGATGCCCGTTCATGCCCATCGGCTACCGGATGGGTGTGCTTGCGATGAAGGCTCTCGGCGTCGAACACGAGGCGGACCACGGTTTTTTCGTCTTTCCGGAGCTCGGCGAGGGGCACCCGCAGACCTGCATGATGGATGGGCTGCAGGCAGCGACAGGCGCCACGTACGGCAAGGTCCTAATCGAGAAGCAGTTCTACGGGAAGCTCGCAGCGACGTTCTACCATCCGAAACACGGAGCGGTGCGCTATGCGCTCAAGCCGGACTTCGTCGACGAGATGGGGAAACACGAGTTCTTCAGCTATCGCAAGCGCGGCGTCGAACCATCGCAGATTCCGGCAGCGGTGACCGACGATCTGATCGCGTGGGTCGCGAAGCAACCTGACGAAGCACTCTTCAAAGTAGAGCCTCGCCCTGACTTCGTTTTCACGCCGACCAAGGGCTCTTTCAACAAGGCGTTATGCAGCGTCTGCGGGGAGTACGTCTTCGAGCGCTATCTCCGTCAGAAGGACGGGAAGCCCGTCTGCATCCCCTGCTCAGGATACGGGAAATGAGCGACGAAGACATGAAACGGAGATGATGCCCCCCGGTCTCGTATCTGCTCAGCGCAGCCATCGTCTTCCTGTTCTCAGGCGTCCTGTCGATGGCGGGGCTCGGGGCGGCATTCATCTTCGTCCCCCTGTTCTATTACAGGGGGGTGTCACTCTCTGAAGCGACGCCTGCAGCATTGTTGCTCAACACCATCAGCCTGCTCTTCGCGGCGATCAGCTACTGGCGCGCGAAACTCATCAACTGGGCTGTCGGCCTCCCCATGCTCGTCGCGGCGGTGGCGTTCTCCCCGCTCGGGGCGGTGATGACGCCGTATGTGCCGAAGAGAATCCTGCTCGGGCTGTTCACGGCGTTCCTCTTCTTCGCTGGGGCGATGATGCTCTTCTACACGCCAAAACCCAAGAAGGAGAAAACGAGCCGGACGAAAGAGGTGCTCGTCGGTGCGGGCGTCGGCGCGATCGCCGGGTTCCTGGGCGGGCTGCTCGGCGTCGGGGGCGGGAACTTCATCCTGCCGGCGCTGGCGTGGCTCGGTCTCGACCCGAAGATCGCCGCGGCGACGACCGCGCTCATCGTCGTCTTCTCGTCGTTCTCCGGGTTCCTTGGACACGCGACGCTCGGAGGCCTGGACGTCACGTTCATCGTCGTGACGGGGATTGCCGCGGCGCTGGGCTCCGTGGTCGGGGCCTACCTCATGAAGAGGAAGCTCTCGTCTGCGCAGCTCAAGAGGGTCATCGGCGTCCTCCTCTGGCTCATCGCGCTCAAAATAGCATGGGACGTCATCATGATGCACTGAACATCGACGAGCAGCGTCTCGCCCGCCATCATCCTCACCAGCTTCCTCTTCAACGCGCTGCTCGGCTGGCCACGGCTTGTTTTTGCTTCTCTCCTCCGTTCCGCGGCCGCCGCGGAGAAATTGTCCTCCCTCCGGTCCGGGGCTTTGTCGGGCGCTCACCATAATGGCGCCGCGGCGCCATGTTCGCGTCCAGGTCTTGTTCCAAGGCGGCGGCCGCAGCGCTGAGTGTGCAGACTGCTCTTTGAAGATGGCCGTGTATTTCAGGGCGGATAGGAAATCAAGAAGAGAAAGGAAAATCTGAAAAAAAGGGTTTCTGGAGGCCTTACTCGTAGACCGACCAGATGCCGAAGACGATGGCTACAATGGCACCGAGCGGAACAGCCCAGGAAGCCATCGACGTGTAGTACCCGAGGGCGAGCAAGCCGCCAACGGCCGCAACCCAACCAGTCCATCTTGCCATTATATACCACCCCATGGTTTTTTTGCAATATGTTTTCTCTCACTAAATCAAGAACCATATATATAGTTTCCGAAAAAAGGTTCGGAATCCGGACAGGGATAAGGAAAAGAATCGCCTTTTCAGCTAAAATCTGTCTAGCTGCAGCCCGTCGTGGCGCCGCAATCATCCTCGCTAGCGTTCGGAGATTGTGGATCCGACCTCGCTCAACTGCATCCGGTGGTCGCTCCACAATCCTCGCAGAGCGCGCAGCTCCCGTTCCGCTTCAGCCGCATCGACTGGCAGCCCGGGCATCTGTCCCCAGTATATCCTTTCGCCTTCGCCTCCGCGACTAAGCGTTCCTCTTCGGAGAGCACGCGTTCCGCCTTCTTCTTCGGCGCCTCTCCCGCACGTGCAGCGCGCGTCGGCTTGACCTCCTTCAGATGGACGAGGTCCTGGCGGCCGAGGTACTCATGGCCCAGCACCCGGTAGAGATAATCGACGGGTGACGTCGCGTTCTTGATGGCCGCGTCCCCGGTGACCGGCCCGCCGGGCGGGAAGTCAGTGAACGCGAACCGCTCCACCAGCTCTGAGAGCGGGATGCCGCGCTGCAGCGCGTAGCTGACGAGCTGGCTGTACGCGGCGAGCATGCCGCGGAACTCCTCAGGCTCCGCCTCCATGGATAATTCGACGGAACCGAGGCCGCCGTCCTGGTATTCGGCGGTGAGGACCTGGACAGGCTTCCCGACGATGGCGGCAACGCGGACGACGCCTTCCCATTCCGGCGTGCCGACGTGCCGCGCGGCGATGCCGTGCTGCACCGCTTCCGGCGTCACGGCAGCTTCGTCCACGTCGTCCTCCTCGAACTGGCTCAAGTCCTCGGAGACGGTGTTGAGGGGCTGGCTCAGCTTCGAGCCGTCGCGGTAGAGCGCGTTCGCCTTGAGCATCAGCTTCCAGCTGAGCAGGTAGGCGTCCTCGATGTCCTTGAGCGTGGCCTCGTTCGGCATGTTGATCGTCTTGCTGATCGCGCCGCTGATGAACGGCTGGGCCGCGGCCATCGCCTTGATGTGCGCCTGGTACTCGAGGAACCGCTTCCCCTTCCGGCCGCACCGGTTCGCGCAGTCGAACACGGGCAGGTGCGCGTCCTTGAGGCCGGGCGCGCCCTCGAGCGTCATCGTGCCGCAGACGTACTCGTTCGCGGCCTCGATCTCCTCCTTGGAGAACCCGAGCGCGGCGAGGAGATTGAAGCTGGGGTCCTCATACTCCGCCTTCTTGAAGCCGAGCTTCTCGAGCGCCTTGTCGCCGAGCGTGAACCGGTTGAAGACGAAGCCGATGTCGAACGCGGCCGGCAACTGCTTCTCCGCGGCGACGAGCGCCTCTTCCGGCAGGCCTCTCTTCCGGAGCGCGTCGTGCGTCACGCCCTTCTTCAGGCCGTCGAGCGTGCCGTGGCCGACCGCGTACGTGATGATCGCGTCGATCTCCTTCGACGGATAGCCGAGCTTCTTCAGCGCGGAAGGGACTGATTGGTTGATAATCTTGAAGTAGCCGCCGCCCGCGAGCTTCTTGAACTTGACGATGGCGAAGTCCGGCTCGATCCCCGTGGTGTCGCAGTCCATGACGAGGCCGATCGTCCCGGTCGGCGCGAGGACGGTTGCCTGCGCGTTCCGGTAGCCGTGTTGTTCGCCCAGGCTGAGCGCCTCGTCCCAGCACGCCTTGGCCGCGGCGACGAGCGGCGCCGGACAGTGTTTCGGGTCGATGCCCATCGGCGTGACCGTCAGTCCCTCATACTCCGACTGCTTGGCGTTGTACGCCGCTCGCCGGTGGTTCCGGATGACACGGAGCATCTGCTCCTTGTTCTTCGCGTAGCCGGCGAACGCGCCCAGCGAGGCGGCCATCTCAGCGCTCGTCGCATACGACTGGCCGGTCAGGATGGCGGTGACCGCGCCGATGAAGCCGCGCGCCTCGTCGCTGTCGTACGGGACGCCGGCGCGCATCAGCGCGCTGCCGATGTTCGCGTACCCGAGTCCCAAGGAACGGAACCGGTAGCTGAGCCGCGCCATCGGCTCGCTCGGGAACTGGGCCATGAGGACGCTGATCTCGAGCACGATCGTCATGAGCCGCACGGCGTGCCGGAACGCGTCCACGTCGAGCGTCCCGTCCTCCTTGAGGAACTTGACGACGTTGATGCTGGCGAGGTTGCACGCGGTGTCGTCGAGAAAGAGGTACTCGCTGCACGGATTTGACGCGTTGATCCTCCCGTCCGCGGGGCAAGTGTGCCACTCGTTGATTGTCGTGTCGTACTGGACGCCCGGGTCGGCGGAGTGCCACGCGGCGAGGCAGACCTTGTTCCAGAGGTCGCGCGCCTTGAGCGTCCGCCACTTCCCGCCGTCCGTGCGCTTGATCAGGTCCCACTCCCCGTCGTCCTCGACCGCCTTGAGGAACGCGTTCGGGATCCGGACCGTGTTGTTGGCGTGCTGTCCCGCCACGGTCTGGTAGGCCTCGCCTTCGTAGTGCGTGTCGAACACCTTGAAATCAGGGTCGTAGATCCCTTGCTCTCCGAGCTGGATGATTCGGAAGACGTAGTTGAGGGGGACGCCGAGCCGCTTCGCGTCCCTGATCGCGTTCTTGAGCGCAGGGTTCGTGTTCCAGTTCGCGCCCGCTTTCGCCGCTTCTGCGACCTTCGTGAGCGCCGCCTTGGAGACCCTGCTGCCCGCGACCAGGTCCGCCACTTTCTGCTCCTCGCGGTACTTCCACATGATGAAGGTCTCGATCTCCGGGTGGTCCATGTCGAGGCAGACCATCTTCGCCGCCCTTCTGGTGGTGCCGCCGGACTTGATCGCGCCCGCGCCCGCGTCGAAGAGCTTGAGGAAGCTCATCAATCCCGAGGAGGTGCCTCCTCCGCTGAGCGGCTCGCCCTTTCCCCTGAGCCGGGAGAAGTTGCTTCCCGTGCCGCTCCCGTACTTGAAGATGCGCGCTTCCCGGATCGCGAGGTCGAAGATGCCGCCTTCGTTGACGAGGTCGTCCCGCAAGGATTGGATGAAGCACGCGTGCGGCTGCGGCCGCGTGTACGCGTCCTCACTCTTCCTCGTCTCGCCGGTCGCGGGATCCGCGTAGTAGTGGCCCTGCGGGCTGCCGGTGATGCCGTACGCCCACGCCAGTCCGGTGTTGAACCATTGCGGCGAGTTCGGCGCCGTCATCTGGCTGAGGAGCATGAACGCGAGCTCGTCATAGAACGCCTGCGCGTCCTGTTCGCTGGCGAAGTAGCCGTGGTTCTCGCCCCAGCTGCGCCAGCATCCGGCAAGGCGGTGCGCCACCTGCTTCACGCTCGTCTCGGAGCCGAGGACCGGCTTGCCGTCCGGCCCCTTCTTCATGTTCCCGTGCTCGTCTTTCTGCGGCACGCCCGCCTTGCGGATGTACTTCTGCGCGAGGATGTCCGTGGCGAGCTGGCTCCACCCGGTCGGCACTTCCACGCCCTTGATTTCGAAGACGACGCTCCCGTCAGGGTTCCTGATGACCGAGTCGCGCCGCTCGTAGCTGAACCGTGCGTAGGGGTCCTTCCCCTCTTCCGTGAACATCCGCTTGACCGAGAGACCTTTCGAGACCATGACCATCGTACCACCGTCGCTGCATGCCCTGTCGCTGCTGCCCGCCTCCCGGACGGTCCCCTTCCTGCCGTCCCGGCGAGACACAAGATGTTGTGGTTCGTCGAGAATCCACACCCTATATGTGCCGTTCCGAGACGGCCCCCGAGTTTTATAAAGATTATTGTCTCGCAACGTATACGTTGACGGGGATGGAAAGGAAATCCCGTTCCGTTTCTCCGCTCACACCCCTTCGATTCGCGAGGGAAAGGTGACGAAAGGACGGCCCAACATCCCTTCCCTACCTCTCTTCCCGACATCTCGTCCCTACAGCTCTTCTCATGAGGAATGCCGCCTTGGATTCGTGCCGGGCGCGAACATGGCCGAGCGTTTTTGCGAGACTCGTGTTCGGAGAACGCGAGGATCGAGAACGAAGCGTAGCTGAGCGACCGAGGCCATAATCGTAATCGCCCGACAAAGCCCCGGACTGGAGGGAGAATAGATTCTCCGCGGCATTCTTCGGACTAACGACGAAACACAGTTATTTTTCAATCAAGAATCCTCTACGACTCCTTCGCGAGCTGCTTCGTCCGCTTCCGGAGGAAGGTGTCCAAGGCGAGGATCATCCGCTCCTTCGAGGGGGTGTCGAGCTTCCGCGCCAGCGACTTCTCCTTCAGCTCGTTCCGGACCCAGAGCGCCACGGGGTTCTGGCCCTCCTTGCCCTGCGCGAGCGCCGCCTCGAACTCCGCGCGCGTCATCGCGTCGAGCGCCGCCTGGAGGTCGAAGAGGTCGCGCACCTCGCGCTCGCCGAGCAGCAGCGGCTTCGCCTGCTTCGCCGCCTGGGCGAACGCGTTCGCCGCGAGGTCCTTGGAACGCTGCCGGAAATAGCGCGCCTTGAAGCTCCGCTGGACGCCGAGGATGAGGAGGAAGAGCACGAGGATGGCCGCGGCGAGCACGCCGATCTTGCCCGGTACGTACTGGATCCTCAGGCCGAAGAGCATGGACTGCTTGAGGAGCTCGCTCAGCACGACGTACGGGTTGTACGCGCTCAGCGTCCGCACGATCGCGTTCATCGACTCCAGCGGCAGGACCAGGTTGCTGATGAAGAGGAAGACGCTCCCGATGCTGAGCGAGGAGATCATCGCCGCCTCCTGCGTGCCGGCGAGATAGCCGATGATCATGCCGAGGAACGAGAAGAGCGTGATCGCGATGGAGATGATGACGACGCTCACCCCGAAGTTCGCGAACAGCGGGGCTTTCACGAAGAAGTAGCTGATGCCGAGGATGACGCACGCCTGCACCATGAGGACCAGGAAGGTCGTGACGAAGCTGAGCAGCACGTGGTACTCGTCCCTCGTCGCCGTCGTGAAGTTCCGGAACGCGGCCTTGCTCGTCTTGTCCATCACGATGAGCGTGCTGCTCAGCATGAGGCCGAGGAACATGATGACGAGCATCAGGATGTACGGGTAGGTGAACGTGAGCTTCGAGTCCTCGGCGTTCACCGCCTGGATGCGCGTCGTGATGGGGGAGGCGACGCTGCCCGCGCTCGTGCCGAGCGACTCCTGGAGCGATTCGTCCGTGTGCTGGAGCGTGCCCTGGAGCGTGGCGAGTTTGCCTCTCGTGGCCGTGAGGAGCGCCTTCGTCTGCCCGAGCCCCGCGTCCGCCTCCTGGGACGCGTTGACCAGCTCGCCGAACCGCTCCTGCACCTGCTGCATCGACGTCGCTGCCTGGTCGATGATGTCGGAGACCTGCGACGCGGCGTCCGGCGCGGCGTCCGCCACCTGCGCGAGCTGCTCGCTCTCGTTCTGGAGCTGGAGGATGGTCGCGTCGATCTCGTCGCGGGTCGCGTTCTCCGCCTGATTGCGCGCGTCCTGCAGCGTCGTGACCGCCTGGTCGATGGCGTCGCTGCCCTGCTGCTTCACCTGAGTCACGATCCCGGCGAGGCCGTTCACCCTCCCCCTGATCTGGAGGAGGTCGACGTAGGAGACGTTCACGTCCACGCCTTCGAGCGCGCTCTGCCCCTGGCCGAGCTGGCCGATGGCGGCGCCGAGGTCCTGGTCGATGGACGCTGCGGCCGCGCGCTGGCTGTGAATCTGCTGCTGCGCGACCGCGACGCGCTGGAGCATCGTGCCTGCCAGGTTCTCGCTGATCGCGCTGCTCTGGATGTCGAGCTGCTTGCTCAAGCCGTCGATGATCTGGTAGACAAGGTTGATCCTCGAGTAATCCACCGCGAACGTCACGGTGTTGGTGCCGTTCTCCTTGACGCTGAAGTCCGCAGGGAAGAGGATACAGGTATGCACCTCTCCCGTCTTGATCCGGTCGGTGCACTCCGTCTCGTTCGCGAAGACGTTCACCTGGTAGTTCTGCGCCTTGAGCGTGTCGATGACGCTGTTCACGAGCGGCGTGTACTCGGGCGCATGGACGCCGACGACGATCTGGCCCTTCTCGCTGCCGCCCGTGTAGGCGGCGCTGACGAGGAGGATGATGAGGAGCGGGCCGAAGATGATGGTGAAGGCGCTCTCCCGCGAGCGGAAGAGGAGCTTGAGGTTCTTCGCGATGACGGCCGGCCATTTCATCTGCGTCCGCCTCCCTCATCCTTCTTTTCCTTCGCATTCGCCGCCTGTTCCGCGCCGCCCTTCCCTTCGCCGTTCTCAAGGCCTTCTTTCGGCTGCTGCGTGCCGTTCTTGTAGATGCTCACGAAGACGTCGTCCAGGTTCGGCTTGTTGAGCCTGATGTCGAGGAGCTGCTCGCCCGCCTTCTCGAGGAGCGTGAGCACCTCCTTGATGATCCGCTCCGGCTCCTCGGTCCGGATGGTGAGATAGGTGCCTTGCCGCGCCACCCCGGTGATGTTCTTCCCCTTCAGCTTCGGCACGATCTTCGCGTAGCTGCCAGGGTAGCTCTCCACCATGATCTCCTGCTCCTTGTTGTACTTGAGCTTCAGCTTGTCCGGCGTGTCGACGTCGACGAGCCGGCCGTCCTTGACGATCGCGATCCGGCTGCAGAGCGTGTCCAGTTCGTTGAGGTGGTGGCTGCTCAGCACGACGGTGGTGCCGCGCATGTTGATGCGGCGCACGACCTCCCAGATCTGGTTGCGCAGCACGGGGTCGAGATCGGCCGTCGGCTCGTCCAGGATCAGGACGGCAGGGTTGTGGACCATGGCGCACGCGATGTCCAGCCGCCGCTTCATCCCGCCGCTCAGGTCCTTCGCCATGACGTACTGGCTCGCCTTGAGGCCCATCAACCGGAGGAGGACGTCGACGTTGGAGCGGATGGCGCGGCCGCTCAGGTCGTACATCTGCGCGAAGTACTCGAGGTTCTCCCGCACGGTGAGCTTCTCGTAGAAGCTGGGCGTCTGCGCCGCGAAGCCGTAGCTCTTGTTCACGACGAGCGGCTTCAGGAGGATGTTGAACGCGCGGCCGTTGCCTGCGGCGTCGTACTGCGTGTAGGTCACCATGCCCCTGTCGGGCCGCAGGAACCCGACGAGCAGGTTCAGGAGCGTGGTCTTGCCGCTGCCCGAGGAGCCGATGATGCCGAGGATCTCCCCCTGCTCCACCTTGAGCGAGACGTCCCGCAGGACGTGGTTCTCGCCGAAGGACTTGGAGACGCCCCTCACCTCGAAGACGGCCCTCGACCCCATGCCAGCCGTTGCGTCCCCGCGTTTTATAAATGTTGTTCAAAGGGCGGTTTTGCCGTCGGCTCCTTTTATTTTTTCAGTCTCCGTTTCCCGTCTCGTCCTTGAGAACATCATCGCCGCCGTCCACAGGGTGAGCGTCCCGGCCGAGAAAGAAGCGGGTGCGGCGGAGGTCGGCCCCTTCGGGGAGGACCCGCACCTTCGGGAAAAAAGCGGAGAGCGAACAGGACGCGGCGATGATGCGAAAAACATTATTTCCGTCCGACGAGCGCCCTCTTCAGCGAACGCAAGTAGAGATTGCGTGACGGCACGACGATCTCTTCCAGCCGCATGCCGAAGGCGTCCGCGAGCCGTCCGGTCTCCAGCAGCCGGAAGCCCCACGCTTTGCTCGCGGCCTTCCCGACGGGATCGTCCTTGATGGTCACGAGGAGGAGCGTGCCGCCAGGCCTGAGGACGCGCAGCAGCTCCCGCGCCGCGCGCTCCGTGTCCGGGACGTATTCGAGCATGCCCGCGCTCATCACGAGATCGAACTCGCCGTCTCCGAACGGGTGCGGTCCTCCGTCCGGATAGGCGCGTGCCGCGCGCAGGTCGAGCGCGTCCGCTCCGTAGAGCGCGATCCCCTTCTCTTTCGCGCGCCGCTCCGCCAGTCCGAGCATCTGCGGCGAGCGGTCGAACGCGTGGATGCTCGCGAGCTCGCCCCGTTCGCGCAGCACGTCGTCGAGCGCGAAGGAGAGCGGGCAGTGGCCGCAGCCCGCATCGAGCACCCTCGCTCCGTCGAGGATGCGCTTCCCGGGCTGCCGGAACAACGAGCGGTAGAACCCCTCGTAGCCCGCGAGCGCAGCGCACGCGGCGTAGGTCTTCGAAGCGAACGAACCGTATGCCATCCTCTCGCCCCTTTCGCTCATCCCTTCATCCTTTGAGCCGTGTCGGCAGCAATCCGCACCCCTCGCATCCGGGCGGCGTCGTCCCGGCGAGCATCATCCTCGCCGCGCGCCTCATCTCCCCGGCAGGATCCTCCACCGTCGTCTTGTGCCTGATCTGGCAATAGGCCGCGCTGCCGTTGTAGTGGATGTAGGCCATCCTCGTCTGCTTGCACACGTTTCCCGCGTTGCTCAGGCCGGAGGCGGTGAAGATGACCGCCTTCACTCCGCGCGGCCGCGGCAGCACGAGCCGGTCGAGCGTCTCCTCCTTGAGGCCTGGGCCGTACCAGTTCGTGTAGTCGCCGTGCGCCGCGTCGCACGTCGCGAGCGGCGCGAACACCATGAAGTCCGGCTCGATCTCGCGGTCGAGGGCGAGGATCCGCTCCTCAAGATGCTGCCTGTCGCTCTTCCGGACGACGCCGGAGATGCCGATGAGCATCGTGCCGTCGCGCGCCTCCCGCGCCTCCCGCAATGCGCGGACGTTCTTGACGACGAGATCGTAGTCGAGCCCTCTCCGCATCCGTTCCATCTCCTCTGGCCGTGAAGCGTCGAGCGAGACGAGGTAGGCATCGAGCCCGCTTCCCAGCACTTCCTCGCGCCGCTCTTCGTCCAGGAGCGTGCCGTTCGAGACCGTGTAGGTGAAGATGCCTCTCCGTTTCGCTTCCTCGACGAACCGCGCGAATTGCGGATGGAGCAGCGGCTCTCCCTGTCCCTGGAGCTGGAGTGCGACGACGGAAGGATGGTCGTCGAGAGCTTTCCGGTAGGCGCTCTGGCTCATGTTGCCTGAGCGCGTGCCTGCGCGATGGAGCTCGCCCGGCCCCTTTCCCGCGTGCTGGAGGCAGTAGCCGCATCCGAGGTTGCAGAGCGAGGTGAGCTCTATCTGGAGGTATGCGGCCGGATCGCCGCGCGCCGCGTCGCCGAGCAGCGCGTTATACAGCCGGCCGGGGTGGCGAGCGATCGGGTGTTCCAATATCCTCGCTTTCATCCCGAGCCGGGCGAGTCCCGTGATTGTCCTGATCCTCATGATCGTCTTCCTCGTCTGCTCTTCAACATATAACCACTTTCTAGTAGTATGTTCGTTTGAGTATTACTTCCTTTCTCTTGTATTTTCTCGTATTATGTCAAAAAGACGAGATTCTTTGATGATATCGACAAAAATAGGCTTGAGAATCAAGGGTGTTGCGTAGTGCGAGAAGAAGCAGAAAAACCGTTTCCGGATCGACGCGATTCTTTCAGCACGCGTTGAGCAGCAGGAGGCTTCCGACCGCGACGGCACCCAAGGCGTAGCGGGGATGGCTCTTCGCCGTTTCGTACGCCCTCGCAGCGAGGTCCCGTGTGCCTGACGCGAGCAGCCGCAGCCCGTGCGAGGCGGTGACAGGCAGGGATATCCCGTTCTCGGTCCGTTGCCCGCCGACGGGTCCGCTCCGTGCATTCCCTGAATACGCATCCCCTACTGATCCGTCCAGCGACTCATATCCTTGTGTCATGTTCTCATCTCCACATCATATGTTCCCGTCTGTTTTGTCTGTTTTCCGGAGGTGTTCTTTTTTACATAGATAATACTTATGACTGTGAAATATACATTAATATCAGAAAACTTAAAAATATTGATATGTTTCAACATAAAATGTCCATCGATTTGCTTGACCGGAAGATCCTCTACGAGCTCGACCGGAACTGCCGCGCGACGCACGCACAGATCGCGAAAGCCGTGAAGAGCGGCCGCAACGTCGTCGCCTACCGCATCCGGAAGCTCGAGGAGCAAGGCATCATCCGCGGCTACTTCGCCGAGATCAACAACCACGCGCTCGGCCTCACCGGCTTCCGCGCCTTCTTCCGTTTCGCCCATCACGACCCTGCCCGGATCGCGGCGTTCTTCGGGGAAGCGCTCAAGGACCCCCGTGTCGCGTGGTGCTTCTCGGTCAAGGGACAATGGGACGCGGACATCGTCTACTGGGCGAAGAGCCGCTTCGAGTTCTACCGCCTCCTCGCAGGCCTCAAGACCGCGTTCAGCGATCTCCTCGCCGAGGAACGCGTCGCGGTCATCGTCGACATCTGGCACTTCCCCAAGCGCTACCTCGTCGGCGACAAGCGAGACAACCACTACCTCTTCAGCGAGACCGACGCGACCGTGACGCCGGAAGAAGGGGCAATCCTCCGAGCGCTCGCCTTCGACAGCCGCAAGGACATCCTCCGCCTCAGCCGCGAGACGGACCTGAGCGTCAACACCGCGAAGAAATATCTCGCCTCGCTCCTCAAGAAGAAGGTGATCCTCGCCTTCCGCCCCTTCATCGACATCGCCGCCCTCGGCTACCGGTATTCGCGGCTCCACCTCACGCTCCGCGATCACACCGAGGAGCAGCGGCGCAGCATCCTCACCTTCCTCTCCCTGGACCCCGACGTCGTCTATCTCGACTTCTACATCAACGGCGCCGACGTCGAGATCGAGTATCACGTGCCTTCGGAGGACGCGCTCGACGCGAAGATCGACGTGCTCCTCTCGCGCTTCGGCGCCGTCATCGCGGCCTACGAGACCGTCAAGTTCGAGAAGGAGCACGTCGTCCGCTACCTGCCAGGAGCATAGCGCCGGCTCTTCGGCAAATTCGCTTTGCGGTGTTGCCGGCTGCGACCCGTGTCGCTGTGTTCTTCGCGTCAGCGGAGCTCCCCGTAGGGGGCAACCCCCTCTCCTCCTTCGCTTCATTCTCTGCTACGGGTCGCCCTTTGGCCGGCAACACATCATTTGCCTAAGAGCCCATAGCGCCGCAATCTTTATATTGCTCTCGGAATCCGCTCCGGACAGGTGGGGGCGATGTACGGTCATCTCAAGGAAGCGGACCCGGCGGTCTACGCGATTATGCGGCGCGAGCTCGCCCGCCAGCGCGAAGGCGCAGAGCTGATCCCGAGCGAGAATCTCGTCTCTTTGCCGGTGCTGGAAGCGCTGGGCAGCGTCTTCACGAACAAGTACAGCGAGGGCTACCCGAAGAAGCGCTATTACGGCGGGAACGAGTTCATCGACCAGTCAGAGGAACTGGCGATCGAGCGCGCCAAGCAGCTCTTCGGGGCTGAGCACGTCAACGTCCAGCCCCTTTCCGGGAGCCCGGCGAACATGGCCGCGTACTTCGCGCTGATGGAGCGGGGCGACAAGCTCATGGGCTTGAAGCTCGACCACGGCGGCCACTTGACGCACGGTCACCCGGTCAACTTCAGCGGCAAGTACTACACGATCGTGCCGTACGAGGTCGACCCGACGACGGAACGTTTGAACTACGACGCGATCGAGGCGCTCGCGATGAAGGAACGGCCGAAGGTCCTCCTCGCAGGCTTCACCGCGTACCCGCGGGACATCGACTACAAACGTTTCCGGGAGATCGCGGACAGGTGCGGCGCGTACCTCATGGCGGACATCAGCCACACCGCCGGCCTCATCGCCGGCAAGCAGCTCATGAACCCGGTGCCGTACTGCGACGTCGTCACGACGACGACGCACAAGACCTTGCGGGGACCGCGCGGCGCGATGATCCTGTGCCGGCAGCAGCACGCGCAAGCGATCGACAAGGCGGTCTTCCCGGGTTTGCAGGGCGGGCCGCACGAGAACGTCATCGCCGCGAAAGCGGTAGCGTTCGCCGAGGCGCTCAAGCCCGAGTTCCAGGCGTATGCGAAACAAGTCATCGCGAACGCGAAAGCGCTCGGCGAAGCCCTGACGGCGAGAGGGGTCCGTCTCGTGACCGGCGGCACGGACACGCACCTGCTGCTCGCCGACGTCAGGCCGTTCAGGATCACCGGGAAAGCCGCCGAGTCGGCGCTCGACAAGGCGGGCATCTACGTCAACAAGAACACGATCCCTTACGACCCGGAGAAACCCTTTGTCACGTCCGGCATCCGGATGGGCACTCCCACCTTGACGACGCGCGGGATGAAAGAAGGGGAGATGAAGGTCCTCGGCGGCCTGATCGTCGACGTCCTCGAGAACGCGGAGAACGGAGAGCGGCTCAAGGGCATCCGGGAACAAGTGCTCGCGCTCTGCAAGCGGTTCCCAATCTACTCCGAGATACAACTCAGTTGAATGATCAATGCTCCAGAACCGAAATTCCCAGACTAAAAAGAACCAATACCGAAAAAAAAGAACAATCCGAAACGTAGAACACGAAAATCATTTATTATTACTGATACTCATTATTACTAATATTTTATCATCACCATCATCATTTGATTCATTATCACGAACGTCCACATGACTGACTCCAGGGAACGACGATGAAGCCG
This sequence comes from Candidatus Woesearchaeota archaeon, assembly GCA_014874255.1. GTDB lineage: Archaea > Nanobdellota > Nanobdellia > Woesearchaeales > UBA525 > UBA153. The sequence continues at coordinate 21,280 of JACWAN010000096.1, forward strand.
CAGAACCAGGACGAGTACACCGCCGGCGAGCGCGCCATCCTCGCGAAGCACGTCACAGCCATTGACGGCAATGTCTACTGCGTCAAGAACCTCCCGGAAGAAGTGGTCGCCGTCCTCTTCGCGTACGTCAGCAGGAGCCCGTTGAGCTTCCGCCGCAACCTCCTCAAGCTGATCGGCGAGGGCGAGCTCTACGTCAGGAACGTCACGGACGTCTACGGCGAGGACGACGCCGGCTACGCGTCCGCGAAAGAGAAGGCGATGAAGTTCCACGACAAATGGGTCGTCGGGTACGGCCACGGCTCGGTCGCGGAGCACGCGGACATCAAGTTCGCCCTCGAGGACGTCTCGATACTCTTCACGAAGGTCCTGGAGGACAACCGGCTCGGCCGCTACACGGAGAAATCGACGCGCTATGTCGAGTTCGACAAGCAGCATTATCACCGGCCGCACGCGCTCCTCGACGACCCCGTTCTCGGAAAACTCTACGTCGAGGCGTGCGACGCGCTCTTCGACCTGTACGAGGCGCTCCTCCCGAAGGTGCGCGATTACGTCCGCAGCCGATGGCCCCGCCCCGCGGAGATGCCGGAGCGGCCGTACGAGGCTTCCGTCAACGCGAAGGCGTTCGACGTCGTCCGCTACGTCTTACCGGCGTCGACGTACACGATGCTCGGCTGCTCGATGAACGCGCGCGTCGCGGAGCACGCGATCACGAAGCTGCTGAGCCACCCGCTCGAAGAAGTGCGGCTGGTCGGCGAGCGGATGCTCGCAGAAGGCCGCAAGATATGCCCGACGCTGCTGAAGCACGCCGCGCAGAGCGAGTACCACACGGAGACGCGCATCGTCATGGACGCCCTCACGAAGAAGCTCCTCACGGGCACGGCGCCGAAGAACGGGAAGCCCGTCACGATCGTCCACTTCGACCCGGAAGCCGAAGAGAAACTGATCGCGGCGATGCTCTACGAGCAGACCGAGATGTCGTACGCGGAATTAGTAATCAAAGTAAAAGGACTCGACCAGGAACAGAGAAAATCCGTCATCCAATCCTACGTTGCGAAGAAAGGGAAGTTTGATTGGCCGCAGCGCGCGCTCGAGTCCGTCACGTTCACCGTCGACATCCTCATGGACTACGGCGCGTTCCGCGACCTGCAGCGTCACCGGATGAACACGCAGCTCAACCAGCGCGTCACGACCGCTCACGGCTACGAGGTCCCGCAGGAGATCGCGGACGCCGGCCTCGAGAACGAGTTCGCCGTCGGGATGGAGCGCGCGCGGAAGGCGTACGAGACGATCGCGAAGACGCATCCGTTCGAGGCGCAGTACGTCGTCCCGCTCGCGTACCGGAAACGGACGCTCTTCGTCCTCAACCTGCGGAACCTAGAGCACATCGTCCGCCTGCGTTCGACGCCGCAGGGCCACATCTCCTACCGGCGGATCGCCCATCAGCTCTATGATGAAGTGGCCGCGCGGAGCCCGCTCCTCGCCTCGCTCCTCACCGTCGACAAGACGGAGCACTACCTCGGCCGCCTCGACGCGGAGCTCGCTACCGAGAAGAGACGGGAAGCGCTCGAGAAAAGGCAATAAAATATAAATCAGGAGATTCTCGTCCCGCCTACCCATAACCGCGTCTCATCACTGAACGGCATCTCCCTGATGTGCTCTCTCCGAGAAAAAGAGGAATATTTCCGAATAACTCGGAAGACTACTTCTTCCTGACATACATCCCGACGCCGATGATGAGCAGCACGAGCACCGCTCCCCCGAGGAAGAAGAGGAGCGCGTCGTTCGGGATGAGCGGACCTGCGCTGTTGACGGCGGCTGTGGGCGCGGCCATCGGCGCCGCGAATGCCGCCGCCTTGGGCGCGGCCTCTGCCGTGAGCGTCGGAGCCGCCTCTCCCGCCATCATCAATCGCGGTAGCTGCGCGGGCGTGAGGAGGTCGCTCGCGATCTTGAGGATGATGGCCGCCGCCGCGGTGATGAGCGCCGCGGGGAGCAGCCCTTTCAGCTTGTGGAGAAAAGACTCTTTCTCCTCTTCCGGCGCGATGATGATGTACTTGTTCGCGAGCCGGTAGTGCAGTACCTCTTTCCCCTTCTCGCTGTAGTGGTACTCGTCCGCGACGACCAGCTTGGCGTCGACGAGCTGCTTCAGGTTGTAGTGGACCGTGCTCAACGGGAGGCCTAAAGCCCTCGCGATCTCGGTCTCCGTGCCGTCCTTGCCGCCGCTGAAGTGCTTGAGCAGCTTCGTGCACGTCTCGTTGCTGATGACCTGCGCGAGCTTCTTCGCTTTCTCCTCGTTGAGGGAGACCAGCATGAAGGGTTCGTCCGCCATGCCGCCGGAGAAGCGCAGGTGATATTTAAAGCGGTCGATGGGTGCGGACCTGCTTGAAGCCTTGCCGCAAGACATTTAATCGCGGAGCCGTTCCCCTTCTCCGATGATAACGCTGTCGACGCCTCCTTCGGTGCTGCGCGACAACCGCTTCAACGAGGATGGCCTCGCTGAGACTGAGCAGGGGCTGCTCGTCCCGGCCTACATAGGGAGCCAGCTCGGCTTCAACGTGCCTGGTCGGTTCTTCTTGGAGAAGGAGTTCCATCCCCGGCTCCGCGCGGCAGGCGTGCTGCCCCTCTGCCCGTTCACGGCCTGCGCCGAGTACCTCGACGCCGGGCAGCGCGCGCGGGCGAAGACGTTCGCCGAGGCGTATGAGTTCTGGGACGCCTTCAACCACCTCATCGGCCCGGTCAATTACGGGATGCTGATGCCGCGCGCCAAGTTCATGATCGCAATCCTCGACGGCGGCCACGTGGTGGACGATGGCGTCGCGGCGGAGATCGGCTACTTCGCCGTCAAGCAGGGCTCGGCGTTCGGCATCCGGAGCGATTTCCGTCTCAGCGAGAACCTCGCGTCTTCGGTCAACGCGGCGGTACGCAACTTCCTCGACTATGATCCCCAATATCACGGACGCTATTTCGTCGGCGACGACGCGTACGACGAGGCGTTCGTCGGGATCGCGGATCTCTCCCGTCGCCTGCGCAACGCCGCGTAGCGGTCCCTAGATGGAGCGTTGTTCTTCTACTTCCGCATCTTGCGGTGCATGGCGAGGCTGAACGCGAGGAGCAGGAGGATGACGCCCACGACGAAGACGGAGAGCTCGATGAGGCTCCGTGCCGACGTGCCGGGGAGCTGCTGCTTAATCCGCGCGGTGAGCATCTCCTGCTTCGCGTCCGTGTTCGACTTGATGGTGAGGACGAAGCCGTGCTCGCCGGTGGCCCCTTTGTCCGCGTAGATGGTGAGGATGCCCTGCTGCGAGCCGCCCGCCGGGACGACGATCAGCGAACGCGGCTTGATCTCGTAGCTGCCCCAGCCGTCCGTGCCCTGCACGCTGAGCACGTAGGCCTGGCTCTCCTGCTCGTTGTTCTGGATCGTGAAGGGGTAGTCGCCCCCGTTCACCGGGTCGATGTCCTGGATGTTGAGGATATTGACGATGGATTTGCCCGCGGTGGGCGACTCGGCGGCGCACAGCCCCGACTGCGCAGTCCCCATCTTCGTCGGGATGTAGAACGACTCCTGCACCCCCGGAGATTTCGGCCAGTCGACGTAGAACACCACGTCGTACTCGCTCTTCGGGACGCACGCGGGCAGCCGGAGGAAGAACTGCTCGTGCACCTGGTCGCCGCTCTTGATGACGTCGAGGTACTGCTTCTGCTCCAGCCCCAGCTCGGGCACCTGGACCGTGAACTCGAGGTTGCGGAGGTCGTACGAGCGGTAGTTGGTCAGCGTGGCTGTGACGGTGAACGCCCGCCCTTCCAGCACGACGGGCGGGTCGATCGCGATGCTGTCCACGACGAGGTCGCATGCGTCGCCCAGGCCGTTGTGGTTCTGGTCCGCCTGGTCCGGGTTCGCGACGCCGACGCAGTTGTCCACGATGTCCGGCACCTTGTCGCAGTCCAGGTCGGCGAGGAGCGCGCCTTTCGCGTCGGCGATGTAGCACCCGCCGAAGGTCTGCTGCGGCGCGAAGGGCGGCGTGGCGTGGCTCTTGTTGTTCAGGACGTAGTCTTGCTGCCAGCTCGGCACGGTGTCGCCGCCGTATGGGCCGTAGTAGTCGCTGTAGACTGCCGCGGCGACGGGCGCTGCCGCTACGATGAGCAGGACGATGACCGCGAGGAGCGTGCGCATCACCTTCCTGATTAAAGGGCTAGTATTTAAAAACTTTTCTAATAAATAGTCACTTTAGAGTGGTATATAACTTACTCCTTCCTCTCCTCTCGTGCCCTCCAGCCCCCTGAGGGAATCCTTTTAAATGACGCTTCCTCCCTGCCGTGCATGAGGATCCTCATCACCGGCGGCGCGGGCTTCATCGGCTCGAATCTGGCGGAGCACCTCCTCGCGAAAGGGCATGCCGTCACAGCGTTCGACAATCTGAGTTCCGGGAAGAAGGAGAACCTCCCTCCCGGAGCCGTGCTCATCAAGGGCGACGTCAGGGACACGAACGCGGTCGCGAACGCGATGGCGGGCCAGGACGCGGTCGTCCACCTGGCGGCGGAGGTCTTCGTCGCCAAGACGATCGAGGACCCTGCGCTCGCAGAGCAGGTGAACGTCCTCGGCACGATCAACGTCCTCCAGGCGGCCAGACAAGCGGGCGTCAAGAAGGCCGTCCTCGCTTCCAGCGCCGCCATCTACGGGGACGAACCGACCGTGCCGACGACGGAATCGGAACGGCCACGGCCGATGAGCCCGTACGCGATCACGAAGCTTGCGATGGAGGACTACGCCGTGTTCTACGCATCCAACGGTTTGCCGACGTGCTGCCTCCGGTTCTTCAACGTCTACGGGCCGAAGCAGGACCCGAAGAGCCAGTACTCGGCCGCGATCCCCGCGTTCATCACGCGCAGCCTGGAAGGCGAGCCGCTCACCGTCTACGGCGACGGCCTCCAGACGCGCGATTTCATCTCCGTCGGCGACGTCTGCCGCGCCGTCGAGCTTGCCTTGACGAAAGGGAGCGGCACGTGCAACGTCGCCACCGGGAAGAGCGTCACGGTCAAGGCGCTCGCCGGGATGATCGTCAGGCTCACCGGGAGCAAGAGCGCGATCGTCCACGCCCCCGCGCGCGCCGGCGACCCGCGGACGAGCCTCGCCGACGTCACAAAGGCGAAGAAACAGCTTGGTTTCGTCGCGGCGACGAGCCTCGAGGAAGGGCTGAAGAAGACGGTCGCGTCCTACAAGAAGCGTTGAGCCGCTGTTCGTCTTGGGTCTTCGCTCTTTTCTTTTTTTCTTATTCGTCGGCTCTTAGGCAAATGAGGTGTTGCCGGCCAAAGGGCGACCTGTAGCGATAAGAAGAAGCGGAGAGTTGAGGGGGATGCCCCATCCGGGGCTTCAACGATGCAGCGAAGAACGCAGCGACACGGGTCGCAGCCGGCAACACCGTCGAAGGCGAATTTGCCTAAGAGCCTTATTCGTCGCTGCACGAGCACGTACCGCAGTCGCTGCTGCTCCTGCGCACGAATCAAAGATTCGTTGCGCCGCTGTGCGCGGATATCGTCACGACGCGAGGAAGGACAGTGTCTCGTGCAGAAAAAGTCGCTTCTTAAAGAAAGACGGTCTGCTCAGCTCTTTATCTCCCGTCCTTTCCTGCGTTTCATCCGGATGATATCCCGCAGGATGCGGAACGCGCCGAAGACGGACTGTCCCTTCTGCGTGGCGTACTCGTCGTACGTGATCGTCACGGGCACCTCGACGTGGCGCAGCCCTTTCAGCTTCACCTCGTAGACGATCTCCGAGGCGTGCGCCATCCGGTCCTGCGCGATCTCGATCTTCTCGGCAGCCGTCCGCGAGAGTGCGCGGAACCCGTTATGCACGTCCGTCAATTTGACGCCGAGGAGGACGCGCTCGACGAGAAGCGAGCCCTTGAGCGTGACCCATTTGTACCACGGGATGCCCGGCGCTTTCCCGAGGAAGCGCGAGCCGAGCGCGATGTCCGCCTCGCCGTTCAGGACGGGCGCGACCAATCGTTTGATCTCTGCCGCTTTGTGCTGGCCGTCGCCGTCGAACGTGACGATGACGTCCGCTCCTTTCTTGAGGGCCGCCCGGATGCCGGTCCGCAGGCTGGCGCCCTGGCCCTGGTTGACGGGATGCCGGATGACGGTCGCGCCGGCCTTCCTCGCCGCCGCTCCGGTCTCGTCCTTGCTGCAGTCGTCCACGACGATGACGTCCCGGTAGCCGTGTTTCGCGAGGCCCTTGACGACCGTCGAGATCCGCTTCTCCTCGTTGTACGCGGCGACGACGATGAGGATGCGTGGCTTCGTCATCATTCAGCCTCCACCCCGCGTCGTATCGTCGTGATCCGCTCTTCCGTCAGCGTGCGGACGAGACGCTTCATCTCCAGGACGAAATCGACGAGCGCTGCGTGGTCGAGCGGCACTTCCTTGTTTTTCAGGTAGTATTGGTTGTCAATGCGAAGCTCCTTGTCCGCGATGAGCATCGCCGCGGTCCCTTTCGTGAGCAGCCCTTCCTGTTCGAGGGCTTCTGCGACGGCGAGCGTGCATTCGTGGATCTCCGATCGGATGCCGAGCCGCATCATCACCGCGTAGAACGCGAAATACTCACAGTAGTATTTCGTCGTGGCAAGCCACATCCGCGAGCGCCCTTCAATCCGTTCCAGTATTTCGAGCGTCTCCTCCGAGTTCCGGAGGTATTCCTGCGCGAGGTTCCCGTTCGGCCTGACGAGGCGGATGCCCCTCTCTTTCTTCCTGCACCAGTCCAGCGTCACCATGCCAGCCACCGTACCGCATCCTCGCTCCCGCGGAGGAGCAGATGGTTCTTAATGATTTCGCGCTTCAGGGCGGAGGTTATCCGGTCGAACCGTTTGACGTGGATGAGATGGACCTCTTTCCGGTAGCGTTCGGAAAAGGCGGTGAACGGGATGCTCTCCCCAATGAGCAGCAGGTCGAGGTCGTGCGCTTTCTTGACGCTCGTGGTCGCGGAGCCGAAGAGGATCGCGGCCGTCCCGTCCGGGAGCTTCTCGCGGAGCAGCGTCACGAGCTCGAGGAGGAGCGGTTCCTCTTCGCAGCGCGCGAGCAGCTTTGTCTTCTCCGCGATGATGAGGTGCTCTGTCAGGCCGGGGTGCTCCTTGTTGAGTCGGAAGAACGTCATGTTTCCTTTCTGCCGCTTCTTGAGGATGCCGTCGGCGACGAGCGGCGCCAGCTTCAGCCGGAGCGTCGTGTGCGGCATCCCTTGCTCTTTCGCGAGCGCGGAGAGGTGGAGCTCCTCGTCCGGGTTTGAGAGGAACGGTTCGAGGACAGATTTTTCTGTCATTTTTTTGACCATTCTGTTAATATAATGACAATTACTATTTAAGATTGTCGGTTCGAGCAGGGGCATCATCGCCACGCCCGGTTCGCTCTCCGCTTCAGTCTCGGATAGTGCGGGTCCTCCCCGTAGGGGGCATCCCCGACCGCACTCGCTTCGTTCTTCGCTTCACCACTCACCCCTAAGGGCGGCGGCGATGATACCTGAGAGAAGAATGAAGAGAGAAAAATAAAAGCTGTTTTTCACTCAGGTTCACGCGAGGCCGAGCGCCTGCATCTTCGACCAGTCGACCTTCCAGACGATGATCCGCGTGCCCATGAAGTCCGTGACGTCGCTGAACTTCTGGAACGCGCCGGTGCCGTCGCCGTCGAGGAAGAAGAGCCGCGTGAAGAGCGAGCCGGCGTTCTCCGGCGCTGTCAGGAGGACGCGCGGGTTCGCGGGGTCGCGCAGGTCGACGAGGAACGATTCGCCGAGCGTGCCGCCGGTCTCCACCGTCTCGACGGTGCCGTTCAGCGCGAGCACGATGCTCGTCGGCCTGACGTCGTTGTTCTGCCCGGTGAGCTGGCCCTGGGCGTTGTAGAACCCGAGCGAGACGAAGGACCGGTTCACCGCGGACTCGTTCAGGACGAAGCCGTTGAGGACGATGTTCACGCCCTGCTGCTGGCCCACCTGGACGTTGAGCGTGCAGAGGTAGACGGAGTCGTTCTGCTGGGAGTGGACGCAGTTGCTCCACGAGGAGGACGGGTAGCCGGGCCACGGCGCGATCCAGTTGTTGACCGAGGTCTGGTCGCCGAGGGTCTGCAGCTGGTAGTAGAGGTTCTTCGCGTCCGCCTCGCTCAGGTTGTACTTCGCCGCCATCGCCGGGATCGCGGTGTCCTGCGGCTGGGCGCGGAAGTTGACGTACGCGTCGGCCCGCGTGAAGTTCCAGGAGCCGAAGTGGCCCCAGACGCCGCCCTTGCCGACCATGTCGCCGCTCGTGATGAAATAATCGTCCGGCGGCTGGCAGACCGTGTGGTTCAGCACGGTCTGCGCCTGTTCCTCTGAGAGGCCGTTGGCGAGGAGCGTCTGGTGCGCCTGCGCCGGCGGCATCATGATGATCCGCTTGGTGAGCATGATCGCTTGGTACTGGTCGTGGCCGGGTAGGCCGTCCTGGACGTCCTGCGCGCCCTGGTAGTTGCCGCAGTCCATCATCCGGAGGATGCCGAGCGCCTCGGTCTCGTTCGGCGTGAGGAGCGCCTCGCCGATCCAGTGCGCGTCCGATCCCATCTGGGAGGCGCCGTCGAACGTGACCCGCCGGTCCGCGATGTCCTTGAACCAGTGGCCGAAGTCCCACCACGAGTTGATGATCGCGTCAGGCGCGGTGTTCTGCTTGATGTTCGTGAGCGTGTCGTACCATGGCTTCGTGATGATTGGCGCGGACTGCTGCCCGGCCTGGTAGCCCTGGATCGTGATCGGGATGAGCGCCAGCGAGAGGATGACGAAGAGCGCCGGCACGACCCACGCCTTCGAGAGGTTGAGATGCCCGACCAGCCAGTCCTTCAGGATGCTGTAGACCGCGCCGGCGGAGATGGCCGCTCCCACGATGAGCGGCGGGAGCACCATGATGATGAACCGGACGCCTTTCGTCATGGTGAAGATCGACGCTGCCAGCCAGACGGCGATGAAGATCGCGTACTTCACGTCGATGGCGCGGTCGTCCTTGAGGAGGAGGAGGCCGCCGACGATGACCGGCAGGCCCATGACCGCGAGGAACCAGAGGATGGAGAGCGACGTGCCTGCCGGGGAGGTGAGGTAGAGGAAGACCGCGAGGCCGAAGCCGAGCAGCGTCCAATCCTTCCACCGCAGCTCTTTGCGCGGCACGAGGGAGAAGAGCATCCCCATCAGGCCGAGGATGAAGATGAGCTCGCCCCCGGTCGCGTTGACGATGTCCGCGATGCTCGGCTGGTTCAGTTCAGCGACGGTGGTGAGGACGTTCGGCCAGATCTGCCCCGCCTGCGCCGCCGCCTTGAAGTCTGCGGTGACCGCGAACGCGCTGACCGGACCCTGGATGAAATTCGGGAGCCCGACGAAGAGCGCGATGAAGAGCCCGTCGACGATGAGGAAGCCGGCGAGCATGATGAGCGACCACGTCACCTCCTTGTTCCTGGCGAGGCTCTTGAGGTCGCCTTTCTGGAGGAAGTGCCGCAGGACCTGGTAGATGAAATAGGAGACGACGACGATGAGGAAGATGTCGAAGAAGAACCACCAGTACCCCCACGTCAGGGCGAACAGCCCGAAGACGAGGCCGGAGGCGACGAGCCAGATGGAACGTTTGAGCCACGTCCCCGCTTCGAACGCCTCGAGGAAGAGCCACGCGATCGTGATGGGGAAGAAGAGCTGCAGTACGTGCGTCGACGCGTAGCCCGCTGCCGATTGGGTGATGTACGACGGATGCACGGCGAGGAGCAGCGCGGCGAAGAAGCCTGCGAAGAGGCCTTCCCGCCAGCCCATGAAGAACGCGGGGATGACTGCGAGTGCCGCGAACAGGAGGGGCATCCAGAAGAGGGTGTACATCGGCGTCGTCTGGAAGCCCAAGGCAGTTTCTGCCTTGTAGACGTACGCGGTGAACGTGGTGTACGCGTCCCAGTTCGTCGGGACGCCGAGCGGGGCGAGCATGTGCATGTTCCACGGCACCCCGTCGACCACCTTGTCGCCCGGGTACCCGTTCTTGACGATCTGCTCGACCTTGAGGAGGTTGTAGTACGTGTCGATGTCCGGCAGGAGGGTGTGGCCGTTGCTGTCCTCCAGCTGCGACTTGAAGTAAGCCGCTGTTTGTGTGATCTGGCTGTCGATCTCCTTCTTGGTGGCGGGGTCCGCCAGCGCTTTCTGGTACTGCTGCGTGACGAGCTGCTGCTTGTTCGCCGACGGGAGGTTGGGGTACTGCTGGCTGATCTGCGCGCCGATAGAGTTCTGGATGTTCGCGTCGACCGAGCTCTTCGCCCATTGCTGCGTGACCGGCAGCCAGTACGTGGGGGCGCGGAACAGGACGGAGACGAGGAGGGGGAGGAGGAGGAGCGCGATGGTGAAGCCGACGACAATCTTCCGCTCGTGCCGCTCGACGAACGCGCCGGTCTTCTCGGCGAACGCCGAGGGCTCGTGCCGCTTCGGCTTCTCCTTGCTCTCCGTCAGCAGTCTCTTGCGTGCCACACAACCACCCCGCTTGGTTGTTTCCGGCAGCGACAGACGATTTAAAAACTTAATGAAAAGGTTGGCTCTTAGGCAAATGGTGTGTCGCCAGCCAAAGGGCGAGGCATGCAAAGAAAACGGCGGAAGAGGTCGGGGGGTTGCCCCATCCGGGGGTGACCGGTGCAGTGACTTTCCGAGCGATTGCCGAGCAGCCGGAGACACCGCCGGAGGCGAATTCGCCTAAGAGCCGAAAAGGTTCTTGTTAGGAAGTTCTCTTTCGAAGGGGCGCTGCCTTGGAACGATTTGCCGGGCGCGAGCATACTCGCTCCGTTCGTAGTGTTCGCTTCGCGAACAGATGCGGCCGCGGCCGCATAATCCTGAGCGTCCGACAATGCCCCGGACCGGAGGGAGGATAGATACTCCGCAGCACCCGAGAAAGCCTGTTCAACAGGCCGCGAGGCAGGCAGATTTAAAAAAGAGCCCGTCCCTTCCGCCAGCGATGGCGAGGGGAAAACCGGCGTCTGCGTCCCGGCGCAGGGAAGACCGCGAAAACGGCAAGCGCGTCCTCCTCTGCGCGAACTACTTCCTGCCGCACCGGGACGGCGTCGCGAACTACGCTTCCAGTCTCGCACGCCACCTCTCGAAACTCGGCAACGATGTCACGATCCTCACGTTCAACACCGATAATGTCGCTTCTGATGAGCGATGGGAAGGGATGCGCGTCGTCCGTCTCCCGTGCAGGAACCTCCTCTCCGGGACGTACACGCTGCCGAAGAAGAACGAGGAATACTCGCGTCTCTCCTCCTCCCTCGGAAAATTTGATACGATTATCACGAACACGCGGTTCTTCCCGATGACATGGCTCGGCGGCCGGCTCGCAAGGAAGACCGGCGCACGTTGGATCCACGTCGAGCACGGCAACCGGTTCGTGAAGCACCAGAACCCGTTCGTCTCGCTCGTCGCGTGGCTCGTCGACCAGACGCTCGGCAAGTGGGTCTTCCGCTCGGCAAACATCACCGTCGGCATCGCGCCAGCGAACGTCGCGTTCGCGCGCCGCATGGGCGCGAAAAAAACAGCCTACATCCCGAACGCGATTGAGCTCGAACGGTTCAAGAAGGTGAAGACCGACCTCCGCGAACGGCTCGGCATCGCTCCTGAAGAGAAGGTTGTCGTCTTCACCGGCCGGCTCATCAAGATGAAAGGCGTGCACGACCTCATCGACGCGATGAAAGGCGTCGACGCCTGCCTCCTCGTCGTCGGCGACGGCCCAGAACGCCCGCGGCTGGAAACGCAGGCGAAGGAAGCCGGCGTCCGCGCACATTTCCTCGGCAAGCAGGACGAGCACGGCGTCATCGAAGCGCTCTCCATCGCCGACGTCTTCGTCAACCCATCCTACAGCGAAGGCATGCCGACAAGCGTCCTCGAAGCCGCGGCGATGGGACTGCCGATCGTCGCCACCGACGTCGGCGGGACAAAGGAGATACTCACGAAGGAGGAACTGATCACACCCGGTGACTCTCAGGGACTAGTCCGGATAATCAAGAACAAGCTCAAGGAGCGAGGGCGGAAGAGGAACCTGACGCGCTTCACATGGGATGAGAACGCGAAACGGTTCGAGGGGATACTGTGAGCGCCAATAAAACAGATGAGATATGAGCGATATGAATTTCTCTGCTTTACGGGAAAAGTTTCGATACGGCCGGGGCCTCATCCGAATAGCTCGGAACTGGCCCGAGCTGCTTCTCTGGAACTTCGGCGTCCTCAAAGGGCAGTTCCGTGTGGCCCATCTGCGTTCAGGATTGCGTTTCAAGCTTCGATGGCGGAACGCGGATCTTTCCATGCTCTCGGAAGTTATTGGATTGGGTATTTATGATCAGGTCCTTCCTCCAGGAAACGAGGTTGAAGGGGTAATCATCGACATCGGCGCTCATCTCGGGTTCTTCTCCTTGGAGATGGGTCGCCGTTTCCCTTCCGCGAAAGTCTACGCTTTCGAGCCGTTTCCGGAGAACTATGCTTTGCTCCGAGAGAATCTTGGTCTGAACGAGGTCTCGAATGTCACCGCACACAATCTCGCCGTCGCAGGCAAGACAGGCAGCATATCGTTCTTTCCCGTCGAAGAGCATTCTGGTTGCCACAGTATGTACGACCGTGAAGGGGCGGGTGCCCCTATCAAGGTCGAGGCGACGACGCTCGCTACAATCTTCAAGCGAGAGAGGATACGCCGGTGCTCTTTTCTGAAGATGGATTGCGAAGGCGCAGAATTCCCGATACTGCTCAGCTCTTCGGACGCGACGCTCCATAAAGTAGATCGGATCGCGATGGAATTTCACGAGTATCTCGCGAAGAAACCTGTGGAATCGCTCGTCAAGCGGCTCAGGAACGCGGGGTTCTCTGTGCGCCTCGATAGAAAATACAGTTTTCTCTATGCGCGGAGAAAATAACAATCTCTTTTTGGATAAAAAGCAACGTTATAAATATGCAGATAAACACTGTTGGTGAGGATATATGGGGCGTTGACGATGAAGGTCTTGGTGACTGGCGCGACCGGCTTTGTCGGTGCGAATCTCGTTCGGGCGCTTGTACAGCGCGGCGATGATGTGTTTGTTGTTGTCCGTCCTGAATCGAACCGCTGGCGCCTCTCGGACGTCGCCTCCAAGCTGACCTTCGTCACGTGCGACCTGCTCGACGCGAAAGCCGTCGAACGCGTCCTCGACGAGACGAAGCCGGAGATCATCTTCCACTGCGCGGTCTACGGCGGCTTCCCTGAAGAGAAGGACCTCGACAGGATATGCGCGACGAACATCACCTCCACCATCCTGCTGTTCAACGCGGCGGCGAAACGGAACGTGAAGTTCATCAACATCAGTTCCTCATCGGAATACGGCCTGAAAGAACATCCCATGAAGGAGGATGACGCGCTCGCTCCGACGACCGATTACGGCGTGTCGAAAGCGACGGCAACCAGGTATGTCAGCCTGATGGCGAAGAAGGACGGCACGCCCGCGATCACGCTACGCCTCTTCTCCCCGTTCGGCTATTACGAATCCAAGAACCGGCTTTTTCCTTCCATCCTGTTGAACATCGTCCGCGGCCAGGACATCACGATCGGAGACCCTTCCTCCGCGAGGGATTTCATCTTCATAGCCGACGCGGTGGACGGCATTCTCACCCTCGCGGAACGCTGCGCTGAGTATCCGGGAGAGGTCTTCAACATCGGCACCGGCACCCAGCGCACCGTGGGCGAGATCGCCGAGCTCGCGCTGAAGGCGTCGGGCAAAGACCTCAAGATCGTCTCGGGGAACTCGACGACGCGCGCGTACGACGCGCGCACATGGGTTGCGGACATGGACAAGACGTTCAGCCGCGTCGAGTGGCGGCCAGAAACGCCAATAGAAGAGCATATTGCGGAATTACTCAGATGGTTTGAGGAGAACGAATCATTGTACCCCTAAACATCCCCTCTCGAGGATGCATTCATCCATAGGGGTTTGTTGTGTCTCCCGTATTCAGCCGTCATAATATGCGTCTGCAGCGTTCACTCCTTTCGCTTCTTTCTTTCCCTCGTCGAGAGCGGACAGAAAGCCGTCAACGAGCGACTGTTCCTCGGGCGCTATCTGCGGTTCGGGGTCGTCGATCGTCCTGTCGAAGCGGAGCTTGGGAAAGACCTTCGTCTCATAGTCGAGCGTGATGTGCACGAGGAAAGGCCACTTCCTGCTGAACGCGTCGTCGATTTTTTGTCGCCAATCAGGATCGTCGTGCCGGATTCTCATCGCGGGAACTCCATATGCTTCTGCGATGGCGGCGAAGTCGCAGCTGAAGTAGCCGTTCTTTTCGTCCGTGCCGTAATATCGCTGGTCGAAATAGAGTTCTTGGAACTGCTTGATCATCCCCAACGCCTTGTTGTCGAACACGATGATAAGCACCGGCGCCCGCATCTTCGCGAGGATGTTGATCTCCTGGATGTTCATCTGCATTCCGCCATCCCCATTGATGGAGATCGTCTTCCTTCCCGTCTCCAAAGCTATCCCTATTGCGGCGGGGAGCGCATAGCCCATCGGCGCCATGCCTCCGCTCGTGACAAACTGTTGTTCCTCGCGCAGTGATAGTGCCTGCGCGGCAATCATCTGCACTTGTCCTATGTCCGCGCACGCGACCGCATCGGAAGCCATATGGTCGGATATTGCTTGCATGGCCTCATACTGGAAAGATTCTGCCTTGGCCCTCACGAGTTCCGACATCGGCGTGAACGTGGAACGTAATCTTTTTAGGAAATCATTCCATCGGTCGACAGCGATGCGCGCGGGAGCGCGCCGCAAACGGCCGTTGAGCGCACGAAGGAACACGCGGACATCCACGAGCAGAGATTTTGTGACGGCAAGGTTGACCCCTATCTCGTCATTGTCGATATCCACTTGGACGATTGTCTTCCCCTTGTAGAGATCGCGCTTGTTGCCGGTCTGCCGCGAGTCGAGTCTCGAGCCCAAGACAAGGATCGTGTCCGCTTTGGCCAGGGCGATGTTTGCATACCTGTTCCCGTATGAGCCGATGAAGCCGAGGAAGTCGGCGTGGTCTTCAGGTATACTCCCTTTTCCGAGGAGCGAAACGACCACCGGGATGTGTAGCTTGTCCATCATCTTCAGCAGTTCTTGCCGTGCTTCGGCGATCTTGCATCCGTTTCCGAGGAGGATCAGGGGCGCTTTAGCGGATTCCAAGCACTTGACCACATACTCTATATCGGCATCCTTCACCGTAGTGTCAGTCAAGGTCGGCGCGGGCATCTCTGCAGGGACATCGATGTCTGCCCGTTGCAGGTTCATCGGGATATCGAGCACCACCGGACCCGGACGGCCATCCAAGGCGATGCTGACCGCCCGGTGTAGCTCTGCAGGAATCTGCTGCGCATCGTCGATAAGCTTCGCGTATTTGGTGATGGGGCGTACGACGCTGACGATGTCGGTCTCCTGGAAACCGAGCTGGCGGCATTTCTTGTCCCATTTGAAATCATACGTGTTGACCTGGCCGGAGATGATGAGGATGGGGACTGAGTCGAAGTATGCTTCACCGATGCCTGTGATGAGATTGGTCGCTCCCGGGCCGCTCGTCACGACGATGACGCGTAGCTGATGGTCGACCTTGGTGGCGCCGCTGGCGGCGAAGATCGCGCCCTGCTCATGATTGAAGTTCCTGAACCTCATGCCGCGCGTGCAGAAAGAGTCTATGGTGTGCGTGATGGCCCCGCCAGTATAGCCATATACCGTCTTGATGCCCAAGCTCTTGAGATAGTCCGCTATATAATCGCTCGCCTTCACGTTTCTCGCTAACAGAGGCATATATATAAATTCTATGAATGAGTTGCATGAATAGTCGAGGAACTTGCCAGCGTTTCTCCTTGCGCTTCCTTTCGGGAAAATATATATAAGAGCCCTTTCAGTTTGTCCTGACCATGGTTCAAGAACGCCCTTCCTCGGAAAAACAAAAAATCAAGGTTGTCATCCTCTGCGGCGGCTTCGGCACGCGGCTCAAGGAGCAGACGGAGTTCATCCCGAAGCCGATGGTGCGCGTCGGCGACCAGCCGATCCTCTGGCACATCATGAAGATCTACGACCACTTCGGCTTCAAGGAGTTCGTCCTCCCGCTCGGCTACAAGGGGGAGATGATCAAGGACTTCTTCGTCAACTACAACTGGAAGCAGGCGGATTTCACGCTCGACATACGCAAAGGGACCCCGCTCATCCATGATGGCGGAAGGTGCGAGGACTGGACCGTCCATTTCGTCGAGACCGGCCTCAACACCAAGACCGCGCTCCGCGTCAAGCTCGCGAGCCGCCTCCTCAAGGACGACGAGCGCTTCATGCTCACCTACGGCGACGGCGTGGCGGACATCGACATCGGGAAGCTCCTCGAGTTCCACAAGAAGAAAGCGAAAGAGGGCGCGGTGGCGACGATCTCCGGCTTCGCACCGACGCACCGCTTCGGCATCGTCGAGCACAAGGACGGCCTCGTGGTCGAATTCAAGGAGAAGCCGCGCATGATCGACCGAGTCAACTGCGGCTTCATGGTCTTCGAGCGCGCCGCCCTGGAATACTTCGACGGCGAGGACATCATGCTCGAGGAGCTCCTGCCGCGCATCGCCGCGGACGGCAAGCTCGCCCTCTATGCGCACGAAGGCGAGTGGCACGCGATGGACACGCAGCGGGACTACGAGGAGCTGAACAGGCTCTGGAACGAGGAACCCGACTGGAAGGTCTGGTGAGGCCGTCCGTCCGGACGGGAGATCGTTCTCGCTCTCAGCAACGGGAATCTCGCGCCGCGACCTGAAAATATATAAACCGCGGGAGAGCACCATTTCCCATGAGCGTCGACGGTCCATTCAACGGTTTCTTCCGGGGAAAGAAGGTCCTCATCACCGGCCACACGGGGTTCAAGGGCTCGTGGCTCGCCCTCTGGCTGACCGAGCTCGGAGCGGACGTGACCGGCTTCTCGCTCGACCCGCCCACCGAGCCGAACCTCTTCAAGGAGATCAGGCTGAAGAAGCGGATAAAGGATGTGCGAGGCGACATTCGCGACCTGGCAGCCCTCGAGAAGGCGTTCTCGGAGAGCCGGCCGGAGATCGTGTTCCACCTCGCCGCCCAGCCCATCGTCCGAACGTCATATGACGATCCCATCACGACCTATACGAGCAACGCCATCGGCACGCTCAACGTCCTCGAAGCGGTGCGCCGCACGCCCAGCGTGGCCGCCGCGATCATGATAACGACCGACAAGGTCTATCGCAACGAGGAAACCTTCTACGGCTTCCGCGAGCTCGACCCCCTCGGCGGACATGATCCCTACAGCGCGAGCAAGGCCTGCGCGGAGATCATCATCGAGTCGCACCGCAAGTCGTTCTTCGCGGGGAAGCGGGTCGCTTCTGTCAGGGCGGGCAACGTCATCGGCGGCGGGGACTGGGCGAAGGACCGGATCATCCCCGACCTCGTCCGGGCATTCGCCGAAGGGAAATCGCTTGAGATGAGGAACCCGTCGGCGACGCGGCCCTGGCAGCACGTCCTCGAGCCGCTCAGCGGCTACCTCTGGCTCGCCGCGCAGATGGTCACGGGGAAAGCCGAGGCCGGCGCTTGGAACTTCGGTCCCGCCGAAGAGGACGCGATCCCTGTCGAGCGCATCGTCAAGAAGGCAATCGATGCATGGGGCGGCGGTTCCTATTCCGTCGCGAAGGACGCGGCCGCGGTCCATGAGGCCGCCTTCCTCAAGCTTGATTGCAGCAAGGCGCACGCGCTCCTGCATTGGCACCCCGTCTACGGCGTCGACGACGCCGTCAGTGAGACGATTGGCTGGTACAAGGCGCATCTCGACGGCCGGGACGTGCTGGCCCTGACGCTGAAACAGATAGCGGACTATACTGCATGTGCACGCGCGAAGGGCCTCGCGTGGGCGGGAAGATGAGCGGCGAAACGCGCTCCGGCCTCCGGGAGCGCATCCGGAAGCTCGTCCGCGAGTACCACGAGCGGTTCCCGCCCCGCATCCCGGACAGCCTCGTCCCGGTGAGCGGCAAGATCTACGGCGACGAGGAGCTCGTCAACCTCGTCGACGCCGCCCTCGACGGGTGGTGGACGGACGGACGCTTCGGCCAGGAGTTCTCGGACGCCCTCGCGTCGTACGTCGGGCTCAAGGAGGCCGTCCTCGTCAATTCCGGCAGCTCGGCGAACCTCATCGCCTTCATGACGCTCACCTCGCCGCTCCTCTCGAAACGCAGGATACTCCCTGGCGACGAGGTCATCTGTACCGCCGCCGCCTTTCCGACGACGGTGAACCCGATACTCCAGGCGGGCTGCGTTCCCGTCTTCGTCGACGTACGCCTCGAGACGCACAACATCGACACGACAAGGCTCGAAGCGGCGCTCTCGCCGAAGACGAAAGCGGTCTTCATCGCCCACACCCTCGGCAACCCGTTCGACCTTGCGGCGGTGAAAGCGTTCTGCGAACAGCACGGGCTGTGGCTCATCGAGGACTGCTGCGACGCCCTCGGCGCGCGGTTCGACAGCCGTCCGGTCGGGACCTTCGGCGACCTCGCCACCTTCAGCTTCTACCCCGCCCACCAGATAACTGCCGGCGAAGGCGGCGCCGTCGTCACGGACAACGCGCTGCTCGCCAAGATCGCCCGTTCCTTCCGGGACTGGGGACGCGACTGCTGGTGCCCGACGGGGAAGGACAACACGTGCGGCGCCCGCTTCAACCAGCAGCACGGCACCCTGCCGTTCGGCTACGACCACAAGTATGTCTACTCGCATCTCGGCTACAACCTCAAGCTCACCGACTTCCAGGCCGCGATCGGCGTGGCGCAGCTCAAGAGGCTGCCCGGCTTCGTCGAGCGGCGGAAGCAGAACCATGCCGCGCTCTCCGCGTTCTTCACGGAGAACGGGTTCGACCGTTTCTTCATCCTCCCCGAAGCGGATGCGCGGGCCGAGCCCTCCTGGTTCGGCTTCACGCTCGTCATCAAGGACGGGGTGCCGTTCACCCGCGCCGAACTCCTGGCGCACCTCAACGAGGAAGGCGTCCAGACGCGGCTCGTCTTCGCCGGGAACGTCACGCGGCAGCCGTATTTCGTCAAGAGCGCATATCCGTACCGCGTCGTCGGCGGGCTCGTCAACACCGACCGGATCATGAACGACGCGTTCTGGATCGGCGTCTACCCCGGCATCGACGAGGAGAAGATCAACCGTATCCGTGATGCATTCGCGACGTTCCTTGAGAGATATCCATAGGCCTTGACGATGAGACCGCTCCTCACCATCGGCATCCTCGTCTACAACAAGAAGCCATACCTCAAGACGCTCCTCGACCAGACGATCGCCCAGATCGCCGAGGGCGGCCTCGAACGCGAGGTGGAGATTGTCGTCTCGGACAACGCCTCGACCGACGGCACTCAAGCGCTGATGCGCGGCTACATGCGCAGGAAGCTCCCCTATCTCCGCTCCAACCGGAACCCGCGCAACCTCGGGTTCCACGGCAACATCCTCAAGGAGGTCGAGCTGGCCCGCGGCAAGTACCTCTGGTTCATGGGCGACGACGAGCTCCTCCCCGGCGGGCTGGCGCGCCTGCTCGGCATCATCAAGGAGAACGACCGCAACGACCCGGTCTTCCTCATGTCCATCGCGAACTCGAAGGAACGGAAGGTGTGGCGTTCCACGCTCTTCAAATCGCTCGGCTTCATCCTCCCGAACAGCGCGAACATGAGCACGACCATCCTGCCGGTCGCGCCGGCAAAACAAATCAGGAAGGACCTACTCCGAAAACGCGAGGTCAATAAGATATGGACGCACAACCAGTTCAGCCTCCTCCTCGGCGCCAGGCCGGGCTCGGAATATGTCCTCTTCACGAACGACGTCTTCACGTACATGACGCACTTCGCGAAGGGGACACGGCCCGGGGCGTACGGCCACCTCACGAACAAGGAGGACTATTACGACCTGCTGCTCTATGTCGACCAGCACGCAGGCACCGACCTCTTCCGACGGCTGCCGAAGGCGTTCGAATTCCTCGTCTTCGTGCCCGTCGTCGAGGCCTTCAACCCGGAAGGGGAGAAGGTGCGCGCGGAGATCCGCGAGATGCGCAAGAGATACGGCTTGCCGCTGCTCTTCCTGACCTCACTCATCCTCCTACTGCCGCACTGGTTCCGGAGGCTCCTAGCGGACACCGGCTACCTCGTCTACGGCCAGAGATACGCGACGTTCAGGCGACGTCTCCTGAGCTAATCGTCGAACAGGATGTCTCTCGCACCCTTCTCCTTGTTTTCCTTCAGGAATTCTTGTACGCCGACCACTTTCCGTCTCCTGAACAGGTTCATGAACTTGACGTAGATATATCTATAAGTGAGATTCGCGGCTTTCATGAGGGTTTTCACCTTTATGAGGATGAACGTTACCCTGTACGGAAAGGTGTATTTCCCTACGCTCGAAAGATATCCTTTTGTCTCGTCGAGTATCATCTGCAGCTCCTTCCGCTCGCAACCATCCTCCTCGATGGTCGCAAAATAGAAGATGACATACACGAGGAAATTATGGTATGTCGCGCGTACGGCTGTTTTGTAGTCCTCCTCTGAGATGAAGCCTGTTTCCCGCAGTTGTTTGAACGTGCGCGAAAGCTTCACATGGATGAGCAAGGCCGTCCGCTTGCTCGCTACAGATCCCTCCTGCGTCGCGAGGATCTTTGGATGGACTATCACATACGCCGTTCTCACGGTTTTGAGCGCGTAGAATTGCAGGGCGACGTGCATGAAATCATGGTATCTCTCCGGCAAATCGGCTTTTATCGTCTCATAGGACGCTTTACTGATGATGTTCGCCCCGATGAACGACATAGGCATAGGGTTCTTGACGAAGAAGTCCTTGATGCGGCCTTTCCCACGAAGCTCGGGAGGTCCTTTCCAGAAAAGGGTCCCTTCTCGGTGCAGAGTCCTGAACTCCACCATCGCGTAGTCCGGACGCCTTCTGCGCAGCGTCTTCACAACTGAGCCTATCGCTCCCTTCATGAAATAATCATCGTCTCCGATGAACCAGCAATATTCGCCCCGTGCTTTCTCCAATACCGCGATGAAATTCCGGTCGAAGCCGATGTTCTCCCCGTTCCGGTGATACGATATGAATTTGTGCCGCTTCGAATATCCTTTGACCATCTCTTCCGTTCCGTCTGTCGAGGCGTTGTCGGAGATGCAGAGCTCGACGGCGGTATTCATGGACGATGCTTCTCTTATCACACTTGCTATCAGCCGCTCCAAGAACCGCTTCCGGTTGTACGTGGGGACGCAGATGGAGAGTATCTTTTTCATCTTGGACCACTCGTCAGCGGTTCTTTACGCGCGCTTCGCCTCTGCACGTGAACGCCGCGTTGCTTCAGCTCGTGGAAGGAGTGCGAGGGCGAAGCGCGTGTTACGAACG
>JACWAN010000097.1 GCA_014874255.1 Candidatus Woesearchaeota archaeon
CGATGGACGCAGGAACGGAGTGAGTGCGACATGAGCGGTGCAGGAACGAAGCGACCGCATTCCTCCTCAAACTAAAGCACGAGGTACAACGGACTCAACAGAATCAGTGTACACGCAGACCAGAAGCCTGCCAGCATATCCGCGGATTTAATGAATGATGATGCGGTCTGATTGAAGGGCATTGCAGACGAAAGGGAACAAGATGGAGCTCGAACGCATCCTCGAAGAGCTGCGGACAGGGTTCAGAGCGAGCGGACTGCAAGAGTATTCCCGCGACAGCATCATTCTCGAGAAGATAATCGGGAAAGGAGGATTCTCGGAGGTCTGGCAAGCGACGCTCCTCGGCGCGGACGGAACCGGGCAGACAGCCGCCGCGAAGGTCATCGATGAGCGGAAACTGAAGGAGAGCGAGCAGCTGCGGATGCGACTGAAGAGAGAGGTCCTTGTCGGGGCGGACGAGCAGCTCAAGGGTGCCGAGCACCTCACCCTACCGAACGGCTACTCGCTGGATGGAAGGTGCATCATCTTCATGGAGCTCGCGGACGGGAACATGGACGCCGCGGTGGAGGGGATAAGGAAGGAGCAGGGAGACGGGCCGACAGCCGCGCGGCGCATCCTGGAGATCATCGAAGGGGCGGCGCAGGGGCTGGCAGAGCTGCACGACAGCGGCCGCATCTATCGCGACCTCAAGCCGGAGAACATCCTCATCCGGCAGGAAGGGGGCGGACCGAGGGTGAAACTCTCCGACTGGGGACTGGTCGGCTGGGACCTCAGCCACGGCGGCGTAGGGAAGGAAACGCAGGAACTGATCGAGCAGGACGCGTTCATGGGGACGAAAGCGTACATGCACCCCGACCTCCTGGTGGATTTCGCCGATGCGGCGGTGAATGCGAAGCACTCCTTCGACCATTATCCGCTCGGCGTCATCATCGCGGAGACGCTCTTCGGCTACGACCTCAGGCCGCAGCAGGACGCGATTGACGAGACGATCCTCTCAGCGAGAGCGGGCTTCCGGCAGCGGAACGACCTGGAAAAGACCGCGGAACGGATAGGGCTTCCCGGACTCGAGCGCGTCGTCATCCGGCTGCTCGACAGGGACGAGAGCAGGGAGTACGGCCGCACGCAAGAAGTGCTCGACGACCTGGAGCTCGTCCTCAGGGGGGATGGGAAGCGACTCGAGGGCAAGAGCGCGAACAGGGAAGCCTGGCTCTACCGGAAAGGGGAGCGGGAAGTCCGGCGGCTGAAGACCGTCGCGCGGAGAAGACGGAGGGTCGCGGCGGCGGCAGGAGCCGGCCTGGTCATCGCCGGTCTCGCCGCCTATGAAACGACGCTCTACCTCCGGTCGCCCCTGCCGATACTCCACGAGATAGCCGAGACGGGACGGCTGCCAGGGCCGAAAGGGCAGGTCGAACTCGCGCGGAGGATCGCGGACGACTACGAGGCGCAGATGAAACGAGAAGATATCGACAAACAGAGAAAGGCGGCTTCACAAGCGTTCCCGACCGGTTCATTCGACGGGAGGAAAGGCATCTTCACGACGGACAACGAAGGCCTCTATGGAGGGCTGTTCCTCCGCGATCTCGCACTCCTAGAAGGGGTGACGGGGAGCGACTTCCTCGCAAGGGAATATTTCCGGTTCGCCCCTCGGCTCTCGTTCACCACGGACAACACAACCGAATTCAGGACGCCGATCCTCGGTCGGTTCGAGGGGCTGGTCTGGTTTCCGGACATCAGAGCGAGACATCCCAGAATCTGTTCGAGGGAGTTGAGCGAGACAGAGATGGAGACTGTCGAAGAGAGGCCGGAATTGGCCGGGAGGATGATACTCGGCGCGTGGTATGACGAGGGGCTGGGCACATTCACGTCGCCGATAGGGAGGGGAGGCGAGGGAAAGAGCGTGGATTCGAGGACCATCTACAGTTTCTTGTCGCTCTTGGCGGAGATTCCGCTCCATTACAACGAAACGGAATTCCTTGGAAGGAACATCGACGCGTTCCGGGAATGGAACGACTATCCTGAAACCATAAGGACGCTCGTCAGCGAGAAGGGGGGCGTTCCCGTCGCTGCTTATCTCAGGGCGGTGATCTCGAGCGCCGAGAAAGGGACGGAATATCTGCTCGATAAGGATGGCGTCGCATATGACCGGGTCTATGTCCGGAAGGACGATGCAGGCATCACGAAGAAGACCTGGGAAGAGAGCAAGATGGGTCGACTGTTCTGGGAGCAGGCCGCAATCGCCGACACGCTCGTCAAGGCGGTCAGGACTGTCGACGGCATACTCTCCTCCGATGGAAGGAATCCGCACCTCGCGACATATGCTAACGCCCTCCGCAAGGAGATGAAAGAACCGGAATACGCCGCATTCGTGAACAGGATGGAACGAGAAAGAGAGGCGCTTCTCTCGTTGAGCGAAGAGATGATTGAACGATACTGCCTCGCACTCCCGAAGAAAGGAGATGCGCTCCCCCCCGTCTTCCCTCCCGGAAGCGGGAGAAAGAACGATCAAGGAGACGTCGGAGGCGGGCTCTATGCCGCGGACGCCATCGGCCATATCCTCTTGATGAAGAGGAATGGGCTGGATACCGGACAGAAAGAGGCGCTCATGGCTGCGCGAGCGACCATCCTCAGGATCGTCTTCAGTACAGAGCACTACTATGGACGTCCCTGGTTCCCCACGATAGGGGAAGAATATCCTTTCGGGCTTTTCGGAAAAGGAAACTTGAGCCCGGACTACAGAGGATCACTCTCAGGCTACGCAGGACTGGCGACAGAGAATCTCATGCTGGAAGAAAGGAAGGCAAAGAGAAAAAAATGATTGGATGAACGGGCTCATTGACAACTCGGGTCGTCCGGAGGACACGGAATCGGGGGGACTCCGCCGCCTCCGCCGTTCGGAGTCACCGTGCCGACCGTCGTGGTCGTCGTCCCGGTCGTTCCGCTGCCAGGAGTCCCGTCGGCCAGCACGATGCCGAGCGAGCCGACCACCAAGATGAGGAGCATGAGCCCCACGATAAGCAGCTTTTTCATTCGATATCACCCCTCTGTCTTTCCTGAGGAAGGGAGGGGAAGGCGTTGAAAAAAGAGGCGTCCGAAAGAAGGCAAAGATGCCTGTGAAGTTATCCGGGAAAGGGAGAAGATGGCCGATCCGCTCATAGAGTACTGGAGGGAAGCGGGGAACCGTCCCGCGTCCTATCAGGGGAACGCCCCGACAGTCATCGAGATGGACCGGCGGCTCCGTGATGCGTTCGCCCTGATAGCGAGGGGAGATGAGCGGAGCAGGCGACGGGCGGACTTCCAGCTGGACAAGGCGGAGGAACGGGAACGGCTGTCGAAGACGAGGGCGCCCCGCATATGGACGAGCCAGGGAAGGAAGAGGGTATACCAGTTCAATGATGAGACTGACTGGGGGCTGATATTCAAGGAGTTCGACCGGCCGGGCAAGACGGCGTGGCTCTATGATTTCTGGGAAGGAATCTACAGGGATGTCGATCCGGGGATCCTCGCGGGGGAGATATGCGCCAGGACGGAGAGGCGGCTGCTCTCGCTCTTCTTCAAAGGAGGCAACCTAGGATATGAGCATCTTGCGTTGGAACAGAGGGATGCGACGCTCGACGGCAGGGTGGCGGAACTCCTGCTCGAGAAGAATGACGCCGCCATCGCACGGGCGGAGGATTTCATGAGAGAGAAAGGGTTGTCGACGGAGAGGGAGACCTATGTGGAGAAATGGAGCGAGAGCATCCTGCTGATATCGCAGGCGACCGGTGCGGGGAAGCGGGCGCTCCAGGAGTTCGAAGAGGGGAAATCGGCTCTTTCGGCCAGCCTCTTAGGCGATGCAGAGATGGTGCCCTACACCGATTTCAAGATGACGAACATCGTCCTCGAGTCGGGAAACACGGTCGAGAGGATGCTCCGCACAGAGGCCGGCCTCCGCTCCGTCGACGCGGACAAGATCGATCACCGCATCACGTTCGCCCACAATATCGCCCACATCGCTTTTGCGCCGGAACTGAAGCTCGCCTTGCCGGAACGGATGGGATATTATGGACTGCGCGGGCTCCTCGAGAGGAAAGAACGGGCAGCCACGATTCTCAGCATCGCATATTACCTGATGCGACAGGCAGGGATCATGGCGAACGGGTCGAGGGTGCCTGTCGCGTCATGGGCGCAGGCAGAGCGTAGCCGTTACGAAGGGTTCTACGGCTGCCTCCGGGAAGTCCTCCCTCTTGTCGAGGAGCTCGGTCATGGTTGGGCCGGGACGCTCCTCGGCCGGCTTCCGTCGGGCGCGCCCCCTTGGCCTCAGAGCTGAATGATCATGGTCGCGCCGAGCAGGTTGTAGAGCTCCTCCGCGACGTCCTCCACCAGGAAGAGGAGGGAAAGCTCCTCCTTCGGCAGCGCTTCCATCGCCTCCTCTACGCGTTCGCCGAGGGAGAGGTATCCCTTGTAGAGCGCCTCTCCCTTGTCGAGGGAGAAGTTGAAGAAGAAATCCTCGAAGGAGCGGAGGAAGAGGTTCGTCTCGGCGAAGATTGCGAGGAACTCCTTCGAGCAGGGGCTCCGTTTCTTCGCGAGCTTCTGGTTCAGGTGCTTGTAGCAGTCGCCGACCTTCTCGAGCTGCTCGACGACGTGGTAGAGCGCGGTGTCGCTCTTGTACATCGTCTGGCCTCCCTTGTTGATGACCCTCCTGCAGAAGTCGGCGAGCTTGTTGATGTTGTCGTCCCTGAACACCAGCTTCTCGTGGCTCTGGACGCTATGCTGCTTGGCCGCCTCGTGGGTCTCGTCCGCCGTCGTGAGGAGGAAGTGGAAGATGCGCCGGAAGAGCGTCTTGAACTCCTCGTTCTGGGGTTCGGTCACTTTCCGTATGTGGACCTCGCTCTTCGTCTCCTCGATGACTTCGAAGCCGAGACAGGTCTCCGTGAGGACCGCGTGCACCTTCTCCAGCTCTTCCGGAGAGCTATACTCGACGATGATCTCGTCATAGCCGTATTTGTAGAGGGCCGCGACCGCTTTCGCGATGATCCTCGAGAGTCCCTTGACGCTGATCCGCTTCATTTCCGGCTTCCGGCTCGTCGTCGTGGTGATGAGGAGGCCGCTCTGCATCGACGCGACGGTCAGCTCGTCGCCTTTCTTGATGCCCCGGTCCTGCACCCAACGGGAAGGCAAGGAGATGGTGAGCGTGCTGGGTCCGTGCTGGACGACGCGCCGTTTCATGCGAACATCTCCTCGGAGGCGGCTCGCCCCTCTTCCTTCGCGAGAATCCCCTCATCCAAGACGTCCCGGAGGCGTCGCGCAATCTTCCGTCCTGACGCTGAGAAGACATTCTCTGCCTCTAGCCGCCGGAACACCATCTCCAGGGCCTGTTGCGGCCGCTCGCCGGTGGATTCCACTTTCTTCCAGAAGCTCATCGGCATGAGGCTCCAGAGGATGTCGATCTCGCGGAGACGGCGCGTGTAAGGGTTGGCGAACGGCTTGCCGATGTACGGGTTGTCGTGCTCGCCGACCATGAGGGAGACGGTCTCTGCCTCTCTTTCAGGATAGCCCGCTTCCCGCATCAGATCTCTCGCCTTCTGCGCACCGACGCGCATATGGTCGACGCGGGAGTCTTCCTGGCTGTAGGCGCGTCCTTTGCGCTTCTCTGCCGGGATGAGCGCCCAGCCGATGTCATGGAGCATCACCGCCGGGATTACGAGGCGTCGGAGGCTCTCAGGCCATCGTTCGCCGTCGGCGATCTCGAAGGCGTAGCCGAGGCAGGTCTCGGTGTGGATGAGGTCCCACGGTCTCCCGTCCTTGAGGAACGTCGCTGCCTGTCTCCAGAGCTTCCTTTCCTGGGCCGTGAGGCCGCTGAGCGGATTGTCCATGCATATCAGACCGTCGGATATCTTTTATAGTTTACGAAATAACCAGTATATAAATATTTATATATATATGGTTATGTATATATAATGTATGTGAATAAACTATATTTCAGGATATATCTTGAAGAAAAATGTCCCGCAATAAAAGAACGGGATAAAAAAAGAGGTGGAATGATGGGAGCAATCCTCAGTTCGAGAAGATACAACGAAGAGGGAGAGAAGGTCGTCGTCGAGCTCCTGGTGAAGGACCAGGAAGTGAAACACCTGAAAGGAGAGATCAACGACGTCCGCATCTTCTCGGAGAACGTGGCGGACGTGCCGAGCAGGGTCTCGCTCCGCGGCAAGAACGAGGCGACCAAATACTTCCTGATACCGCGCCAGCTCAGGAAAGATCTGGCGATCAAAGGGAAGGTGAGCTGCCAGCGCCTCGACTCGGAAGGGAAGTCCATCTTCATCTATGTAATAGATCCCCTCCGGCAGGGGAACGGCTCCTTCCTCGGGTCGGCATAGGGCTGAAACTCTTTTTCAGAGAGAGAAAGGATTCTGGAAGAGAAAGGGACATATGTCCACGCATCACCCCGATGATGCGACATCACCCGCATACTGTGATAAGAATTAATTCTCGGTAGAGTGAAAAGAACTTCGGGCAGGAGGGCGCGGAGGGATCACTCCCGCAAGAAGCGATGACCGACGCGGGGACGACGTTAGGAACGGGAAAACCGTTCACATACCTCCTCACGCTCTCCCTCACAGTTCTCCTCACAGTCGCGTTATTCGCTGCGACGCCTAGCGTCGCGATCCAGCCGGCCATCGCCGTGGCCGCGACGAACGCCGTCCCGGGCGAGCCGGTCCTCCTGAATGTACGTCCTGTCGCGGGCGCGCAGCTCAAGGTGGTCTCGTCCGGGATCTCGTACCGTTTCATCGGCGATCCGCGAGGCGTGAAAGAGTTCGTCCCGACGAAGGCGGGCGCATATACCGCGCTCCTCATCGATCCGACGGGCGCGACGGTCGCGAGCGCGGACTTCTCCGTGATCGGCACGACGACGACCGATTCTGCTGCGACGACGGCGCAACAGCCGATGACGGACGCGACCACGGCACCCTCCTCCACGACCACGATGACGGACACGACACTCCAGAGCCCGCTGCGCGGCCCGCTCGGACCGGTGCAGTCGTGCGGCACGCTCTCCGTCGACGCGTCGCTGACGCAGGACGTAAGCGCGTCCGGGACGGGCTGCTTCGTCATCAACGCCTCGGATGTCACGCTGGACTGCCAGGGGCGCAGCATCACGGGCGACGGCACCAACGGCACGATCGGCGTCCTCATCTCCGGCGTGGACAACGTGACGGTCAGGAACTGCCTCATCTCAGGGTTCGGCCAGGGCATCCTCCTGGACGGGACGAGCCGGAACGACACGATCGAGAACGATACGGTCACCGCCTCCACGGAGACGGCGCTCAACGTCAGCGGGAACGTGAGCACGGGCTCTTCTTTCCTCTCTGACAAGTTCTGCGGCAGCGGCTCGGTGGACGCGGCGGACGCGGGCAGCAACACCTGGACGAACGCGACGTGCGACACCGCGCAAGGGAACGCTGCGTGCGCAGCCTCCTGCAAAGACCTCGTCGCCGGCGCAATCGCATTCGGCGGCGATCCGCTCGTCGAGGGAGTATCCATCAACGTCTCGGCGAACATCACCAACGACGGGCTCAGCGACATCGGTGCCTTCACGGTCCAGTTCTGGGTCGGCACGCCGGGGAACGGCGCGCAGCTCGGCTCGAACATCAGCGTGCAAAGCCTCGCGGTCGGACAGGGCTTCCAGGCGAAGAGAACGCTCACGTTGGTCGCGGGGACGAACGTCGTGACGGTCGTCGCGGACGTCGCTGACGCAATCAACGAGTCTGACGAGGCGAACAACGACGCTTCCGGGAACGTCACGGTGCCGATCTACCAATACTTCTACGGGAGCGTCCGGCAGGACATCACGCTCGACAGCGCAGCCAACAGGACGCTGCTCAACCGGACGGACACGAACGGCAGCGGCTTCATCCTCGTGGCAGGCGGCGACGCCCGGTTCTCGTTCGCGGACCTGCGCGCCATCGGTCGCTATCTCGACGGCTCGGCGACGATGGACGACCTCTCGGATATCGACGCCGTGCTCAACACGATGGGGACGCAGGATTCCGTGAAGGCGGTCTGGGGGAACGGCACGGACACGCCGGTCGCGACGAGGACATTCAACCTCAGCACCGGCGCAATCGCCGACGTTCCGGTCGTCGAATCAACGAACACGAGCTCTTTCGTCACCGGCATCCTCTGGGATTCTGCGGACGACACGGGCGACGGCCAGTACGACACGACGGACAAGGAGGATCTCGTCTTCGTCACTGCGATCAACCGGAGCCGGGAAGGCGCGTTCGGCATGTACGACTATGAGATCAGGGTGCCCGCCGCGCTCCGCTCGTCTGGCGGCGTAACGCTCTATTCGGATCTCGTCTGAGCGCAGGGAGAGCGGCGAATACGGACGGGACGCGCATCCATAACCACAATACATGGAATGGAAATAAATCCTGGAGGATGAAAAAAACCGCCGGAGAGAGCGGACAGGTCAGCTCTCTACGTACCACAACCGGGGCGGGCAGCGGGCCGCGGCCACGAGCCGCGCTCCTGCCCCGCCCATCAAAATCCGACATAGACGAGGAGGAACGTCCAGAAGATCTCAGCGCCACTTCCCCTTATGGGCCTTCTTCTCCTTCTTGGCTTTCTTCCACTCCTTCTTCTCGAACCCGAACCTGGCGCGGCCGCCCGTCATATCCTCATCCTCGTCGTCCGCGGACGCGCTTCCGCCCTTCAGCTCCTTGACGTCGATGCTGATGCCGAGCTCGGTCTGGATCTCGCGGATGCGTTCGCCGCCGCGGCCGATGATGCTCGGCAGCACGGACGCGGGGACGGAGACGACGGCCTTGTTCGCGCTGACCATGTCGACCTCGACCTTGTTCGCGAGCTTGAGGAAATAGTTCTTGACGCTCGTCGCCGCGAGCTTCTGCACCGCAGGTTTCTTCTCCTCGCCCGAGACGGGGATGACGACGGTCTCTTCTCCGTAGCTGTAGAGTTCGAACTCGAGCTTCCCCGTCTCGAAGTCGTGGACCTCGACGATGGGACGGGCGAGATCGGCTTCTGTCATGCCGGACGGGACTTTCACCGTCATCCTGATCGCGTAGACCGCGCCGACAGCGCCGTTCTTGATGAAGATGACCGTGTCGACGACGTGCGGGATGACGCCGAGCTCGATCCGGCCGAGGCAACGCTGGACCGCGTCGATGGGCTTGGTCGCGTGCATCACGCCGATCATCCCGACCCCTGAGAGACGCATGTCCGCGAAGAGCTTGAAGTCCTCCGTGTTCCGCATCTCGTCGAAGAACGTGTAGTCCGGCCTGCTCAGGAGCAGGATGTCGTGGATCTCCTCTGCGGAGCCGTGGCTGATTGCGTACTGGGTGATGGCGGGCGAGAGGATCATGTCTCTTGGAGCCTCGACCGTCTTGATGATCTTCTGCTGCTTGGCGTAGTGCTCCGCGAGCGCCTGGGCGAACGTGGATTTGCCGTGACCGGGAGCGCCCGCAATCAGGATGCCTTCCGCCTGCTCGTCGAACCGGAGGCGGAGCTTCTCGCTCAGCTTGTAGTCATCGAGGTCGAGCCGCTTCACCGGCCGCACGGCGGTGATCTCGTAGCCGTCGCTGAACGGCGGCCGGGTGATGACGATGCGGTACTTGCCGACCTGGCAGATCGTGCTGCCCGGCCGCTCGATCTCGACGAAGCCGTCCCGCCGCGATTGCGCCACTTCGACGATCTGCTTCGCGTACCGCTCGACCTCTTCGCGCGTCGCGGGCTGCTCGCGCACCGTCGCGAACGTCCACTTCCCCGGGGCGCCGCGCTTCGCCATGATGGGGACTTCCTCCTTGATATGGACGGACATCGTCTCCTTGGTGAAGAAGTCCTCGATCTCCATCCGCGTCTCTTCGCCGCGCTCCTCGTAGAGCTGGACTGGGATGCCTTTGGCCTTGGCGACCTGCGCCTGGACCTTGTCCGCGGTGTAGAGCGTCGCGTCCTCGCGTTGCGCGAGGTCGCGGATCATCGCGTCGATCTCGCCCTGCCTCGCTTCCTGGACCGCGTACTCGCCCGGCCGCTCGCCCGCGAACGCGAGGGTGATCTTCCCATTGCCCGCGAGGACCTGGAGCTCGCCGATCTCGTCCAGGCCGAGGTAGCCTTTCTCCTGGCCCTTGTTCGCCTGATGCTCGAGCTCGGCTACCGAGGCCTCGTGGACGATGACCTGGACGCCGGCGAGGCCGCCGTCGTCGATCTCTTTCGAGAGCATCCCCTCGATGAGGACGCTGGTGTCGGGGACGATGCGTAAGGGTTTCTTCTGGACCATGTGAACCACCTAGAGGAGGAGCGGCTGCCCGATTTTTTAAGGGTTTGCATGGGGAAAGGTTATAAAGGAACGACGTCAGGAAAAAAAAGCACGGCGGTTGAGCGGCCGCAGGAGCGTCAAAGGTGAAACCATGAAGAAAGATCTTGCGTTGAAGACCATCGCGGGCATCTCGGTCGCCGGGATGCTCTTCTCCGGCTACCTGAGCTACAGCGAATTGACCACCGGGACGTGCGCGCTGGGCGGCTCCTGCCCGTCCGTCGGCAGCGTGCCGGCGTGCGTCTAC
>JACWAN010000098.1 GCA_014874255.1 Candidatus Woesearchaeota archaeon
GGAGCCCTGGCAAGTTCTTCCGGAGCGTCGGCAGCGTCAGCGCCGACGCGATACAACAATACATTGCACAGAGCAACAGAGGCGGAAGAACACAAACATTACTCAACAGATACCCCGGGCTTTAGCCCGGGGAGGTTCATTTGCCTAAGAGCCTTCTCCCCCGCAACCCTTAAATATCCCCGTGCCCTCAACCGCCGCATGCGCAAAGCGACGTTCGCCGGACAGTTCTACCCCGCATCGCAAGCGGCCCTCGGCAAGGCGCTCGAGCAGGCGTTCCTCGGAGAGCGCGGCCCCGGCAGCCTGCCGCCGCGGAAGCACGACCGTCACGTCATCGCGGTCATCGTCCCGCACGCAGGCTACGACTTCAGCGGGCAGGCGGCGGCGTGGGCGTACCACGCGATCGCCGCCACCGAAACACCAGACCTCTTCATCATCCTCGCGCCCAACCACCATTCCGCGGAGAGCGGCGCCACGATCGAGCCGGTCGAGACGCCGCTCGGCATGGTCCGCGTGGACCAGGCGTTCGTCCGCGGACTCGTCGAGAAAGGCACGATCGGACTGGACGACCAGATCATGCCCGACGAGCACAGCATCGAGGTCCAGCTCCCCTTCCTCCAGTTCATCCTGAAAGACGACCTGGAAAAGCTGAAGATAGCCCCTCTGCTGATCAGCGCGGACGTCGACCTCAAGCAGCTGGCGCTCGACATCAAGGAGACGCTCGTCGAGCAGAACAAGAACGCCATCTTCATCGTCTCGAGCGACTTCACCCACCACGGGCCGCAATACCATTACCAGCGGTTCAACCAGGACACGGCCGCGAAGATCTACGAGTTCGACGCGCAGATGATCGAACTGATCAAGGAACGTAAGGCCGCGGAATTCGCGGAGTTCGTCGACAAGGAGCTGGCGACGGTCTGCGGCGCACTCCCCATCCAACTCCTCCTCCTGCTGCTCAAGCCGTGCGAGGCGAAGCTCGAGCAGTACTACACGAGCGGCGACGTGCTCGACGACTACCGGAACAGCGTGAGCTATGCGGCCATCGTCTTCGAGCAGTCGTAGGGACGGACGATCCTCCTCGTCCTTTTCTTCCACGCGTTTTTCCCTCATTGACCTCGTTTAACCTCGCGGATACGCTGACGGACCGTGGTCCGCGCGCACACGGATTCTCCGAATCCCCGCACCCCTGCCTTCGGGCCGGGGAGGTTCTTTCTTTCCTTCTTCTTTGTCGGCATCCTCGCCGCCGCGGCGATTTCTTTCTCCCATCCGGTCCGAGCCACAGTCACTAAAATTCCTGTGCCCTGAAGGGAATCGTCGGGTGCTCACGATAATGCGCTCGCTTCGCTCACGCATGTTCGCGCCTGTCAATCATTCCAAGGCGGCGACGAGGATGGTGTCGACGATCTCTTCACGCAGTCGTACCCTTCACGCATTTGCGTCCTTCTCCCTCGCAACCTTTAAATAATGCCTTCATCCCGGAGGGCGCGAGAGGTGGATGCGTGAACAACAGCAGCCGTCGAGGACAGGTTACCGCGTTCATCCTCATCGGGCTCATCCTCCTCGTCGTGCTCATCTTCTTCTTCTCGCTCCGCCGCGCGGCGACGCAATCGACGACGAAAGTGGGCACGTTCGAGCGCTCCTATGACCGGGCGGTCGTCGAGCCGTACGTGGACCGGTGCATCGACCTCGCCGCCGACCAGGGCTTCACGCTCCTCGGCCGGCAGGGCGGACTCATCTTCGAGGAACAGGGCGGCCTCGCGACCCATGGTGCCCTCCAGGAGCAGCTCGACCTCAGCACCGGCCAGACGCGCGTCATGCCGCTCAATCTCTCCTTCGGCTTGATCAACGACTCCGGCTCGCCGTTCCGGCCGAAATTCGCCGCGCAGTACCCTCCGAACGGCAACCAGTCGTACTACCCGTTCCCCGACGTCACCCTCGCCAGCCTCCGGCCGCCGGTCAACCGGTCTGCGAACCCCGTCTCTCAGTGGGCCGGTCTGCAATACGACGGTCCCTTCGGGCAGTACGCGCTCCCGCCGCTCTGCGATCCCGCGGGACCGAACGCGCTCACCCTCACGAACCCGAACCTCCGTTGCGACCCGCGCCTCTTCCCGGGCGACGGACGGCCGAGCGTCCAGGCGAGCCTCGAGGAATACGTCACGAACGGCCTCGTCGCGTGCATCGACACCGGCGAGCTGTCGAAGCTCCTCGGCGCGAGCGTCTCGATGGAACGGCCCACGGTCAACGTCACCTTCGCGAGACAGGCGACCCTCGTCGACGTGGACCTGCCGCTCCGCTTCGCGGACGATGCCGGCAACCTCCGCGCCGCGTCGTTCTCCCGCCAGTACCCTGTACGGCTGTATGCGCTCTACTCCTACGCGTTCCACATCCTCAAGCAGGCCTCCAAGAACCCGTTCTTCCGCTTCGCGAACGCCAGCAGCTACGCGGACGTCTCCGGCTACGACCGGTTCGCGGTCAATCTCGCTCCCGCGCAGCCGGCGCAGGCGCACGGACGGAAGGACCTCTTCTTCGTCTCGATTGTCGACCCGGCGAGCATCGTCGGCAAGGGCGGCTGGTCGCTCCAGTTCCTCGTCCAGGACCGGACGCCCGTGCTCGGCCTCACGCCGATCATCGACCTCTCGAGCCTGGCAACGCCCGGGACGAGCGTCTCCATCCCCGTTTCCGCGGTCGATCCGGACGGCGACCCGCCCGCGGTGAACCTGTCCGCGAACCTCGTCTTCAACAACACCGACCTGCGTCAGGACTTCACCGTCACCTCCTCTCCCGATCCGCTCACGCTCAACATAAAGATGACGAATTATGTCTGCGGCGGCGTATACTACGCAAACCTTTCCGTGAACGATTCCGTCGGCCTCACCGACTGGCAGACGGTCTTCGTCAAGATCACGCCCTGCCCTTCGTCCTAGGATCCTTCGTCGTAGGACGGAATAGCGCGAGCCGGCGGCGTCCACGGTCCCGTATCGAGACGTTTCTCCTCGGCTCTTAGGCAAATTCGCTTCGACGGTGTTGCCGGCTGCGACCCGTATCGCTTCGTTCCTTTCTGCATCGTTGAAGCCCCGGATGGGGCGCCCCCTCAACTCTCCGTTTCTTCTCTTATCGCTACGGGTCGCCCTTTGGCCGGCAACACCTCATTTGCCTAAGAGCCTTTCTCCTCGAAACATTTATATAATGCGCTTCTCGGTTCCTTCCATGCGGTTTCCCGCCGCGTTAACTGAGAGGGTGGATCCGATGAATGCCTTTCGATACCTCTTGTTTGCGGTTGTGTTGTTTGCGGCGGTCCAGGTCGTCCTCGCTTCGGCACAGACCTGCGTCGTCCCGACCGGCGCGGATTTCGTCTGCTACAACGAGACCTCCTACGCCAACACGACCGGCCAGTCGCTCTCCCAGTGGTGCGCGGCCCAGAACGGCACCATACACGGCTCCGTCCTCGATACCGGCGACCAATGCATCCAGGTCTGCTGCTGCGACCAGGCCACCCAGACCGCGCTCGTCTCCGGCCCCATCTCCCGGGACTACTGTACGCGGCTTCAAGGCGCGATTGCTTCGCCCGGGGACTCGTGCGACGCGGTCTGCTCGGGACAGATAGGGCCGTCCGGTCCCGTCTTCAACGTGAGCGGCACCGTCAAAGAGGCGACGGGCGGCAGCCCGCTCGACGCCTTCGTCCAATACCCATCCAGCCAGGGCTCCACCCTCATCACGGTGCGCACGGACGCGAGCGGCGCCTTCTCCTTCCCGAACGTCCCAGGGGGGCCGGAGAACTTCCTCGCGTACGCCGACAACTGCGACCCGGAGACCATCACCACCCCGGTGACGGACGGGCTCATCCTCAACTTCAGCCTCGTATGCGGCGTGGGCACGTGCCAGACCACGCCGATCAACGCAATCAACGCCACGCCAGTCATGGGCGAGGACAAGGCGGTCATCTCCTGGATGCCGGACTCGTGCACCATCGGCTACTGGATTTATCGCTGCACCGCGGCGTCCGACACCGGCAGCGCCTGCAACGGCAAGCCCGAACCAATCGGCTACGTGACCCGCGACCAGTCGCTCTTCGTCGACACGGCCGTCCCGTTGGGCCAGCGCACCTGCTATTTCGTCGACACGATCAACAAGACGTACGACGACCTCCCGCCGAACATCCCCGACGACGGGGCGAACTGCATCAAGGCGATGGACCCGTACTGCGTCACGCACTCGCACCAGCTCCGCTGCCTCAACAACGAGCAGACGAACCTCCCGTATATCCTCGACGCGAACGGCCTCAATCCGGCCTCGTCCGGCTACACCGGCACCGCATACTGCGACGCCGACAACCGCTTCATGGCCGGCACCCAATGCAGCGGCAACCAGACCTGCACGTACGACGCGCACGGCCTGCCGAGCTGCGGCGACGACACCTGCAACGAATGCAACGGCGTCTTCGGCACGTATAGCGTCCCGAGCGTCGGCAGCACGAAGTGCGACAACCCCTCAATCTGCGTCAAGACGAACCTCTTCTACCTCTTCAACACGTACGAGAACTGCGGCCTCATCAGCTCCTGCAGCGGCTACCACGACCCCGTCTCCTGCGAGAAGACGAGCGGCACCTACGATTCGTGCTACACCACGCCGCAAGGCTGCAAGTGGGTGGACTGGCCGAACATGAGCTCCCTCGGCAAGGGCGTCTGCGTCGCGAAGAACTCCTCGCAGGAGAGCTGCGGCGACTGTAGCAGCGTCTTCGGCTTCTGCAACGCGACCCTCTGCTCCTCGCTCGGCAGCGGCTGCTACTACGACGGCACGGACTGCGTCTCCTCCTCAGATATGGGCTGTAGCGGCTACGTCACGCAGCCGGACTGCAACGGCGGCCAGGACGACGAGGTCAACGTCACCTACGACGACCCGAACAGCGTGTCCGGGCAGCGTATCGCCGGCGACAACACCGTGCAGCGGAGCAATGACCTCTTCCGCTATGGGGTCTGCACCTGGGTCCCCGACGGCAGCAACGCGAACGGCGGGTACTGCATCAAGGACGCGGACGGCCTGCGGATCAGGTCCGATCTCACCGGTGCGCTGCTCGACGACTGCTACCAGGATGGGCTGCCGCACGACGATGCTTGGATCAGCAAGTGCGAGAGCGACGTCACGCCGCCGAACACGACGCTGCCGTTCTCTCCGAACGAGTCCATCGACGCCCAGCAGCTCCGCGACCTCAAGCCGATCGTGAGCGACGACATGTACGCCTACTCCGACCTCAAGACGTGGTTCTGCCTCGTCCCGAGGGGGGAGTCTTGCTACCCGAACCAGACGATTGACGAGGTCTTCCCCGACAAGATCGGCACGCAGGTGTACACGCTCCGCTACTACTCCGAGGATCCGGCCGGCAACCTCGAGCCCGTGAAGAGCATCGACCTGAACGTCTACAAGGACAGCAGCCCCTACCTCCAGAGCGTGACGCTCCTGAGCGGCAACGTCTCCAACGTCTCCGCGAACATATCCGCGAACGTCACCGGGAACGTCACCAACGACACGACGCAGGAGTGAGACCGATGGCGGGGCCGATGCGCAGACGGACGGGAGCGGTCTCAGCACTCCTCATCCTGCTCGCCCTCTCGCTCGTCCCCTTCCTCGCCGTCCCCGCGCAGGCGACCACCTTCTCGCTCGGCACGATCCTGACGCTGCCCGCGACGTTGCGGCTCAACTTCTCCGACCAGGTGGCGATCACCAACTCTACGCTGTTCATGAGCCAGCCGGACGGGTCGCTCTCCATCATCGCCTCTTCAGGTCCCGAGGCGTTCCAGCCGGTCGACAGCAGCAACACGACGTTCGACTACACCCTGGACGGGCTGAGCGGCGAAGGGAACTTCATGCTCGTCATCTCCTGGACCGGCGTCCAGCCACCTCATGCCTCTTCGTCGGACACCGTCGAGTTCTTCTACACGCCGACGAAGCCGGCCTTCGATATCGAGCTCGTCCAGCCCGCCCGCCATCTCTGGCCGAACGCGGGGTTCGCCGACACCTATCCCTACAACGTGACCGTCTCCACGAGCGTGGACGCGCGGTGCAAGTACACGACCACAAACAACCTTGACCCTGCGACGATGGCCTGGTTCGACATCGGGGGGAACGACACGCCGACGGGCATCCACACGCTCCTCAACCAGATTTTCTCGTCGGCGACCCTCACCGTCTGGTGCGGCAACACCACCAACGCGACGGCGCAGAAGCGGTTCCTCATCGGCTATGAGGTGCTCCCCCCCACGTTCACCGTGAACGTCTCCCCCGCAGTGATCGTCGACCCGGGCAACATGACCGTCAATCTCAGCGTCGAGAGCGACCAGGAGGTCTACTGCGTGGCGAGCGGCGACAACCAGACGTTCGGATTCGCGGACTCGCTCGGCTTCACCAGCGACGACCTCGCAGCCTATCTCCGCTACCCCTGGCGCACCATCACGTTCCTCTCCGTCCCCGCTGAGCGGACCGTCAAGCAGTACGAGGTCACCTGCATCGACCGTGCAGGCCTCTCCGCCTCCCAGATCGTCAACTTCACCTTCGACCTCTCCGCGACGCCGAACATCGCGATGACCAGCCCGGGGCCGTACACCTCCACGGGCTCGCCGCTCTTCGCCGTCGAGACACGCCGCGGCGGCTATCCCGTGCCGAGCAGCTGGTGCGGCCTCCCGGACGGCACGATGCTCAGCTCGACCGACGGCATCAACTACTCGACGACCTTCTCCGGGCTGAGCGACGGGGCGCACACCTACAACGTCACGTGCCAGCTCCCCTCCGGCGACCGCGTCTCGAACCTCTTCACCTTCACCGTCGACACGACAGGGCCGCAGGGCTACCAGCTCTCCGCCCCCCCGGCGATCTGCCAGGGTGAGGACTCATTCATCGTCAACCTCTCCCAGCGGCCGGACGTGCCGCCCGAAACGGCCCTCGCCGGCTTCAACTACTCGCTCGCGCTCGGCACCAACGTCAAGGACCAGGGATTCTTCTCCACCGCGCTCTTCTCCTCCTCGCTCGACACCGGGGACGAGCCGCTCGGCACCTACTCGTGGAGCGTCACGCCTTACGACCAGGCGGGGAACGCGGGGAGCGTCTTGACCGCGTCGACGCAGCTCATCAGCGGCAGCGACGTCTCGTGCGACCGGACGCCGCCTCTCATCCTCGTCTCGATGAGCAACGACACGGTGCCGGTCGAGGTGAACCTCTCCTGCTTCGACGACCAGAGCAACTGCACCGACTCCTTCAACTACAGCACCCTCCCGATCAATTCGACCTCGTTCTCGGGCTGCACGTACAACGAGACCGGCAGCTACGATTCGCCGCTCCTCTTCTCGCAGAGCGTCGTCCTCTGCTACGAGGGCGAGGACAACAACGGGAACACGGCGGGCGGAAAATACCTCGTCACGGTGCCGGGCGGCGACCAGCCCGCGTCGCACTGCGACGACGGCATCAAGGACTCGGGCGAGACCGCAATCGATTGCGGCGGCACCTGCGGCGCGTGCGCGGACAACAGCACCTGCGCCGCTAATTCGGACTGCCTCTCCGGCTTCTGCGACCAGAACACGAGCGCCTGCGTCCGCATCTCCTGCAGCGACAACGTGAAGAACGGCTACGAGACGGGCGTGGATTGCGGCGGCTCGATGTGCTCCCCCTGCGCCGCCGGCCAGGGCTGCGCGCAGGACAGCGACTGCGCCTCCGCCTTCTGCGACCAGAACACGAGCGTCTGCGGCGCAGTCTCCTGCACGAACGGCATCAAGGACGGCTACGAGACCGACGTGGACTGCGGCGGCCCCACCTGCAGCGCCTGCGCCGACGGCCAGACGTGCAACAGCGCCCGGGACTGCCAGTCCGGCATCTGCACCGGCGGCTCCT
The DNA here is from genome assembly GCA_014874255.1 of Candidatus Woesearchaeota archaeon. Lineage (GTDB taxonomy): Archaea > Nanobdellota > Nanobdellia > Woesearchaeales > UBA525 > UBA153. Next base: position 7,873 of record JACWAN010000098.1, read on the forward strand.
GCGTCGCCCAGGGAACGAACCCCGGCGGTAACAACCCGGTGCCGAATCCCATCGACAACCAGCCCGGCGTCTTGAAGACCTTCTCCACCCTCGGCCTCGTCCTCCTCATACTCGGGCTGCTCGTCATGGGGAGCAGCGGCTACTGGCTGACGCTCCTCCACCAGCACCACGTCGAGGACGAGGAGTCGGAGCGTTCGCGGCGGCTCTCCTCTGCGCAGCAATCGCAGGAGATGTCGCCCGCGCAGCGGTACGCGCTCCTCCAGCAGCGCCAGCAGCAGCTCGAGGCGCTCCGCCGCCGCCATGAGGCGATGCGCGAGCGCGCCGCCGAGAAGGCGTCCGAACGCACCGGCCTGCTCAAGTCCTTCGATGAAGGCGCGTCCGGGACCGTTCCCGCGGAAGGGAAGCCCGTCGCCTCCGGCGAGAAGAGTCCCTCCTCCGCGGAAAGCGGCACATCAGGTCATCAGGACGGCTTCGTCGACCTCACCTCCTCCGCGAAACGGGGCGACGGCGGGAAGCCCGCGGTTCCCGCGGACGCGGACAAGGTCAAGGACGCGAAGCGGCAGGAGCCGAAGAGGGACGCCTTCAGCGAACTGGACTCGCTCTTCGCAGAGGACGAGGCGAAGAAGACCGTCAAGGAGCGGTCCGCGACGGCGACGAAGGGAAAACCCCCTGCCAGTGCGGCCAAGCGGGAAAGGGGCGGGGCGCAATGAGGCGCGGCCAGCTCCAGCACGTCTTCGCCTTCATCATGATGGTCCTGATCGCGGGCGCGGTCCTCCTCCTCGGCTATCGTTTCCTCGCGGTCATCATCCCAAGCGCGTGTCAGGCTGACCAGCTCAGCTTCATCAACTCGCTCCGCGATGACCTCTCCGCGTATTCATCATACGGCAGCGTGCACCACACGGCGTGGAGCGTGCCCTGCAAGGCGGCCGCGGTCTGCTTCGTCGACGCCTCGGCGTACGGCGTGCCGGATGCGTCGGGCGTCTACCCCGGCAGCAATTCGTTCCACGACCAGAACCAGAAGATACAGGATGAGGTGCAGAATCCTTCGACGCCGCCCGCGAACGTCTTCCTCGTCGACCCGAAGGGCGTGGCGACGCCGCTTCCGTTCTTCGCGGACAAGGTCGCGCTCGAGAAGCCGTTGCAATCCCTCTGCATCAACGCGAGCGGCGGCGCCTTCCACGCCGAGCTCGACGGCGGCGGTCGCACCGTCCTCATCAAGGACGCCTCTTGAGCGCCCGGTAGGACTCGTTCGGGGGTGGGGCGGCCGGGCTAACGCGGAGAGACAGGGAAAGAGAGCGTGAGGATGATGGCACGACATTTCAGCAGGCCGGCCCTCGGCAGGGCGGGCCAGATCGAGATCCCGTTCCACTGGATCTTCGCCCTCGTCGGCGGCTTCCTCTTCCTCCTCTTCTTCTTCGTCCTCATCCGGAGCGTCGTCACCTCCAACCAGCAGCAGGACACCGCGGACCTCTCCCTCTCCGTCCAGACAATCCTCCTCAACGCGCTCACCAAGCCGGGCGAGTTCACCGTGAGCGACCTCCCGTCGGCGAGCTATCGTTTCGTCTGCGAGCGGGACGCGGCGGGAATCCTCTCCTACGTCCGGATCAGTCAGGGCAGCTACGATCCCTCGCAGCTCCGCTACGTGCCGTTCTTCGGCCCCTCCGTCGTCGCGGGCGACCAGCTCTTCACCCGCACCGTGGTCTGGAAGGCGCCGTTCCCCGTCTCGCCCGTGCTGCTCGTCAGCAACAACCGGACGCAGTACGTCTTCGTCGCCAGCGCCGGCAGCCTCAACATGGTCCGTTCCTTCATCCAGGGCGAGGGGCTCGACGGGTTCAACACGCTCGTCATCAGCTCCACGGCGATCGGCGCGGTCAAGGACGAGGGGTTCGACCAGTACCGCTTCATCTTCTTCGACGGCTTCGCCGATCCCGGGAAGGCGTTCAAGAACGCGACCGCGCTCAACATCCAGCTCAATTCCGACGGGACGAGCGGCACGCTGACGTTCTACGACAACCTCTCCTGCGCAGGGAGCTGCGGCTTCGGGCAGCCGAGAGCCTCGCCCACCGTCCCGTTCGTCGGCACGGCGATGCTCGACGCCGCGATCTTCAGCCAAGATTCGCGCACGTTCAGCTGCGGCTTCGCCAAGATGACGGAACGGCTCAACACGAGCGTCACGACGCTCATCGGCCGGATCGACGACCTGCGAGACGCGGCCAAGAACGGCGCAGTCCCGTCGCAATGCGTCGCGCTCTACGATCAGACGGAGCCGCTGCTCGGACAATACTTGACCAATCCTCTCGGGGCGTTCGCCCCGACCGGCACCAACCCGTCCGTCGCGCAGCAGATCCAGACGTTGCAGCGCCGCCTCGCCGCCGAGGGCGTCTGCCCGGGGGCGTACTGATGCGGCGACCGGCTTCCTGCGCGCGCCGCGGCCAGATCCAGTTCGGCGAGACGATCATGGTCGTCGTCGTCATCGTCTTCATCCTCATCGTCGGCATCGTCTTCTACTTCAACGCCTCTAGGAACTCGGTCGAGAAGCAGATCCGGACCGTGGACCAGGCGCAGTCCATGACGGTCGTGAACAACATCCTCTCCCTGCCTGAGATCGGCTGCGACCCGTCCGTGACCACCGGCCGTTGCGTCGACCTCCTCAAGCTCGAGCACCTCGCGTCGCAGATCGACTGCGGCAGCAGCGACCCGACGAGCAAGTACTACTGCTCGCTCTTCGGCGCCGGCCTCGTCACGATCACCATCGTCGACGCGCCCCAGACAAGCGGGCCGACGACGATCCTCTTCTACAACAGCTCGCTCCCCAACAGCACGGCGACGGACAGCCAGTTCCGCTTCACCACCGTCTACGATCCCGTCAGCGGGGAGCAGCTCTTCGCCTACTTCAACGTGTCGCGCTACCAGCGGGGGGCGTCGTTCGGATGATCGCCGAGGAGAGACGCGGCCAGGCGGAGATCGTCGGGCTCATGCTCATCGTGGTGCTCCTCGCCGTCGGCTTCCTCCTCTACATCAAGTTCTCGCTCGCCCCCGACCAGCAGGCGAACGCGTACCAGAACTACGCGTCGACGCAGCTCGACCAGACCTTCCTCGTCAGCCTCCTCTCCACGGATGCGATGTGCGGCGGCCTGCGCTACTCCGTCTCCGACCTGGTGGCGGCGGTCGCCACGGGGAACGAGCGCTGCGACGCGGAGACGGCGCTCAACGACACCCTCACGACGGTGCTGAACCGGACCCTCGACCCGTGGGGCATCAACTACCGGCTCGTCTTCCTCAAGAAGACCGGCGACTCCTCTCAAGGCATCGGCCTCGAGGAATACGTCAACCAAGACTATCCGCCCGTCGCGCAGTGCACCGCGGAGAAGGACCACACCGTCCAGTCGTTCCCCGTCTCGATTGCGAGCGGCCTCGGCACGGTGGAGGCGCAGCTCTGGCAGTGCTAGGGCTTCGCGAGCCCGACGACGCCGTCCACCCACGAGAAGGCGTTGCCGCCGCTCTGCACCCAGAGGTAGATGAGGATGCTCAGCAGGACGAGCGCGATGATCAGTCCGATCATGAGCGCGCTCCATTCGCCGCGTCTCGCCGCGCCTCTCCACCCCGCTTTCCCGTCTCCCCTCATCCGTTCCCCCATCTTCGCGTCCATCCTTCATCCGAACGGGTTGAGCGAGAACAATCCCTTGGAGATCGCCATGTAGACCGCCAGGATGACGAGGAGGACGATCGCGATCAGCGCGAAGTAGAAGAGATAGCTGCTCGTCAGCTCGCCACGCGACCCTTTCCTTCCCGTCACCGTCCCGTCCATCTTCCGCTCTCCTTCTCCCGTTCTTCTTTCCGTTCTTGTTTTCCTTTTCGGTCCTTCTTTTTTTTTTTTCCTTCCGGTCAGGTTTTCCTTCTTCCCTTTTTCACGTTCGTTTCTTTATATGTTTTTGCGTGCGTGGACGCCGCCGCCTTGGAACAAAACCAGGAAACACCCCCGATTCGCACGGAAGCCAGGGGCCTCCGGCGTGCCGGTACTTTGTACCGTGCGCATGTAGGGGTGTTTCCGCAATCTCTCGGACCGGAGGGAGGTTCCGGTTCTGTAGCGGCGGAACCCGGGAACCATGAGCCAGACGAGTGGGGTCAGGAGCGCGAGCGACTGAACGAAGTGACTGAGACTCGTGTTCGGAGAACGCGAGGATCAGGAGCTCGGAGAGCGACTGAGAGCAAAACCTCCGCGGCAGCGTCAGGGAAAGAGAAAAATTACTGCAGGTTCTCCGCGCCGTTGACGATCGGCGGCGGCCCCTCCTGGAAGACGCCGCTGCAGCCGAGCGCCCTGTAGCCGGTGCCGTCGTTCGGGACGAGGACGACGTACGCGTACCATTCAGGATAAGGGATCTTCTGGTGCGTCTTCACCGCGAGCGTGATGCCGCCGAAAACGACCGCGCCCACCGCCGCGACGGGCGCCGCTATGACTGCGCAGACGCCGCCGCTCACGACCGTGCAGACCGCGAGCGCGCCTCCCAGCGCGCCGACCGCCGCCATCGCGCCCGTTCCCGGCACCGCGTCCTCGACGACGCGCACCGCCGCACCAGGATCCTGATCGACCATGTCGAGGTAGGTCTTCATGGAATGGTACTTGTCATAGTAGAAGACGACCGCGTACTGCTTGCTCGTGTCGAGCGGGAGGTATGACACATCCTTGTTCGTCTGCAGGGTGTAGTCCGCCGTCTTCTTCGGGAAGAGGTAGTCCGCGTACGTGCCGCCGCCCGGCTTCTGCGCCGTGCTCAAGTAGTCGGTCAGTCCGCCGAGCTTCTTTCCCGGCTCCGTGAAGGTGAGGACGCTGCACGGGTTGCAGTACGCGCCCTCATCCTTGAAGAGCTCGACGTCGCCGTGCTGCCACCGGTCCCAACAGAAGACGAGCTGGTCGGCAATCTGCTGCTTTGCCTTCGCGTCGTCGCTGTTGTCGATCGTGACGTTGTTCGCTGTGCAGGCGATCGACGGTGCGCCGCGCTCCCCGCTCGTCTTGACGAATTGCGAGTGGAGCTGGATGGAACTGCGGCACTTCTCCTCCTGCGCCTTATTCGCGCCCGCCGTCATGTTCTGGACGAGGACGACGAGGAGGATGATGAGCGCGAGGGCGGCGAGGGCGATGATGGCGAGCCGTTCCGTGGTGATGTCCGCTCCCGCCATGCGCTCACCCGAGGAACGTCCCGCACAGGTCGGTCGTGTATTCGGAGGCGGGGATGATCAATGGCGCGTACGTCGTGCCGGTCACCTGGTTCTCGTCCGTCACGCCCTTGTCCTGTCCGAGCTGGTAGAAGATGATGACGTACGACTGGTCGGGCGTCAGCTTGAGGTCGCGCATCGGCGGGACGTAGTTCTGGTACTTCGGCAAGGGGATGGTCGGTACGAGCGTACCGGGCACTGCAGCGACAAGGCCGAATTGCCACTTCGTAATCGATTCTCCGATAAGTACTTTCTCGAGGAACTGCTGTTCGCAACTCGTGTCGTTCTTCGGGTCGTACCAGTAAACCCCATATATTAATGATGGCATGAAGGATATCATCCCCGTGCCCGGCAGCTTACTCTTTGTGCTGTGGTCGCAGATGTGCGGCTGGAGGTAGAGGTAGTCGAGGTAGGTCGGCGGTTGCGTGCCGATCACCTTCGGGTACGGCCTGCTGGTGTTGGTGGCGAGGAAGTCCATGAAGAGCGTCTGCTTGGAGGCGTCGAACGTCGCGTCCTTGTCGAAGTGGAGCTCGCCGCAGACGAAGCACGCGGTGTTGTCGTCGCCGATGTCCACCTGGTTCGTCCAGTAGCTCTTGCCTTCGAGGAACTCGTACCAGCACGTACTCATCTCGCTGGCGGCGACGCTGTTCACGATGCCCGGCGTTAGTTGGCTGTAGCTGCTCTCGCTCTTCTGCGTGTTCGGGTCGTAGACGCTCGTCTTCTTCCCGTTCGTCTCGACGTGGTCCTTGGTGAACGTGATTACCTGCCGCTTGCAGTCCGGCTGGACGAGGTGGACGTCCGTCACCCCCGTCCCGGTCGGGTTGACCCAGAGCTTCGCGTACCCCTCGACGGAGAGCTTGCACGCCTCGACGTCCTTCACCCCGAGGACCGAGTACTGGGTCTTCATCCACCAGACGATGAGGATCAACGCCGCTGCCGCGAAGAGGAGGAGGATGACCATCTGCTCGATCGTGAACTCCCCTCGCCGCGCCTTTCCCATGATAGTCACTTCCCGAAGAAGTTCTTCCAGACGATGAATGCCAGGATGAGGACGATCACGCCCCAGACGATCCAGGTGACCATCGTCCCTTCCAAGAGGCTGCCCCGTCGCATACACTCGTCCGGGGAACAGCGGTTTTTAAGGTTTCCTGTCAGGAAGCTCTGTGGTAAATGGTGTGTCGCCGCCCAAAGGTCACGCCTCAAGCGAGGGAAACTGCTGGTGCGTCGCGAGGGGTTGTCCCTCACGGGGACGCAGCACCTTCGACGAAAGAAGCGGGAGGCGCGAAGGCCGCGACACCGCCGAAGGAGAATTTGCCACAGAGCCCTGTTAGGGCCGCGATGAAAATCTCGCTGATGCTCGGGTTACTATCTTCGAACCGTATCGCTTCTCGCTCCGAAAGATCTCGTCCCCGTAGGGGGCAACCCCCCCCACTCGACCCTCGCTTGTTTGTTGGCTACGGTTCGACTGGAGGATAGTAACCTACATTTTCATCGCGGCCCCCTGTTAGGGAGTCCGCTCATTTCCGCGCGAGGAGCTCCTCGGCCTTGTTGATGAAGATGATTGCCTGCTCCCGTAGCTCTCGCACCTTCTCCGTCCGGAAGAGGGTGTTGGTCGCGTAGCTCGCCTGTCGCCGCTTCTCCTTGAGCGTCGTGTAGAGTTCCGCGTCCTCTTTCGTGAGCCGGAGCGTGTCGATGAACGCCGCTTCTTCCCAGGTGAGGGCATACTCCCTGATGAGCAGGAGGAGCGTCGCCGTGTGGTCCTTCGCGATGTACCCTTTCTCCGCGAGGAGCGCGAGGCTCGCGTGGTAGAGCGCGTAGTAGAGGGCGACGATTGTCCAGTCGTTGAACTCCTCGTCCGGGAGGTTCTTCTGGACGAACCGAAGGTTGTGCTTTGCCTTGTCGAGATGCGCCCGCGTCAGCGTGGAGGCGTACGCCTCTCTCCTGATGGCGCCTTCCTCTTCATATCTCCTCAGGGTGCGTCCGAGCAGCTTCTCGTCTCGGAAATAGCGGTCAAGGTCCGTCGTCCATCACCTCGTGGTATCGTTGCTGGTTGATGAGCGGGAATCCTGAGATTCTCGCCTGCGCCAGGAGATGGTCGTCGCTCCGTCGATACTCTTCGAGCGTCGTGAACGCGAGGCTGAAGGGATGGATCGCGGCCGCTTCCGCCTCTTTCTTCGCCTCTTCGCATCGCTTGACGGTCTCGTGCTCATACATCTCTTGCAGCTTCGGGTTCTGATGCGTGTGGAGGATGATGACGAGGTCGATGTCGCTCGCGCTCCGCTCGGTCTTCCGTGCGGCGGAGCCGAAGAGGACGACGGAGACGATCTGCGGCGGGAGACGCCGCAGCAGGTCGGAGAGCGGGATGCGGACGGTGGTGTGCAGCGTGTCGAATCGTTCCAGGTCCTGTTCCGCGAAGCGGAGCGCCGCGATATGCCCGTTCCTGATGCTGTAGAACGTGTTCGCCTTAGTCTCTTCCCGTTGGAGGATGCCGTTCTTCACGAGTTCTGCGAGCGCGTTCTGCAGCGAGCTGTTCGAGAGCCGCGTCCGTTCCTTGAGCTGGTTGAAATAGAGCTTCCGCTCGCGCGTCTCGTAGAATGCCCGAAAGATCTTCTCGGCGGCGTTCATGGCGTGGTGTATTGACTCGAAATTTATAATTTTTGCCATTTTTTGGCATTTTTGTGCCATTTTCTGGTACAAAATGGTTCCCTTTCGGCCGAGCGGATCATCTCCTCCAGGAACCGGAGCGACGAATGTCTCTGCCGCGGTCTTTCTCCGAGGAGAGAGCACCCCACAATATTTATAAAGTCCCGTTGCCCGGGTTCTCGTCAGAAGTTCAGAGGTGGTCTTCCATGGCTAAACGCGGCGTCGAACTCTCCATGAACGTCATCATCATCGCGGCGATCGCGCTCGTCGTCCTCGTCGTCCTCATCCTGCTCGTGACGAACGCGGTCAGGAACACGCAGACGGGCACCGACTGCACCGCGCTCGAGGGCGCGCAGTGCGTCACGCTCGCGCAGGGCGAGACCTGCTCGTCGTACCTCGGAGACACCGGCTACGCGCCGGTCGGTAGGAGCTGTCCGACGGCGGGCGACACGTGCTGCTTCAAGCCGCTCGGAGGCGGACAGCAATGAGCCGCCCCGCCCGTAAGGGCGTCGAGATGAGCCTGAACATGATCGTCCTGATCGTGATCGTGCTCATCGTCGCGGCCGTCATCATCTACCTCGTGGTCAAGAACAGCAACAACGCGAACACCGATCTCTCGAACTGCGCGGCGAAGGGCGGTCGCTGCGACACGCAGTGCCAGTCCGGGGAGACGGGCAGCACCTTCTTCTCCGGCGGCTGCCAGGAAGGCGAGATCTGCTGCATAAAGCCGCTCGCATCAACGTCAGGGAATTGATGATGGCACGGTCGCGGGGAGAGCTCTCCATCACGATGCTCGCGGTCATAGTGATTGCGCTCCTCGTCATCTGGTTCGTCGTCTTCCCCATGATTAAGCAGGCGTGGAACGGCGCCCAGTCCGCGTACAACTGCCAAGGCACCTGCGTCACGGCGTGCGGCGACGGGTACATGCACCAGCTGAGCGGCGACCTCTACTGCGATCAGCAGTACAAGGGCACCGTCTGCTGCGAGCCCCTCCAGACGGGTCCGGGCTCCTTCGTCCGCGGCGGCGACATCCAGCTCTACTTCAACTCGAAGACGGATCTCGTCCCGAACGGAGCCACGGTCACGCTCGTGCCGCAGAACACGAAGGACTTCTCCGTCGGCGGGAACTTCATCCTCGATTTCGGTGATTCGCTGAACGGGAAGTACTGCTACTGGGAGGTCAGCAATGGGGACTGGAGCAAGAACGTCCTCTTACGCGGGGCTGTCGGCAAAGTCCTTTTCAGTTCGCTCTATAGCGACTATCTCGCGTTTTCCTCCCCCGGAAACTTGATGTCCGAAGATGATATTACGAAGATACACCCCGTTGATAACGAGATATCTCCCTGTTCTTCTTTTGCAGGAACATCCCCTCTTTCCATTGCTGGGGCGGACAAATATCTCGCGCTCATCGGCCAGACGATGAAGTTCTCCCTCGTCGTCGTCGATCCATCGAGCTGTGGTACCGGGTCAGGTTCCGCTTCGCAGGCGACGATCGATCAGTGCAACACCTATACCTACACCGTCAACGTCCAGGTGCCGGACCGGAACCCGGTCATCAGCCTCAAGGTGAACAACGCGCAGGTCAGCCCATCCGCAATCATCCCGCTCACGCCGGACCAGTCGTACACGCTCGCCTTCACCGTGACGGAACCGTTCCCGACGTGCACCGCGACGGCGATCGCGCCGTTCTACCAGGCAGGCACGGGCAGCGCCGTTCCGGCCGGCCTCAACACCTATGTCGCCAGCCTCTTCGGCATCACAACGTCCGTCTCCCAAACGCCCGGCGTCGCGCTCCTCAGCAGCGATCCTGCCGCGGCCAACAACCAGGCGTGCTTCGCCTCGAAGAGCACGACGAAGACGTTCACCGTCAACGTGCCGAAGGACGCGGTGCGCGGCATCCCGTTCAACATCGAGTTCAACAACACGCTCATCGTCGGCAGCAAGCCTCGCGTCGTCCGCACCCTGTTCAAGTTCCAGGTCACGCCTGACCCGCGGGTCACGGTCCAGGGCCCGACGCCCGGCCTGACGAAGGACAAGCAGATCACGCTCGCCTGCACGGGCGTCGCGTGCACCGCCTCATCCTTCCAGGAGGCGTTCACCGCCGACCCGACGCAGTGCAAGGCGGGCCCGACCGGGCTGCAGTGGTCCCCCCTCAAGAACCTGACCTCGTACGCGGACAGCAACCACTGGCGCTTCAACATCGTGGGCGAGAGCGAGAACGGCAAGTTCCTCTGCGTCAAGGCGTCCACGTCGCAGGGCGACGTCTACGCCCTCGGCCTCTGGAACGGCGCGCCCTCGCAGGTCACGATCGACGCGACGCCCCCCGTCGTGAGCGCTGACTGGAACCCGTTCGTCTCGAACCTCACCATGCAGTGCAACGACCCCGTGAAGGGCAGCGACGTCGCGTACGTGAGCGGCTGCAAGGCGCGGCCGTACAGCTACGCGTACATCACCGATCCCCTGTCGTTCGTCACCTCGGTGCTGACCGGCGGGCAGCTCATGCCGTCCTTCGGCGGCTGCCCCGACCCGAACACCGGCTACTGGATCCCGTGGAACAACGACGTGCCGGTCATGCAGTACATGAGCAGCGACGTCCGCGTCATCTGCATACGGGCGACGGACAACGCGGGGAACAGCGCGGTCACGTCGAAACTCCTCTACTCCGGACAAGAAGCCCTCGCGCTCTTCCTCCGGACATACGCGGCGCACAGCTGAGAGTGATATGAATGTTCGCATCGAGAAAAGGAGAGAGTGAAGGAAGCCCCGTCGGCATGTTCGCGACGGTAATAGTGGTCCTCGTCCTCCTCGCCATAATCCTCTTCGCGTTCGCGCCGAAGATCTTCGCGAACGGCAACCAGATAGCTTCCCTGCAGGGTTGCGGCCTCGTGCTCGGTGACAACGGCCGCTGCTTCGCCGACTCCGGCTGCGGCGGCAACCTCGGCAAGGGCTGGGACCTCGTCACCAACTCCGACCTCGGCTGCGGCAAGGGACAGTTCTGCTGCCGCCTCACCAACCCGGACCTCTATTACCCTCCTGGGACGCTCCTCATCCACATCACCGTGCAGGGCACCACCACCCTCAGCTCGACGTACCGCGTCCTGAGCGACGCGAGCGGCAAGCCCTCGCTGAGCTTCGAGACGGGCGACAAGGGCACGGAGAACTACAATACGACCGGCATCCCGAAGAAGGCGGCGCTCACCTTCCAGTACAAGGCGAATGCGACGGAGAAATACTGCACACTCTTCGCCAACGAGAACACCCCCGTCCAGGACACGAAGGACTGCGGCGGCGGCTCGTTCACGACGCTCAACACTGTGTCCGTCGACTATCCTGCTCTTACGAATAAGGGTGCGAAATCTGATTGCGGCGCAAAGACCTGCACGGTCACGGTTTTAGTCGACAGATGCGCATCCGCGTCCGACAGTCAAGGTTCCCGCACCACTTTTACCTTGCCGTTCCAGAAGTGATCCTATATGCGCGCGCTTCGCCTGTGTAAGGAATTTGCTGTCGTGGCGAAGCGCGCGCCACGAACGCCGTGCGTGCGTGGATCTCGTCGTGGTGAGTTGTCGTTCATGTTGTCCCGTCTTATTGACATCGTCTTCTCTGTTCTCGTGATTTTCTTGATCGTCGTGATTACGGTCGCGTTGTGGAACGCGTTGCACGGGACTGACAAGCGGGTGGAGAACCAGTATAATCTCGTCGGTGATATGTTGCAGGGCGTGATTGAGTCGCCGAGCGAGGGCGTCCTGTCGCACCGGCAGTTCCTCTTCAACTTCGAAGTCAAAGATAATCGTCCGACGTTCGACGGCACGATCTTCGGAATCAGCTCTGACGGGAGCTGGACGACGCCGATCCCGCCGGTGTTGTGGTTTCCGAACACGGATGGTGTCAATCCGATGACTGGGAAAGATATCACCGATTTTGTGAGAACACATAAGGTGGATCTTTCTCTTTCTAGTGTTCGTCGTTCTTGTCCTATTGATGCCTTGAAAGAAGGCGATGCGGGAAAACAGGCGTGTATTTGTCTTTCAGATGTTCCTTTGACGAAGCAGGATGATTTGACGAGCGCGTTGAATGGAATTTATGAGTGTCGTTCGTATAATCTTCCTCAAGGAAAGTTGTATCTGATGTTTGATTTTGAGCACTTGCAGCAACAGGGCGTTGAGCAGCATTGGCTAAAGAGCGATACTTCTTCCGCTTATGCTGACGGACAGTATCCTGTCGTCTATCTGGTGAAGCGCACAGGTGGTTGTCCTTCGGATATGGCAATTCCTGGTACGCCGAGCAGTAAGTTGACTCCTGAGAACAGCGTTTGCGTGTATGCGTCGTTGCAGCCAGATTTTACGGGGTGACAGGTGAGTCGCGTATATTCCGGTAATCAATTATTGCTTGGTTTGCTTTTGTCGCAACTTTTGTGGCGTTCTCTATCGCTGCTTTGTCAACCGCGTGCACCACGAGGTACTCTTTGACTGCTTTGGTGAGTGGTATATCTACCATTCCGAGGATGAAGTAATGTGTTTCTCCCGATTCCATCTTCTTTGGAATGACTTTGAGATCTTTGTATCGGAGGATGTCACTCGTGTCCACCATATCTCTAAGGTCTTTAGGGATGTTGTGAGTCATTTCGATGTAATGCATCGTGTTATCTAGAATGTTTTTTCCTGCGCTTGTATATTGTGCCGAAAAGTCGAGAGCTTCCCAACAAATCGGTATTTTTTCCGCTGTCTGGTGGTCGTAGAGATATGCGAGCTGCTCGCCACCTTTCAGGTAGCTCTCGATCGTGTATCGTTTTCCCGGTCCGATGTCGAGATACTCGCTCTGCGACGCCGGTGCGGGGTGGTTCTCCTCGTATTGTGCGGCGTGGGTGAATTGTGGTACGCCCGGGTTCGCGGGCGCGGAGAGGGGGACCTCGTTCTTTGAGGCGTGAGTAAATTGCGGTACTTGTGCTGCGGCGCCGACGCCGCCGGCGATGAGGACTGTGCCGAGGATGAGTTCGAGCCCGTTCCGTCTGAAGCTGTTGAGGATGCTCATACCTTCTTCTCTGGTGTTTCTCCTATTTAAATGTTTCGATATTTGTTACTAGTAAGTGACTATTTAAAGGGGTTTTCCTTCTGCATCGTCGCCACGGCCTAATTGCCCTCCCTCTGGTGCGGGAAAAGAACGGCGGCTCGCGATTATGGCCTTAAAAACCGGCCATGCTCGCCGCCGGGTCTTGTGCCAAGGAGGCGACGATGCTTCGTGACGATGCTCCTCTTGCTTTAAGGCGGCGACGAGAATGCGCGCTGAGGATGATGAGGGTGTTACTTCCCCCCTCTCTCCCCCGACAAACTATTTAAACCGCGTGTGGCGGGAGAGGAGGCATGGCGGAAGAAGAGCTCCGGGATATGCTGCTCCAGGCGGCCGTCCTCCTCATGATTACGGCCGCGTTCTTCCTCCTCGTCGTCAACAAGACGGACACGACGATGCTCTACCTCCGGTACTACGGCAAGGACCTCGGCACCCAGGTCGAGACGCTCTACAGCGCGAAAGGCGACGTGAACTACGTGTACGGCGAGCTCCACCCCGCGCAGAAGTACCTCTTCAACTTCACCCGCGGCCGGCTCTACCTCTCGGCGCAGCAGGACCTCACCAAGCCGATCCTCTGGGTGGTGGGCCAGGGCTACGGCTCCGTCGTCGGCGGCATCAACCTCACCCCCTCCCTGCTCGTCCAGCCGACGATCATCACCTTCCAGAAGAGCGCGAACACGATCCAGTTCACCCAGTCCGGGCAGGCGTGCGCGGACGCGTACGGCTCCATGCTCAAGATCGACACCCGGATCGTGCTCGACGTCCCTGCGGACCTGAAAACCCTGCTCGAGCAGGACGACCAGTTCCTCGCGTTGGAGAAGAACGGCCTGGCGACGAGGACAATCACGATCGCCCTGAAACAGGGCGAGCAGAACCTCCAGTACGGCTCGACGACCGACCCGCAGGCCGCGCAGCGGCTCTCCTGCCTCCTCGCCGGCCACCTCCAGACAACGTATCAGCAGCTCCAGGAGCAGCCGATCACGCAGCCGACCGACCAGCCCGAGATCATCCTCACCCTGCCCGCGTTCAAGGGCGCAGAAGAGACCGCGGTGGCGAAAGCAGTCATCCTCGCCGTTGACGAGGCGATACGATGAAGGGCACCACCGCGGCGAAATTGTCCTCCCTCCGGTCCGGGCAGATCGTCGGGCGCTCACGTAGATGGTCTGCGGCCCATGTTCGCGCCCGTCAATCACGCCGAGGCGGTGGTGCTGGCTGTGACCTCCCTCCCCCGGTCTTGCGCCGAGGCGGCGATGCTGCTCGCGGCATCCTTCACAGCAGGCAGGGCGACGTGGGCGAGGCGATGCAGTGGATCTACCGCATCACCGCCGCCCTGATCCTCTTCTGGCTGCTCTTCGCGCAGATCCAGATGATCACCAACTTCATGAGAGTGCCGAACCACATGGAGCTCGCGCTCTACGAGCAACGCCTGATCGGCGGCCAGGACGGCATCTTCGCCCACGAATCAACCACCGGCAGGGTCCTCGAAGGCGTCGTCGACACCGCGCGTTTCAACGACCTCACGCTCACCAACGCGTACATGCAGGACTCCCCGATCTTCGGCGCGCGGCTCACGCTGTACCTCAACACGACCTCGCTCGACCAGCAGCAGCCCTTCATGAACGCCACGAACGCCCCGGACGTCGTCACGAAGTACCTCCCCCTCGCGCAGGCGGGGCTCACGGGACCGGGCGGCGGGCTGTACGAGCGCCACGTCTACCCCGTCATGATCCAATCCTCCGACGAACCCCTCCGGCCGGGCTGGCTGGAGATCGAGGCGGTGAAGCGCACATGAACAAGAGAGGTGTGCTCAACATCTACGAGGTCGCGGCGTTCATCGGCCTCATCCTCGTCGCGTTCATCATCTTCATGTTCTTCACCATGGCGCAGGACACCCTCAAGAACCGGTTCAGCGAGGGCGATTTCTCCGCCAAGTTCAGCGCCACCCAAGGCGACCTCTTCGTGGACACATACTTGCTGACGCCGCTCAACGCCTCCGCCAGCATCTACGGCTCGTCCGTCGCCCTTCCCGCGGTCGATTCCACCGTCGGAGACGAACTCCCCTCCCTCCTCGCGGACCCGCAATGCGCCGCCTGGCTGGCGAAGAACGGCGCCTACGACACCAGGACGTTCGCCCTCCTCCAGCCGCCGACGCAGGCCTGCGGCGCCTTCCTCGAACGGACAGCGTTGTTCCTCGAGAGCGCGTGCGACCCGCAGTACGCGACGGTCACCCTCACCGGCAAGTCCCCGGCCACGATCGGCCACTGGAACGCGACCGGCATCTGGGCGCGTCTCGGCCTCGCCGCGAGCGCTTCGCTCTCCGGCGCGCCCACCACGGTCGCCCTCGCCATCGTCGGGACGGACTTTACGCCGCCCTTCGTCGCCGGCACGGGCTACATCGCCTCGACGGCAGGGCCGATCACCGTCCAGCTGAACTGCGTCGAGAAATACGGGGTGAACGTCCCGTGAGCAGGAGCGGCAAGATCTTCACCATGGGCCTGATGCTCATGTACTTAGCGGCCGCCTCGACGGCCTTGATCATCCTCACCTCGAACATCGGGAGCGAGATGCCACCCAACCACCTCGGCACGTACCAGGCCGGGCTGCTCGACGCCTATGCGCGCGCGGACCGGAAGCTCGGCTACCTCGAAGGCGCGGCCGAACTGGCGCTCCAGCGGGCGACGGACCGGCTCTACCGGGATCCGGACGCGTTCTTCACCCAGGTGCAGGGCGACCTCACCGTCAGCCTCGGCTGCGGCAGCTACGGCTATCTCCTCTGGAACGACAACCAGCAGGGCTGCCTCGTCGGCGACGGCCTCGGGCAGGCGCAGCAGCGCATCCTCGACGCGCTGACGCCCGTGACGATCCAGTTCCTCACGCAGGAGACGCTCGCCTACCCCGCCGGCGGCTTCACCGAGGACTACTCGCTGACGCCCGTCACGAAGAACGGCGTCCTCTCCGTCCGGTTCAGCGGCCCTCCGCTCGCGGAGCCGCTCCTCGTCGGCCTCACGGCAACAGCTCCTGCGACCGCGCCCGCGCAGATCGGCGAGCAGGTCACGCAGACGACCCAGGCCCGGGTCTCCGGCCTGCCGATCCAGGGGCCGATCACCGTGACGAGCTGCTTCGGCTACCGGAGCAGCGGCTCCCACCGCGGCATAGACCTCCGCGCCAGCGGCGACGTCATCGCGGCCGCGGATGGCACCGTCATCAAGATCGGCGACGTCTACCTGAACTCGAACGGCGGAAAGTACCTTCTCATCAAGGATGACGGGTTCTACACGCGGTACATGCACCTCGACCCCTCGTCCATCACCGTAAAACCCGGCGACTTCGTCAAGGCGGGCCAGGTCATCGGGACGCCGGGGCAGCACCTCGTCGTGCCGCCCCACCTCCACTTCGAGGTCTGGGTGCCGCAGCAGCCGCAGGGCGGCACGTACTTCGCCGACCCGAGCCTCGGCTACGCGATCAACCCCGCGTGCCTCTACACCGCGGACGTCATCGGTACGGCCAACCTCAAGGACGCGAGCGATGACGCCTGCCGGAGCCAAGGCGCGGACGCGCCGCGTGGCTGGTGCGGCCAGTACGGCATCGACCTCTCCCCCATCACGCGGCAGCTCGCGCCCACGACGCCGGCGACGGGGAAGCCCGCGACGCCTTCCGCGACGCCAACCACGACGCCTCCCCCCGCCGCCACGCAGTCGCCATCCGCTCCCCCCGCGACCGGAACCGGTCCGTCTAGCGTCCCTTCCACTCCCTCCCCGTCCGCTTCCCCGCAAGGCACGACGTCGTTGCAGCCCGCCACCGCCGGACTCGATGATAAAACATCCTCAAAGCTCCTCAAGACGATGCAGAACATGCAGACCTACGGCTGGGGACAGTACGTCTTCCAGGACGCGACCCCGGACGTGCCCGCCTCGCTCATCCTCGGATTCATCACGCAGGAGAGCACGGGCGATCCCTATCTCGTCGGCAACGGCGACGTCGGCCTGATGCAGATCAACGACGGCACGGCGCCCGGCCTCGTCTCCGTCCTGAAAGGCTCGGTGCCCTGCGGCTGCACGAACACCCGCGCCGTGCCGGGCAGCAGCTGCACCTGCACCGTCGAGAACGACGGCCGGCTCCGGCCGCAGGACGCGGTTCCCGCGGCAGTCAAGCTCATCTCCGACAACGCGCGCCTCTTCGCCGGCAAGACCGACCGGCTCAAGTTCACGATCGCCGCCTACAACACCGGCGGCGGCCGGATCAGCGGCGCGGTCCGCGCCCTCGGCGGCGATCCGTCCTGGGATCAGGTCGTCGCCTACCTCCGGACGCACGAGAGCGCGTCCTACGTCAACACGTACCTCGACGGCGTCGTCAGATATGTGGACAGCGTGACGATGTACTCGACTGCGTGGAACAAGGGGACGCCGGTGGACGCGGGCTACGTCCAGGACGTCGAGCAGCTCCACCAGTCCTACGGCACGTTCACCTACTCCGGCACGTACACCGTCGACCCGAGCCTCGTCGTCAAGCTCCCCGATAAATTGACGCCGTTCCTCTCCCTGCTCGGGAAGGCGGACGCGCTCCTCACCCAATGTTCGAAGGCGGACGTGCCGGGCGACTGCCTCGTCTCGGAGGCGGCGAAGCAGGATCCGGCGTTCAGCCAGTCGTGCGAGCAGCCCGGCGCGCAGTACTTCCTGCAGCTCTACCAGGCGATCAGGGACTGCGCTGAGAACAGGCAGTTCGGCTGCTCGTGCCCGTTGCCGCTGCCGCCCGCGTCGTCGGAGCACAACTACACGTTCGCCATCGATCCGACGGCACGGACCGCGACGCTCCTCGCCGACGGCACGCCCGTCCAAGGCCTCTCGTTCCCGAATGTCTCGATTGACGCGCTCCGCGTCATCGACCCGGACCGCGATGAGGTGGTGCCGCTCGGCGTCAACATCACGCTCTCCCAGGATGGGAAACTGGCGTTCGTCTATCAGGAGAACAATGGGCCGCGTGTCGCGCTCCCGTCCTTCTTCCTCGCAAAGGACGCCGTGCTGCTGAACCGGACCGTGCTTCTCCCGGCCGTTTCATCGTCGGAGCAGTGCGCAGCCGTCAAGACGCACTATCTCTTCTGCGCCGCGCCCGCGGCCGGGTTGCCGCAGGTGAAGTTCGGCCTCACCGTGAAGGACGACGCGAAGCCGGCGCCGCCGACTGCGGTCGTCGAGGACGCGTCCACGGGAAGGGTCTCGTTCGTCGCGTCCGCGTCGAAGGACGTCGCGTTCTACGACGTCTACGACCATGATCCCGTGGCCGCTACGACGACGCAGACCGCTTTGGGTACGTCGTTGGCTTCCGTCACGCGACCGGTGCAGGCATCCCCTGCGCTGCAGTCCGGGCCGCTCCTCCAGCTCCGTACCGTGATGGGCTTCAACGCGGCGGCGTATAAGGGGAAGACGCTCTTCCTCACGGCCGTCGATCGGGCGGGGAACGAGGGCGCTGCCGTCAGCGTCGTCGTGCAGTGAACGTTTTTTTTATCACTATTATTTTTCTATATAGTAATTATAAGTGATAATCCTTTATCTAATCAGTCATCTTTATCCTCTCAACATCATCCTTTCTCTCGGAATCAACCTCCCTCGCGGCTCTTAGGCGAATTCGCTTCGCGGTGTTGCCGGCTGCGACCCGTGTCGCTGCGTTCTTCGCGTCAGCGGAGCTCCCCGTGGGGGGCAACCCCCTCTCCTCCTTCGCTTCATTCTCTGCTACGGGTCGCCCTTTGGCCGGCAACACATCATTTGCCTAAGAGCCCTCCCTCGCACAACTTTTTTATAGGAACCCGGAATTCAGGAAACAAGATGAGAGGCAACCCAGCATGATCGACATCCCGCTCAAGGACATCATCGCGAAGATCACGGAGCAGAAGCACCTCCCGGAAGCGGAGATCAGGGAGAAGATCAAGGCGAAGCTGACCCAGCTCGCCGGCCTCATCTCAGAGGAAGGCGCCGCCCATATCGTCGCGAACGAGCTCGGCGTCGAGCTGATCAGGCCGCAAGCGGAAGCGAAGATCCGCGACCTCTACGCCGGCATGCGCGCCGTCACCGTGCCCGGCCGTGTCACGCGCAAGTTCGAGGTCCGCAGCTTCGACAAGGGTGAACGCAAAGGGAAGGTCGCCTCGTTCTTCATCGGCGACGAGACCGGACAGATAAGAGTCACGCTGTGGAACGACCAGACGGATCTGTTCGGCCAGTTCACCGAGGGCGACACCGTCAAGGTGAAGAACGCCTTCGTCAAGGAGAACCGCGGCTATCCGGAACTCCACCTCAACACCGACTCGCGTCTGGAGATCCGGCCGGAAGGCGTCACCGTCGCCGCACCGTTACAACGGGAGCAGCGCCCGGCGCGCGAGCGCAAGACGATCAAAGAATTGGCGGGCGAGGAGGAGAACGTCGAGCTCCTCTGCACCATCGTCCAAGTGTACGATCCCAGATTCTTCGACGTCTGCCCGCAGTGCAACAAGCGACTGCTCCAGTCGGGCGAAGGCGCGAAATGCCAGGAGCACGGCGCAGTCACGCCGCAGACGAACTATGTGCTGAGCGCGTTCCTCGACGACGGCACCGGGAACATACGGGCGACGTTCTGGAAGCAGCAGGCGCAGCGTCTCTGCGACAAGACGGACGAGGAATTCCTCCAGTACCAGCAGAACCCGCAGGCGTTCGAGACCGTGAAACAAGACCTGCTCGGCGAGATCATCAAGGTGGTCGGCCGCTGCCGGAAGAACGAGACCTTCGACCGCGTGGAACTGACCGCGAACCTCATCTTCCGTCATGTGGACCCGGAAGAGGAGCTGGCGCGCATGGCCGAAGAATCGAAAGGCATGGCTGAGAAGCTCGACGCGCCCCCGCCCGTGAAAGAAGCAATCAAGAAGGTACTCGACGAGCCGAAGCGGCCCGCGAAGATCGCGGTCGAGGAAGAGGCGTTCGAAGGCGAGGAGGACGTCGACGTGAAGCCGGCGTTCGACGAGGAAGCGATCTCGCTCGACGATTTAGAGGACCTGGACGGGAAGCTCTAGAGCCGCTCGATCTCCGCGGCGGTCTCCTGCATCCTCTCCTTGAACCAGAGCAGCAGCGTCGTCATGACGCCGAGGACGACTGCGCTCATGATCGCGAGCAGGAAGACCTGCAACGAATCCTTCATGTCTACTTGGCCGGTGAGGAGCGCGACCGCTATCCTGATTAGGAACGTGAAGAGCAGGATTATCGTGGTCGAGAAGTGTTGGAGTTGCGTCGTGTACTGGAGGTCAAGCAGGTTCTTCCGGAGAGCGCGTCTCACTTCCCCTCACCAAAGGAGATTGCAAGGAGGACCAGGCCGAGGACTGCGAGGAAGACCGCGGCGATGCCGCCGCCTATCTGGTTGCCGAGAAATGCCGGTACGGAGAGCATGATGCCGACGGCCGCCGCGATGACCCCTGCGACCGCGAGTATGTATCTTGTCGTCTTCTTCATCGACGGCGAAAAAAGCGGAGTTCGTTTAAATGCTTTTTTCTCTCAGAAACCGGAAGTTCTACGGCTTTCTACGCGTACCGTCGCCGCGCGAACGACGCGGTGAAGATGCCGATCCCGATCAGCAGCAAGAAGAGGCCCGCGAAGAGCTTGATCAGCGTGAGCAGCGTCGCCCAGTCCAGCGCCAGCAGCCAGATGCCGACGACTGCCAAGGCGGCGCCGATCGCCATGCCGACGACGCTCGGCTTCCGCGGCGTGACGTTGATCATGACCATGATACTTGGCAAGCGTTGGTGGTTTATAAAATTAGCAGATGCATCGGCTCTTAGGCAAATGGTGTGTCGCCGGCCAAAGGGCGAGGCATGAAGAAAACACGGCAGAAGAGGTCGGGGGGTCGCC
>JACWAN010000099.1 GCA_014874255.1 Candidatus Woesearchaeota archaeon
CGGTGCGGCGCTACGTCGCCGAAAGCCAGCGAAAGCACTGGGAATCCCTATCGACGGAACACCAGCAGACGCTCGTCACCTACTAGAACGCCGCGGGCTTCAGCCCGCGGTAGTTTACATGAACACAACCGTCAGAGGAAGCAGAATTATTTCAGCGGCGTCAGCTCGCCGTCGTAGTACTCCGCGATCTTCCGCACGAGCTTCCGGCCGTCCGCCGTCCTGAGCTTCTGCTGGATGGCGCGCCGCGCAGCCGTCGCCTGCTCCCCCAACTCTTCGCCGGCGCAGGGGCACGTCTCATGGCTGCCGAGCCGGAGCGGCTCGAGCGGCAGCATCGGCGCGACCGGGTAGATGGAGCACATGAACGGCTTCCGGCTGCCGAAGACGCAACCCCGCTCGCCGAGGAAGCGGCACGGGCCCTCGCCCTCGATGCTGATCGTCTCCGTCGTGATGCCGAGCCGTGTCCGGTCCTCGTCGTCCAGGAAGATGTCGAGCGGCCCGATGCAGCACCGGTTCTCGGTGCAGACGCCGCAGAGCGAGAGCGCGCCGCTGCCCGGAGCGGAAGGCGTTCCGGTCACTCGTTCGCCTCCTTCTCCCTCGTCTTCTCCGTCCTGACATACTCGTACATCTGCTTCTCGCTCAGGTTCCAGAGGCGTTTCCACCCGCTGTCGTCCGTGAGGAAGTCGACGATGTCCGCGTCGCGTGCCAGCGCGTTCTCCAGGTGCTTGACGATCATCAGCTTCCCGACGTTCGGCACGCCGAGATCGTTCCCGCCCATCAGGACGTAGTACCGCTTCCGGTCCAGGATTGCGGCCTCGACCGCGACGACCTTGCCGTCCACCTCGATGCTGAGCATCTCGAGCTCGCCGCGCTCGAGCGCGAACCGGAGGAGCCGCCCGAACGCCTCGGTGAAGTTCTCCTCGTAGAAGAAGGAGTCCTCGCCGAACCGCTTCACGTTGAGCGCGGCCATCGCCGGGTAGTCCTCGAGACGGTTCCGGTGCACCGTGTAGCCGCGCTCCTCCAGCTTCCGGAGGTCGTTGCGCAGGTTCTTCTGGTGCTTCTTGCTGAACGTCGCGAAGTACGTCTCGAGCGAGCGGCCGTACTGGCCCAGGTCGACGAAGAACGAGATGTCCCCCTCTGCCAGCCCGGCGTGCGGCGCGGCCTCGTCCTCGATGAACCAGAGGTGCGTCTCCGGCGGGATGTGCGCCAGCAGCTCGGGGATGACCGCCCTGTCGCGGGCGAAGAACGTGTTCGTGGTGAGCTGGTGGCCGAAGAACTCGTAGGTGCCGTCGCTCAGGTTCTTCCAGAGCGGCAGGACTCCCGTGACCTCACCGTCCTTCCTCGCGACGACGAAATGGGGCTCGTAGTAGGCCGGGTCGAAGAAGCAGGTGCGGTATTCCCACTCGCCGAACAGTTCCGTGCCGGGGCTGAATCGCTTCCAGAGCCGTTCGCATTCGTCGAGGTCCTTCACGGTTGAGAAAGCAAGCATTCCGCTCTCACCTCATAGCATGCTGCTCGTCGTCAGGTGGTGGAACGGCGGCGAATCCTTGTACCGCTGGACGGCGAGCTTGAGGATGTACTCGATGAAGTCGGCGTAGTCCATGCCGAGGAACTCCGCCGCGCCCGGGACGGCATCGCCGTCGTTGATGCTCGGGTTCGGGTTGAGCTCGATGACGTACGGGTTGCCGTCCTTGTCGACGCGGATCTCGACGCGGCCGTAGTCGTGGCAGTCGAGGATGTTGTACGTGTCGAGCGCGATCTCGCTGATGAGCGCGGCGAGGCGCTGCGGGATCTTCGCGTCGCGCTGCACCTGGATGTCCTTGTAGACGCCGCCGTCGTGGTTCCATTTCGCCTCGTACGGGTAGATGTGCCAGACGCCGTCCGGCAGCTTCTCGAACGTGCTCTTCGAGAGCGGGAGCACCTGGACGTTCTCGTCGTTCCCGATGATCGAGACGTCGTACTCATCCCCTTCGACGTACTCCTCGATGAGCGCCGGACGGTCGAAATCACCGATGACGAGCTTCAGCTGTCTCCTGAGCTCTTCCTCGTTCTGCACGACCGACTCGTTCGTGATGCCGATCGAGTTGTCCGAGTTCGCGGGCTTGACGATGAGCGGGTACTTGAGCGCGGGGTCGATCTCCTCGTCCACGGTGTAGGCGTAGTCCCAGCCCGGCGTCGGGATGTCGTGGAAGTCGAGGAGCTTCTTCATCCGGATCTTGTCGATGCACGTCGCCAGCGTGGTGGGGTTGCTCCCCGTGTACGGGATGTTGAGCATGTCGAGGAACGAGGCGGCGTGCGGTTCCAAGAGGCTGGACCCGTTGATCCGCTCGCAGACGTTGAAGACGAGGTCCACCTTGGACTCCATGATCTTCTGGAACGGCAAGGGATATTCGTTCATGTCGAAGAAGCTCACCCTGTGTCCCTTGGACTCGAGCGCCTTCTGGATGTTCTTCCCGACGCTCATCAGGTCGTCCTCCACCGCCTTCTGCGCGGGGTCGGCGTGATCCTCCTCGCTCTCGTACAGGTTGCAGAGGATGCCGATGTGGAGCGGCGGCAGGTTCTCCGTCTGGAGGAGGCGGAGCTTCTCCACCTTGCTGCCCCGCAGGATCGTCACCCTGCTCTCGAACGCCTCGGTCGAAAACGTTTTTCTCTTCGTCTGTCCGACGCTGCTGCCCGAGGTGAACTTGAGGACGCTGAAGAGGACGTTCTCCTTGAGCGCCTCGAGCTTGCGCTGCACATCCACATGGCTCTCGCCGCGCGCGATCACCCAGCCGAGGTTCTCGAAGCCCTCCGGCGGGACGAGGATCGTGTCGCCGGTCTTCTTGTAGACGAAGAGCGTGTCCAGCCCCGGGAGTTCGGAGAGTTCCGTCTGGATCCGGATGCGGGAGACGACGCCCGAGTGCTCCGGGATGAAGTACTCGCCCATGAGGTAGCAGAGCGGCTCCTCCGCGCGCTGCTGGTCCGTCGGCAGGCCGGCCGCGATCCGGAGCGCCTGCTCGACGAGGTCGACGTTCCAGACCTGCTTGGTCCAGTCCCAGAGGTAGTCGCCGCCCATCCTGGCCGCGGTCTCGATGACGTACGGGCCGTCCTTCGTCATCTTCACCTCGGTGTGGCTGATGCCGTCCTTCTGGCCGACCGCCTTGATTGCGGCTGCGACCGCCTCGACGATCCGGGCCTGGCTCTCGCTCTCGAACCGCGTCGGCGCGATATCGCCGCGCTCGATGAAGAACGGCTCCTTCATCGGCAGCTTGTCGCTGATGGCGGCCACCTGGGTGACGCCGCCCTGCGTGACCGACTCGACGTTCACCTCGACGCCGTCGACGAACTCCTCATAGATGAAGTTGGACTGGTTGTAGATGAAGATGGGGTTGAACTTCGGCACGGCGTTCTTCCGCTCGTACGTGTAGACATTCCTGGCCTCTTCTTCGGTCTCGACCTTGACGACGAACTCCGAATCGGAGCCCCAGACCGGCTTGATCACCGCGGGCAGCCCGATCTCCCTGAGCGCTTTCTCCAGGTCTTCCGGCGCGTTCAGGATCGCGTACTTCGGGGTCCGGATGCCCGCGTCCTGGAACGCCTTGCGCATCGCGAACTTGTTCCTCGCTTTCTCCGCGGCGTCGATGCTCGGCCCGACGAGCTTGAACTTCTTGCAGATCTTCGCGAGGAGCGGGACGTCGTCCTCCCAGAACGTCACCGCTCCCTGTACGGGCGTCTCCTTGAGGAATTGCTTCAGCTTCTCCAGCACCTCGGAGTGGTTGTACGTGTCCGCCTGGACGAAGTGGTCGAGGTACTTCTTCTCCCACGTGAGGGTCTTGTTGACGAGGACGATGGAGACCCCTAATTCCGCGGCGCGGTGGAGGATGAACTCCTTCTTCTTGCTGCCGGAGTTGACGATGACGACCTTCTTGTCGGCGAGCGGGCCGTCCCTGTTGCGCACCTTGGACTGGAGGTGGACGAACCCGTTCTGGCCGTTCCCGTTCTTCTTGGGCTTGTCGCTCGCGGGTGCTTTCGGCGCCTGGGTCGCTTGTCGTTCCTGCGCGGGTCTCGGGGTTTCAGAAACAGCGGTCTGTCCTGCAGACTCTCCATTCATATCCGTCGATTCCTCCGAGGAACTGCCACGTATTTTCGTGTGAGGCTCGCGTACAGATATTTATTCTTTTGCTTTTGCGCGCAGCGCGAAAACCAATTATTTAGTATAACTTCTCCTTTCGTGTTCGTTCCTCATTCTTCTTCCCTCTCTTTTTTTTTCTGTCCTTTCAGTCTTTTTCTTTTTTTCCCGAGAGTCCGGAGAAAGTGGAGGTCGCCGGCCTCAGTCGCTGATGCTCCTGATCCTCCGCTTCTTCGAACCGGAGTTTCAGGTCGGACCGTTGCGAAGAGACCGGCGAAGGCCGAGTGGGGGGGGGGGGTGCCCCGCAGGCGAACACGGGGCTCGCCGTGGCAACGAAGGCTCCGAGGGAGGGAGTCTTCGTGCGCCGGAATCCTCCGGATTCCGAGCGTCCCGGTAGCGTCCGCGCTACCGAGGACCTCCGGGGGCGAGGCCCTTCGGAATCAGAAGCGATACGGTTCGAAGCCGGCGACCCGAACGTGAGCGAGAACGTTCTCCGGGCTTCGTCCTCGGGACCGCGGTGAAAGTCTCACGGTCGCGCGCAGAGCTGCTGCTCAGTCGCTTCGGCTCCTGATCGACTCGTATGACCCGTCGCTCTGGCGCACGGATTCTGCGGATCCTTTGCACCCCGACGCAA
This sequence comes from Candidatus Woesearchaeota archaeon, assembly GCA_014874255.1. Lineage (GTDB taxonomy): Archaea > Nanobdellota > Nanobdellia > Woesearchaeales > UBA525 > UBA153. Next base: position 4,740 of record JACWAN010000099.1, read on the forward strand.
CGACACAGTCGTGCGTAGGAGCAAAGCGACTACGGCCACCGCCGGCGCCGCTCTGGAACCGAATCTCGTTCGATTACGGAGAGGCTGCACTGCCGTCCAGGGGGTGCTGTTCGATTTTTTCACCGCGGCCCGTCCTCGGGGCTGCGATGAAAGTCTCCTGTCGCACCCCGGCGGTCTCCTCTTCCGGAATCGCTTCTTCTCCGAGTCCAGTCCGACGGTTGTGAAGATTGCAGAACCGCCAAGGGGGTGCTGTTCGACTCTTTTTCATCGCAGCCCGTCCTCGGGAAACCTTTATAA
>JACWAN010000100.1 GCA_014874255.1 Candidatus Woesearchaeota archaeon
GACGGGAAAACATTCGCAATTGCTGCTCAGAAATGTCGGGAAGAAATTTGGCACCTTTGGCTAACATATCGTTCACCTCAGCGCATTTTGAGGTGAACAAGTATTTAATATTTACTAAAATTTAAGAGACTTACTATAAGAGCCTGTCGGAGGAGAGCGGAACGCATTGTAGGAACTCTCAAAGGATGCGACGTCGACGAACCACTAAACATCGGCGAATACCAACTACCAATAGGCAAACTCTGACAAAAATGCGACGAGCAAAAATGCGACGAAGAATGAACCTCCCCGACCTAAAGGCCGGGGTACAAGGAGTTCTTCAGAACCCCTGCATGCGCAGACCAGAAGCCTGCCAGCGTATCCACGGATTTAATAAAAAATAATAAAACCTTTTTTTAAAACATGTTCTGGCGCGACCGAAAAAAGTTTTCATTCCGTTCTCTTCGCGTCAGCGACGATTTTTTCAGCGATTGCTTTGACAACGTTTCCGTCTTTGTATGTTGGACTCAGCATCGTTACTCCAGGGTCGATGATATCCAACGCTTGACCGTAGCTGCTGCTCCCTTGATCGCATGCGGCGAACGTTGGCCCTTCGTGCTTGATATATGATCGTGAAAACCCCGTCACAACCTCTTCATCAACGATCTTGTGCCCATCCCAGACACCTCGCCGGGGGCAAGGAGTTGTGTGCCGATCAAGGATGACTGCTTGTTTGACGCTTGAGGGCGCGAAAACAAGCGCTCCGTTCACACGAAGCACGTCGCTCTCTGATTGGTCAACTACCAAGTCTTCGATGTTCTCGAAGGAATAATAGGCTGGGAAAAATATACATCTGCCGGCTTTCAGCTCATCGGGCTCGGTAAATATCCCTGGTTTCGCCTTGACGCCCAGTGTTGCGAGTGCCTTCTCGATGAAACGATAAGCGTCATGGAATTCTCGGGCACGCTCAATCACGCGTTGTTCCGGGATACAATCAGCATCATAACTGTGCTGATCTCTTCCAGTATTAAAATCGTGATCGAAGATCGAACCACGGCCATCGTCTAAAGTACCATCCACTGCTGCGTGACTCAGGACGACTACTGCTTCTTCGAGATTATGCCCGCGCATATCTTCTCCAATCATCTCGATGACAGTCCGATAACCATCTGGAGAGTCCTCTACGGCATAGTTACCCACGAGTGCTCTGAAATCATTCTTTTGAAGAGTGTTGAGGAGCAGGTTCATCGTTCCATCGAAATAGAGTCTTGTTCGCCCCTCTTTTTCGAGTTGGCGAGCAGCAGTTATTCTTGTTTCGAGTTCGGGTGGTATCGTCCTTGTTCCGGCAGGTATTGTTAGACGCTCAACCTTTACGCCAGCATGTTCGACCTCGCTAGCGATAGCATCCAAGAACCCGTTCTGCCGATAAACCATCGCAACCGGTAAAGCAACATCCTCGCGCCCAACCAATCCCTTTGGTGTCTCATCACTGACCAAGCCGTTTCCCGCAGCAGACTGCTCAACGACAGACGAACCAGCGAACAACCGCTTAATCATCCGGTTATACAATCTCTCGAACACAAATATCGCCCCCGAGTTTGTTATCACTTGTTTATAGTTATTAGTTGGTGGTTGAAGTATAAGAAACTTTTCATCAAAAAATAAGAAAATATAGTAAAATATATAAATAAAAGTTAATTATTTCTTAAAATATGTTTAAATTAGACAAGAATGACCGGTTGTTGCTCTACCAATTGGATTGCAACAGCCGACAAACCCTGCAACAGCTAGGCAAAACAGTGGGCCTAAGCAAAGACGCGATCAACTACCGGATAAACCGATTCCTGAAAGAAGAGATAATAAAATCGTTCAACGCGGTAATCGACACAGGGAAAATCGGCCATATCAGCTTCCGACTATTCCTAAAATTCGAAGGCCTACCGCCCGAGAAAGAAAAAGAGATGCTAGAAGTCCTCTTGAACAACCCGAACCTCCTATGGTTCGTACAAGTAGAAGGCAACTGGGACCTAAACACCTGGTTCCTATACCCTTCACTCAACGAAATGGATGCGTTCTGGAACGACTACCTGGCTCGATACGGCAACTTCATACAAAAAAAAGAGTTCGGCATCTACTCAGAAGTCACCTACTTCAGCAGAGCATACCTCGCAGAGAAAAAAGTGAACGACTTCGCAATGACGATCGTAACACTACCGCAAAAAAGCGAACTAGACGACAGCGACTGGACGATACTAGAAACACTATCACAAAACGCCCGCACACCAATAATAGAACTGGCAAAAAAAGCGCGCATCACACCAAAAACAGTCATAACAAAAATGAAACGGCTGGAGCGAGAAAAGATAATACTCGGTTACAGGGCAGAATTCAATCTCGAAAAACTCGGCTACAAATACTACAAGATACACCTAAGCACGTTCAACACAACAAAAGAACGATTAAGCGCGCTAAAACAAAGAATAAAAGAACACCCGAACATCATCTACCAAGACGAAGTAATAGGCGGACACGACATAGAAATAGAAACACAACTAGAAAACGAAGATGCACTAAGAAGACTACTGGAGGACCTCAAAAAAGAGTTCCCGAACATGATAAGAAACCACGAAACACTACACTACTACAAAGAGCATCGACTAAGATTCTTCCCCAACAAAACAATAATCCCCCACTAATACGTGTTATACACGCATTCTTCGCGATCGTTCATACAGAACCACACCACGCAAGTCCGTCGGAGCGGCCGGTTAGTCGTCCACTGGACATTCCTACAGTATTCTTTTAAACAAAGCGGAGTTCTTACGGGCCGGCAGGGAGCGCTATGCCAATCACGAGGCAGACTGAGGAGTATCCAGAGGCTGAGATACTGGACAGTCTCCACCCCGTCGTGCGGGAGTGGTTCGTCGGGAAGTTCGGCACGTTCAGCCCGCCGCAGCGGTTCTCGATCCTGAACATCGACCGTGGAATAAATACGTTGATCAGCAGCCCAACGGGCAGCGGCAAGACGCTCTCTGCGTTCCTCGCCATCATGAACAAGCTGATCCTCCTGCAGCAGGAGGGCAAGCTGGAACAAAAAGTCTACTGCGTCTATCTCAGCCCGTTGAAAGCGCTCGCGAACGACATCACGAAGAACCTGAAAGAGCCGCTCGCGGAGATGAACGAACTGGCGAAGAAACAGGGCATCAAGCTCGACATCAAGGTCGGCAGCCGGACAGGAGACACGACGCCCTCCCAGAGAGCGTCCATGCTCGCGAAGCCGCCGCACATCCTCATCACCACGCCCGAAAGCCTCGCCATCTCACTCACGACGACGAAGTTCCGCGAGATGCTCAAGACCGCGAGCTATCTCATCGTGGACGAGATCCACGCGTTGGCGGAAAGCAAGCGCGGCGTCCATCTCAGCATCAGCGCGGAGCGGCTCGCCGACGTCATCAAGGAAGCCGACCCAGGGAACAGGCTCGTCCGGATCGGACTGAGCGCGACCGTCCACCCGTTGGAAGAGGTCGGGAAGTTCCTCGTCGGCCTCGACGACCCCGACACGGGGAAGTACCGCGACTGCGCCATCGTGGACGTGCAGGCGATCAAGCGGATGGACCTGAAAGTGCTCTGCCCCGTCAAGGACATCATGCGCGCCAGCCACGCCGAGACGCAGAGCGCGATGTACGACCTGCTCCACGACCTGATCCAGGGGCACAAGACCACGCTCGTCTTCACGAACACGCGCGCCGCCACCGAGCGCGTCGTCCACCAGTTGAAGGCACGCTATCCGCGCTCGTACACCGGCATCCTCGACGGCGACACGGCAGAGGGGAAGGTCGAGACCGAGCAGGAATTGGAATCAGAGAAAAACAATAAGGAGGATAAAAGAACCGATAATGACAATAAAAGTGATAATAGAACTGAGGATGAGGAGAGAAAAGAAAAGAAACCGAACGAGAAGGATGATGAGAATGATAACGCAACGAGAATAAGTATTAGTTCAACGACGAAGAAAACGGGCGGCTACATCGGCGCGCACCACGGCTCGCTGTCGAAAGCGCACCGCCTCAACATCGAGAACAGGCTGAAACGAGGAGAGCTGAAAGCGGTCGTCTGCTCGACGAGCCTCGAACTGGGGATAGATATCGGGAGCATTGATCTGGTGGTCCTCTTGGGCAGTCCAAAGTCGGTCGCGCGCGCCCTCCAGCGTATCGGCCGGAGCGGCCACCAGCTCCACGAGGAGGCGAAGGGCAGGATCATCGTCCTCGACCGGGACGACATGGTCGAGTGCAGCGTCCTCCTCAAGGCGGCCATCGAGAAGAAGATCGACCGCGTCCACATCCCGCTCAACGCGCTCGACGTGCTCGCGCAGCAGCTCTTCGGCATGGCGATCGACAAGGTCTGGGACGCCGAAGAGCTGTACCGCACCGTCAGGAAGAGCCATTGCTACGCGTCGCTGCCGCGCGGCGAGTACGAGCAGGTGCTCGACTACCTCTCCGGCGAGTACTCCAGCCTCGAGGAGCGTTCCGTCTACGCGAAGATCTGGTACGACAAAGCCACGGGACGGCTCGGCAGGAGAGGTAAGCTCGCCCGCCTCATCTACCTGACGAACGTCGGCACCATCCCTGACGAGACGAGCGTCAAGGTCAAGCTCGGCGAAGAGGTGATCGGCACGATCGACGAGGACTTCCTCGAACGGCTCACGCCAGGGGATGTCTTCGTGCTCGGCGGCGAGACGTACGAATTCCGATTCGCACGGGGATTGACGGCGCAGGTGAAGACGAGCGCAGGCCATCCCCCGACGGTGCCGCGCTGGGCGAGCGAGATGCTGCCGCTCAGCTACGACCTCGCCCTCGAGATCCAGACGTTCCGGAAGTACATGGACGAGCTCTTCCGCGCGAAACGCTCCAAGCAGGAGATCATCAAATACATGGACAGCTACCTCTACGCGGACGAACGCACCCTGAGCTCGATCTACGAGTACTTCCGCGAGCAGTACAAGTACGTGAAGATTCCCCATCGAAACCGGCTGCTCATCGAGCACTTCAAGGAAGGCAACAAGCGTCACGTCATCGTCCACGCGCTCTATGGGCGCAGGGTGAACGACGTCCTGAGCCGCGCCCTCGGGTTCGCCCTCGGCAAGCTCCACAACCGGGACGTGGCGATCACGATTACCGACACCGGGTTCTCGCTCCGAAGCACGGCGATCCTCAACGTCGCGAAAGCGTTGGAACTGTTGAAGAGCGACGAGCTCGAGCGGGTCATGCGGCTGGCGCTGGACAAGAGTGAAGTCCTGAACAGGCGGTTCCGGCATTGCGCCGCGCGCTCGCTCATGATCCTCCGGACGTACAAGGGCGAGTCGAAGAGCGTCGGGAAGCAGCAGATGAACTCCCGATTGCTGCTCGCGGCGGTGAAGCGGATCAGCGAGGACTTCCCCGTCCTGCGGGAGGCGAGGCGCGAGGTCCTCGAGGACCTGATGGACCTGCCTGACGCGGCGGACGTCCTGCGGCAGATCGAGAGCGGCGCGCTCCGCGTCGACGAGGTAGCGACGACGCTGCCCAGCCCGTTCGCGTTCAATATCGTCCTCAAGGGCTACACGGACATCCTCAAGATCGAAGAACGGAAAGAGTTCCTGAAACGGATGCACGAGCTGCTCCTCAAGGAGATCGACGCGCCCGACGCCACGGCCAGGAAGAAGGCGGCCGAGGAGATCAAGAAGGAGAAGCCGAGCTTCAGCTATGAAGAGCTATGGCACGAGACGGAAGAACGGCGCTTGGCGGAGCGGGACGAGCAACTCGAAGCATTGAAACGGATGGCGTGGAACGTCGAGCACGTCCCGACGAAAGCGAAGCGCGAACTGGTGCAGCTTCTCGAGGAAGGGAAGATCGGCGAGTACACGGAACGCGGCGTCCGGAAATACAAGGACGAGATCCTCAAGAGCTGGCCGCCCGAGCTGATCGTCGCGGTCTTCGACAGGCTCGGGATCCCGTACGACAAGGAAGCCGTCCTGAAGGACGAGGAGCGCAACCGGCTGCGGCAGCAGTTCCGGAAAGCCGCGCAGAAAGCGGACCTCGACGACGAGATCGTCGCGGCCGCCGAGAAGCTGATTGACGGGAAGCGCGTCCGGACGAAGGCATTCTGGGAGTTCGTCGACACCCTCCTCTCGAAAGCAGTGCCCAAGTACTGGGGCGACGAGATCGTCAAGTTCCTGCAGGCGAAGAAGGACGAGAAGGAAGATTTCATCTCGTGAAGAGCGGCCTCTTGACTAGAGAATAGATATCTTCCGCTTCAGCAAGAGGAAGCCCCAGCCAGAAAGTCGTCATCTCAGTGTAGAGCGGTTTTCCGTCGCGTTCGAGCGCTTTCTCGCACACGTCGAGGCCGTCATTACTGTGGACTGTCAAGTAGGATTGACATGTTGCGCTCGCATTCAGCGTCGCGTCTCTGAGCTGGTCTGCAGCAATCCCGTATAACACCTTGAGATGCGGTCGCTCAGCAGCATCCGAGAGAGAGACGTCTGCACTGCCAAAGAGCGAAAGGTCCTTTCGCTGTTCTGCCTTGACGAGAGCCGAGAGAAGAACAGGATGCGTGAGATCGAGGAGGGAATCGCCAAGTATCGAGCGGAGTTGTGCACGATACTCTGCGAGACGCACGACATCCTCCCGCAGCGCATCAGTGGTCCTCTTGAAACTCTCTTCATCGCGAGGATCGAAGACATTCTTGTAATTCGTCGTGATGAATGACCTCAGGAATCTCTGAGACAGATCGTCATCGGCGTTGACCGCACCCACGGCACTCAAGAGGTGGTGGAGCGGAAAGTGGGTTCTCTGGTCGCTGAAGTCAAGGGCCATAAAGCCTTCTTTCCCCACAGCATTGTAGAGGACGGACGCGAGCGGGATGCGCGCGAATAAGGGAGATTCCTTCCCGCGGAAGATGTGTTTGAACCTGGCATGATCGGCAGGGTCCTGCGGATTGATTCCGTAGAAGAAAGCTGCTCCCTCAAGGAGCTTCCTGAGGGAAGAATCAGTGTTCTGCGTCCGAGAGAAGTAATCCTCGAGGAGAGAGGGCCTGAGCTCTTCGTAATTCCTGACCATCTTGATCGTCTCGACGTCGCTGTGCGGGATGCAGAAAGCGAGATGGGGCGCACGTTCGAGGAGGTCGGGCAACGCGTTCTCAAGAGAAGCATCATCGGAAAGGAGCGAAATCAAATCCGCGAAGTGTTCACGATAGGGCGCAGGTAGGTCCCGTTCTGACATGTTCCTGACGGTGAGTTCTTCAGGGATTAGGATCTTGCTGTCACGATTTGCGAAACGGTAGAGTGAGTAGAGCTGACGCAAAGCAAGAGCGGTGGAGAGACCATCTTCCTGGAATCCTGTCTCCGTGAAGCGCGCTTGTTTCGCATAGTGGGCAATCTTTCTCTCCAGCTTGACCGCAGCGTCTGATTGCCCACCCACTGGGTTGAGTTCATTCTTGTCCGCCATGAAGAGGAGCAGGTGAGAAGAGTTTATAAACTTTACGAAATTAGTTACTTAGTAGTAGTTATAAACTGAAGACCCTCTTCGTAGGAGTGCCGTCGAAGAACCGAGGACCATAAACTTTTTATACCCCCCGCTTCGGGGGTGACAACATGGCCGACAATGAGGAAACGGACAGCAACGAGCAGAACGTCTACGGCAACGAGGGACGCGAAGCCCTGATGGACGACGGGGAGATCTCCGCAGAGGAAGAGGCCTTCATGGCCGGCTACGACGAGACGGAGAAAGAGAAGGAGGACTCCACCGAGGAAGCCTATGACAAGGCGTTCGCGACCCGCCGCACCAAGAAGCGGCAGAGCCGCAAGGACGACGAGGATGAGGACGAGGAAGACGACTTCTGAATCCGGTCCTTGAAACCTGTTTCCTTTTTCTGACGAGGAATTCTTAATAGTAGAAGAATACGAGAAAGAGAGAAAAGGAGAAAAGAGCCTTATCGCCGTTCGCGCGCCTCGACGAGGAGCTCGGCAATCAGGTCCGGGTAGCGCTTCGCGCCGTGCTGGACGTTGTCCCGCGTCCGCACGGAGACGGTGCCGTCCGCCACCTCCTTGTCGCCCACCACCAAGATGTAGTTCACCTGGTCGAGCTGCGCTTCGCGGATCTTCTTGTTCGTCGTCTCGGTGCGGCTGTCCATCTCGGCGCGCAACCCAGCCGCGCGCATCGCCGCCACGACGTCCTTCGCGTACGGGAGGTGACGGTCGCTGATCGTCAGGACGCGCGCCTGCACCGGCGAGAGCCAGAGCGGGAACTTCGCCGCGTAGTGCTCGATGAGGATGCCGATGAACCGCTCGAGCGAGCCGAGGATCGCCTTGTGGATCATGATCGGCGTATGCTTCTTCCCGTCGGCGCCCTCGTACGTCGCGCCGAAGCGGAGCGGGAGCTGGAAGTCGAGCTGGATCGTTGCGAGCTGCCACTCGCGGCCGAGCGCATCCTTGATCCGGATATCGATCTTCGGGCCGTAGAACGCGCCATCGCCCGGGTTGATGGTGAAGGGCATCTTCTTCTTCTTGAGCGTGCCCGCGAGAATCCTCTCCGCCTTCTCCCAGAGGGCGGGCTCGCCCATGTACTTCTCCGGCCGGGTGCTGAGGGCGAGGCTGTACTCGAAGTGGAAGACGTCGTCGTAGACGTGCTTCACGAAGCCAAGAAGGGCTTCGACCTCCTCCTCGATCTGCTCCTCCGCGCAGAAGGTGTGACTGTCGTCCTGGCTGAACTTACGCACGCGCGTGAGGCCGGCGAGCACGCCTTTCAGCTCGTTGCGGTGGAGCGGGGCGAAGTCCGCGATCCTGATCGGGAGGTCGCGGTAGCTCCTGCTCGAGTTCATGAAGATGAGGACGTGGCTCGGGCAGTTCATCGGCTTGAGCGAGAAGTCCCGGCCATCCACCTTGAGGGTGAACATGTCCTCGCGGTAGTGCTCCCAGTGGCCGCTCGTCTCCCAGAGCTGCTTGTCATAGATGAGAGGCGTGACGACCTCGTTGTAGCCGCGCTTCATGTACTCCTCGCGGACGAAGGCGAGGAGCTCGTTGTAGAGGACCGCGCCCTTGAAGAGGAAGAACGGGCTGCCCGGGCTGTATTCGTGGAACATGACGAGATCATGTTCCTTGCCGAGCCTGCGGTGGTCGCGTTTCTCCGCCTCCTCGAGCATCTTCAGGTAGTCGTCGAGCTCCTTCTTCGTCGCGAAGCAGGCGCCGTAGACCCGGGTGAGCTGCTCGCGTTTCGCGTCGCCGCGCCAGTACGCGCCCGCCAGTTTTGTCAGCTTGAAGACTTCGAGGAACTTGGTGTTCGGGACGTGGGGGCCGCGGCAGAGGTCGATGAAGTCGCCTTCGCGGTAGGCGCTGCTCCCTTCCTCGAACTCGTCGATCATCTCGAGCTTGAACTTGTTCGCGGCGTAGTCCTTCTTGGCTGCGGCCTTGTCCGTGTACTCGATCCGCTCGACCGCGAGCTTCTCTTTCGCGATCTTCCGCATCTCCTGCTCGAGCTTCGCGAGATCCTCCTCCTTGAGGGAGAGGCTGCCGAAGTCGTAGTAGAAGCCGTTCTCGACGACAGGACCGATGGTCGGCTTCGCGTCAGGGTAGAGCCGCTTGACCGCGTGCGCGAGGAGGTGGGCGCAGCTGTGCCTGAGCACGTCGAGGCCTTCCGCGTCCTTCAGGGTGAGGAGCTGGACCGTCGCGTCGTGGTCGATGGGACGGGTCACGTCGACGGTCTTGCCGTCCACTTTTGCGGCGATCGCCGCGCGCGCCAGTCCGTCGCTGATGGACTGCGCTATCTGGAGCGGCGTCGCGCCCTTGTCGAACTGCTTAGCGTTGCCGTCGGGGAAGGTTATCTTGATCTTGGACATGGGATCACCTTGGGCTGTTGTTCCGGGGAGGAGATTAAAAAATTAACCGTTCTTGGGCCGAGAAGAGAGGCTTACTGCCGCGTGTGCAGCAGGAAGATGCCTGAGAAGGACGTGTTCCACAAGTACTTGTGCCAGGCCATGGCTGCAGGATCGGAACGGTGCTATATAAACGTGACGGTAAGAGCGAGAAGAGAGCTTCCCAGACGGCATGATTCTCGTCGCTGCCTTGACTCGCCTCATCGCCGCCGCCTTGGAACAGAACACGGGCGCGAACATGGCGTGAGCCATGATTGTGAGCGCCCGACCGGTCCTCGGACCGGATGGGAGAATAATATCTCCGCAGCGGCGATGAGAAAAGAAGAGCGAGAGACGACGAGAATTCGAGAAACAGTCGGTTTCTTATCGGAAGAAGCTGAAGAATCCGCGGCGCGACTTTTTCGCCGGCCTCTTGACGGGCTTCTTCACGGGTCTCTTGGCAGTCGTTTTCTTGACGATCTTCCCGGCAGTCTTCTTCACCTTCTTGACGGGTCTCTTGACCGCTTTCTTCGTCGGCCGCTTCATCGCCTTCTTCACGGTCTTCTTCGTTCTTTCAGGAGTTCTCTTCGCCGGCTTCTTCGTGGATTTCTTAGTTATCCTCTTCGTTGCCTTCTTAGGGGATTTCTTGACGGGCTTCTTCGTCTTCTTCGCCGGCCGATTCTTCACGACCCTCTTCTTGACGGGCTTCTTCGCAGCAGTCTTGGCTTTCTTCGGCGCCTTCTTCTTCGCCGGCCTCGGCTCCTCGCGCGCCACGACGAGCGGCACGGACTTCCGCTGCACGACCATCTTCGGCAGAATCTTCTCGGCGCGGAGCGCGGGCTTCGACCTCTCCTCGGCCTTCTCCTCGGCCTCGACGATGCCCGGCGGCGGCGCGACGGTGACGCCTTCCGGCTCGACAGTGTAGATGAACGTGTTCCGTACCCCGGTGTTCTTGTACTTGAGGAGATTGGTCTTCCGCAGCTTCTTGAGGCTCATCGTCACGGAGCCGATGCTGACGCGCAGCTGCTCGGAGATATCGCGGCTCGTGAACCACTTCCCCTTATGCTGGGTCAAAAAATCGTAGACTTCCTGTTGTCCTATCCCGACCACCCGCCTTTGCAGTCAAAGAACCCGCGAACTATTTAAACCTTACTTTTTGGCATTTAAAAAGGAACAGACCTTCTTTAAAAAGAAACAGGCGCCAAGAGAGACGCCATTTATAAACAACTTATAAACCTAGAGGAGCAGGACCGTCCCGGTGACGAAGAGGACGAAGCCGAGGCCGAAGGCGCCCCAGCCGTACCACTCCATCTGGCTCAGGCCCGAGAAGTACTTCTTCGCGGACGTTATCCATCGGTTGAGGGCGTCATTGAACTGCTGGTTGAGCTGGCCGAGGTCCATGGAGCAGGAACTGGAGAAACCGGTTTATAAATGTTGCCGTCTATCCGGCCGCGATGAAAAAGAGTCGAACAGCACCCCCTTGGCGGTTCTGCGATCTTCACGCGCGCTTCGCCTCTGCACGTGAACGC
>JACWAN010000101.1 GCA_014874255.1 Candidatus Woesearchaeota archaeon
CTGCTCGGCAATCGCTTCTCCTCTCGAAAGCGCTCCTCCCCGTAGGGGGCATGGTCACTCCATTCCCAGGTTCCTCGGAGCCTCGGAACCATCCCCCACGTCGCGCTCCACCCTCTTCCTTGCTTGCCTCGCCCTCTGGCCGGTGACGACTCCATTTGCCTAAGAGCCTTCCCCCAGAAAAGATTTATAAACCCCTTTTTCCGGTGTCGCTGGAATGGCGAAGAACCAGTACACCCGGCTCGGCATGTTCTTTTTCATCATCGGCGCGCTCCTCTCCATCATGGATAGCACGTTCCCCCTCGCGAGCGCCATCTTCCCCGACACGTCGCAGACGCGCAGCCTTATCTATGTCCTGCTGATCTTCACGGGCGTCTTCGCCGGCATCCTCAACATCACCGAGGACGAGGAGCACCACTTCCTCGTCAGCGCGACCGCCTTCCTGCTCATCATCCTCTCCTTCAACCAGATATTCGCCGACCAGGCCGTCGTCCACATCCTCACCCACTTCTTCCAGAACGCCGTGGCGTTCATCGGCAGCATGGCTCTCGTCGTCGCGCTCAAGACCGTGCTCGAGTTCGGCTCGGACAACAACCGCGTGACGCCGGTCGAGTACATGCAGATCCGGACGGACCGGCTCGAGGAGCTCGACCAGCCGCCTTGGCTGCGCACTTGGCACTTCGTCATCTTCCTGGCGGTGGCGCTCACTTTCCTCCTCATCCTCTTCGAGATATTCTTCCAGTTGCCCGGCAACCTGATAATCGCCGTGGAGATCATCGACTGGCTGGTCACCGCGGTCTTCGTCGTGGACCTCTTCATCCTCTTCCGGCAGGAGAAGACCTGGGGCGCGTTCCTCAAGAACTGCTGGCTCGACATCGTCGCGGCCATCCCGTTCGGCGGCGTCCTCCAGTCCTTCAAGATCATCCGTCTCTCGCGCATCGCCAAGGTGACGAAGTCCGTCAAGTTCTTCAGCAAGGACAGCGGCGTCAACGGGTACTTGGAGCGGGGCGAGGTCCACGAGGACCCCGTCGACATCCCGGAACATCCGCGTGCGCCGCAGAAGAAAGCCGGGAAGCGGTGAAGCGCCTAGAACTCCATCCTTGCAATCGGTTCGCCGCACTCACCCCTCCGGTCCGGACGCGCTCGCTCCGCGGCGGCACTGTCTTCGAACCTCTCGCTCCTTTTGTCGTTGGCGCTGCGTCCCCGTAAGGGGCGCCCCCTCGCGACGCGCTCGCTCCTCTCTTCGTAGGAGGTTTGACCCGAGGATAGTGCCGCATCACGCGTCCGGACGACGGGACATGGATGTTTCCTAGAACTCTATCCCCGTGATCGGCTCGCCGTACTTGTTGTACGTCGCGATGCTTGCGCGCGTGTACGGCCGGCAGACGATGAGGTGGAACCAGCCGTACTTGTTGAAGAGCTGCCGGTCGGCGTCGCTCGGCCGGTTCGAGTAGCCGGGGTGCGAGTGCACCGTGCCGTACACGTTGTCCGCGGGCAGGTCGTTCGTCGTGAAGTGCGTGCTGTTCTCGTCCGCCTGGTACGCCTTGATGTAGAGCCCGTCGATGACGAGGACGCGCTGGCCGGCCTCCCGCTTGACGCTGCCGGTGAGGAACGCGATCATCTCCTTCGGCGCGCTCCCCGCGGCGAGGCCGCAGATGTCCTCGACCACTTCCTGCTCGATCCTGACGCGTTCGAACTGCGGGGTGAGGCTGAAGAGGCCGAGCAGCGCGTTCCGTGTCCCGCGCCGCAGCCGGCGGAAGAATCGTTTCGCAGCCGCGAACGGGCCGTCGTTCCTCGACTCCTTCCGCTCCGTAGCCGTTCGCATCCTCGTTCCGGTCTCCATCCCGTTCCTCAAGCTCTGTTTTTTAAAAGGGTTCTGCTTTCGTTGCCGCTACCGGCTGCTCGCGTACCGTTGTCGGAACCGCTGGGACTCCTCCCCGAAGGGGCCAACCCCCTCGTCGTCCTTCGCAGTTCTCCTCGTTACGCTCGCCCTTTGGCCGGTGGCGGCAACGACCTTGATTACGAACGCGAACATCGGCACGGTGCTTAGCCGCATCCGGCGGCACAACACGCAGTACAAGGTGCCCGCGGTCACGCTCGTCGCGCGCAACCACCACTCACCCTATCACGTGCTCATCTCGACGCTCATCTCCTTGCGGACGAAGGACGAGGTGACGTCGCAGGCCGCCGAACGGCTGTTCGCGGCGGCGTACACGCCCGAGCAGATGCTCGCGCTCCCGGAAGCGCGGATCGCGCAGCTCATCTACCCCGCGGGGTTCTACAAGACCAAGGCGAAGACGATCAAAGCAGTCACCCGGACGATCCTGGAGAAGTACCGCGGCACCGTCCCGGATGACGTGGATGAGTTGACCACGATGAAGGGCGTCGGCCGGAAGACTGCGAACCTCGTCGTCACGCTCGGCTACAATAAGCTGGGCATCTGCGTCGACACCCACGTCCACCGGATCAGCAACCGGTTCGGCTACGTCAAGACGAGGAACCCCGACGAGACGGAGCGTGCGCTCCGCCGGAAGCTCCCGACGGAGCACTGGATCGAGTACAATGATTTGCTCGTCACGTTCGGTCAGAACCACTGCACGCCGCTCGGGCCGCGGTGCTCGACGTGCCCGGTCAACCGCCTCTGCCCGAAGAAGGGCGTCAAGAAGAGCAGGTAGTCATGCTGCCTTGGAGTGATGTCAGGAAACGCCCCGATTCGCACGGAAGCCACGGGCTTCCGGCGCGCCGGTACTTCGTACCGTGCGCATGCAGGGGCGTTTCCGCGGTTTGTCGTGAGGGACGAGCGATAGTGCTCCGCAGCATGACTCCACCAGTTAATTTTAAAAACCGTCCTCTTCTTCTTCGTCGTTATCGGGCCCTTAGTCTAGTGGCTATGATGTCGCCTTCACACGGCGAAGGTCGCCGGTTCGAGTCCGGCAGGGCCCAGTCCATGTCCTACGTGAAAGACTCGTATCGCGCGGAGTTCGACGCCGTCGTTACGAGTGTCGACGGCAGGCTCGTCGTGCTGAGCGAGTCGTACTTCTACCCTGTCGGCGGCGGTCAGCCGACGGATACGGGCGTCCTCGTGCGGACGGCCGACGGCAAGAAGTTCACGGTACTCAACGTCAAGAAAGGAGAATCCGGACCGGTCCACGAACTCGACGGGGAAGGGCTCGTTCAGGGCGACGCGGTCTGCGCGGTCATCGACTGGCAACGCCGCCACCGCTTGATGCGTTCCCACACCGCCGCTCATATCGTCAGCGCGCTCATCAACCGCGAGACGGGCGCGCTCATCACCGGCAACCAGCTGGATCCGGAGAAGGTGCGGATCGACTTCTCGCTCGAGCAGTTCGACCCTGAGGCGTTCAAGGCGTACATCGACGAGGCGAACCGCATCATCGCCGCCGGCCGTAAAGTCTCGACGAGAATCATCCCGCGCGGCGAGGCGCTCGCCATCCCTTCCCTGTCGAAGCTCGCCGCCGGGCTGCCCGCGCGCATCACGGACGTGCGCGTCATCACCATCCTCGACCTTGATGAGCAGGCGTGCGGCGGCACCCACGTGAAGGACGCTGCGGAGATCGGCCGCTTGGAGTTCGTCAAGGCGGAGAACAAGGGGCAGAAGAACAGACGGGTCTACTTCAAGCTGGCGGATTGAAGCTTCTCGGGCGTTACCGTCCTCACGTTCCCTTCATCCCGGCCAGCACCGTCTTCGAGGCGTGTCGCTGTTCTCTTCGATGGGCCTCCTCCCCGTAGGGGGCAAGGTCACTCCGTTCCCAGGTTCCTCGGAGCCTCGGAACCAACCCCCTCGTCGGCCTTCGATATCGTTATCGCTACGCCTCGACCTGAGGACGGTGCCGCCATTATTACTTCTCGTTCCCTTCCTTCTTCTTCCGCGCCAATAATTTCTGAGCAGTTCACTTTCTCTTTCGGCGTTCTCTCCTCGATTCAATACCTTTAAATACTCCTTCGGTTCTTATCCGCTCTATCGGAGTGGTTGCGAAAGCGCCTTCCGAAAGATTTAAATAAAAAATAGAGTTTCGAACCTATACGCGAGAACCATTCGGTTCAAAGCTATATGTTCAGGGGGATTCGGTTGGCGAAGAACAAGAAAATCTTCAGCGTCTTCTTCCGGGAGAAGCCGGCGATGATGCTCGTCACGCTCCTCACGACGACACAGGAGCACTACGCGTCGTCGCTCGCCAAGGTCGTCGACTGCACGTACAGCCACATCGTCAAGATCCTCAACGAGATGCAGAAGGCGGACCTCGTCACCTTCAAGAAGAGCGGCCGCCTCAAGGTCCTCGCGCTGACGAAGCGCGGCGAAGAAGTGGCCACGGCGATCGAGAAGATCCGCACCGCGCTCTAGGTGTCTTTGGTTTCTTCTCTCTTGACGCTCTGGCCTTGAGAGTTCTCTCCGCGCCAGACAACTTCTTTCAATATGCCGGCGCATTCTCTCACACATTCAGCGACGTTGCGGAGATCATGATATTCGACTGTGTCATCCCACGGATACTTGCTGCCTCCCGTCTTGCAAGCCATCTGTATGAGGAACTGATCGAGGCTATGATGCTGCGCTCTCATCTTCAAGACGCTTTCCCTTCCGTAGTGCTTTGACGCGACGAGTTCGTAGAGCTCTATTCCGTGCTCATATAGTTTGTCGACGAAGCGGAGGTTTGCCCGGTGACTCTCGTCGTCGAGTTCGAGGGGTTCTCTTCTTTCTTCATATCCTCTGTAGTAATATGTTGCCGTCTGTTCTAAGCCTTCGACGAGGACTTTTATGCTGCATGGATCCGTCGGATCGAGTATCGGAACACCCATGCCTATGTAGATGGTCGCGACAAATATAACCCTTGTGGTGGGTTTTTCGGAGGATTTCCTGTTTTGGCCGGAGTTTTATCAAATAAGGTACACTCTTCTTTTGAAACTCCCTGGAATCTCTTTTTTCCATGATCCCACGTTCGGTCCGAACCCTTCTTCTCGTCAAATCAGCTCTTTCAACATATCTGCGCATTCTTGCGCACATTCTGCGATGTTGCCGAGATGTTGCCATCTGAGGGGATTTTTTTCGCTGTCCTCGAACGGGCCGCTCTTGTGGGATATCTCCCTGAGAAACTTGTCCGTGATGTATTGATTTATCATGGTGCGCTCTGCACTCTCCGGTCCGGCGTGGTGTGATGCGATGAAACCGTAGAAAAACGGTTCTTGCAGGTATAACCTGTTGATGAACTCGAGGTTCGCCAGGTGGAGCCGGTCATCCATCTCGAGCGGATTCCTTTCCGCGCGGTATCCTTCGTAGTAGTATGTCGCTGTCCGTTGCAAGCTTCGCGCGATAATGTTTGTCCTGAATGGGTCCATCGGGTCGAGTATCCTGGGGTCCATGCGGGTCTAGGTGGTCGCGGACAATAAAACCCTTGCGGCTCGTTTTCCGGAAGTTTAACGGCCGGGACCGGATATCATTCCCCAAATCCGGGGATATTCCTCTTTCTTTCAGGGTTCTTGCTTTCTCGCAACCGTTTCAGCTTCTCCAAGAAGAGTTCGGTCGTGATGAGATAGTCAGGGTTCTCCGCGAGTTTCTGTCGACGGTATTCTAGGGAGTCCCTGTTCGCGTAATTCAACGTCCGTCCGTTGACCCCTTCGCTCCTCTCTGCGATAGCTCGGGGGCTGAATGACTGGTCGTACATCCAACGATAACCTGCACGGTCAAGCCCTCTTCGCTCGAGCTCGGTCTTGCCCTCTTCATAAGCATGTCTCATGTGATATTCGATAATCTTCATCCGGGCATCGAGGTCGGGGAGGTCGATATGCACCTTGAGCAGACGGTCCCTGACCGCTTCGTCTATTCTTTCAGGATGATTCGTGGCGAGCATCACGAATGCGTTCTTCACCGTTTGCATCCCGTCGATGAATGTCCTGAACCTGCTCACGATGGCGTCATCGGCGGTATTGCTGTGGTTCCCTTCCGAGGGCAGGAGATGTTCCGCCTCATCTATGAACAGGATTGTGTACTCGTCCCTGGACGCAATCTCTTTGAGGAACTGTTCGAGGCGCTCTTCAGTGTCGCCGTAGTACCTGTTCTTGAATGAGGATCCTCTAATCTCCTTGAAATAGGCGTCCGTCTCGTTCGCCAACGCCTTCGCGAGGGAGGTCTTTCCTGTACCGGGCGGGCCGTGGAGCAGCATGCCTTTCGGCGGGGCGCTTCCGCTCAAGAGGAACGATGTCGGATCCTGGAGGTAGTCTATGACTGTCTTCAATCGTTCTTTCGCTTCGTCGCAGCCCGCAATATCCTTGAGGTGTGGCCCTCCCGATCTTGCTCCTCTCTTGTCCATCCTGTCTTCCATCGTAGATGGAGTGTTCTGTTTTGACCGGTCTCCGGGCATTCCCTTAGACGTTGTCGGTCGTGGATTCTGTCTTGTTGTCTCTTCTCTCACAGGATTTACTGAAGATGCTGTTCTGTCTCTTTCTCTCCCGGCGCGGATGCCCTCTGCATACTCTCTAGCCACGTCTTTCTCGAGCGTGATGATTCTGACGCCGTTCTTCTCGGAGACGGTCGCTGAACTGATGAAGAAATGCCCTTCTTTCTCGACGACAAATGTCTTGCCCAGAGACTGTGCCTTGTTGATGGTCTCGTGTAGTGCGTTGTACGCGCCCTCCAGTCGCGAGATGAACCTGCTCATCCGTTCCAGGAACTCCTCTTCCCCGAGCCACGGGAACCGGTTGTCTCTCGACATTGTGGCGAGGCTCGCCTTTATCAGATGACTGCCTCCATCGTCTGTCTCGATGCTCGTCAAGAGGTCGTCTCTGCGTCCTTGTGTGGCGTGCGGAAAGATTCTTTCGAGCAGCCTTCTCTTCTCTTTCTCGCCTTTCTTGAACAGGCGTCCGTCCTCAGGGAATGCAACTCTCGAATGAAGTTCAAGTCTTGCTTCTATCCCGTACTCCGCTCCCTCGTGAAAGAACTCGTATCTGACTATTCCCTGACTGACGAGCTTCTTGAGGTTCTTGAGATCATCATCAGTCGCTAACGAAATGTCGTCTTCCAACAGATCGCTCAGATGACACCGTCCTCTTTCCCCTGCTACGAATAGCGGATCAGAGCCGACGGTGAGCGTCTCCCACTGTCGGGAATACGGATTCTCTTTCTCGATCCGTTCCGGTTTGATGAGAGCCAGCTTCATTTGTGCTTGAGAAACTATTTGCAGTTATATATCTTTCTGAGAAATTACCACTCTCTGAGGGTGTGTTCTCTTCTCTTGTTTTTCCTGTGTCGGTCTCACTTCTCCTGCGGCTTCATCGCGGGGAAGAGGATGACGTCGCGGATGCTCGCGGAGTCCGTGAGGAGCATCACCACGCGGTCGACGCCCATGCCGACGCCCGAGGTCGGGGGCATGCCGTATTCGAGCGCTTCGACGAAGTCCTCGTCCATCGGCTGGGCTTCGTCGTCGCCCTTCTTCCGGCGCTCGACCTGCTCCTGGAGGTGCTGCTTCTGCACCACGGGATCGTTCAGCTCGCTGTACGCGTTCGCGATCTCCATGCCTGCGATGAACAGCTCGAACCGCTCCACCAATCGCTTGTCGGTGCGGTGCTCCTTGCAGAGCGGCGTGGTCTCCTTAGGATGGTCGATGACGAAGGTGGGCTGCCACAGGTGCTCTTCGCAGGCGTGCTCGAAGATGTGCTGGACGAGCAGGCCCCATGTGTCGTACTGCTCGGTCTCGATTCCCTCTTTCTTGCAGAATTCCTTGAGCGCCTTCTCATCCATGGCGAGGACGTCAGCTTTCGCGTGCTCCTTGATTAGTTGCGCCATCGTGGCGCGCTTCCACGGCGGCGTGAAGTCGAGCGGCTTCCCCTGATAGGTGAGCTTCGTCGTCCCCCTGGCGGTTTTCGCCGCTGCCGCGACGATCTCCTCGGTCATCCGCATCCCGTCGTTGTAGTCCGCGTACCCGAGGTACCATTCGAGCATCGTGAACTCGGGGTTGTGCCTCGTATCCACTCCCTCGTTTCGGAAGTCCTTGCACAGCTCGTAGACGCCGTCGAACCCGCCGACCAGCAGCCGTTTCAGGTAGAGTTCGTCGCTGATCCGGAGGAAGAGGTCCTGGTTGAGCGTGTTGTGGTGCGTGACGAACGGCTTCGCGTTCGCGCCGCCGTACACTGGCTGGAGCGTCGGCGTCTCCACCTCGAGCAAGCCATGGGCGTCGAGATAGTTCCTGATCGTCCTGATGATGAGCGCGCGCTGCTTGAACGTGGCGCGTGATTGCTCGTTCGTGACGAGGTCCAAGTAGCGTTTCCGGTAGCGCGTCTCCACGTCCTGCAGGCCGTGATGCTTCTCCGGCAATGGACGGATGGCCTTCGCGAGGAGCTCCGCCTTCTTGCAGCGGATCGTGATCTCCCCCGTCTTCGTCGCGAAGACTTCCCCGTCGACGCCGAGGAAGTCGCCCATGTCCAGCTTCCGGATGATCTCGTACGGGGTTTTCAGGTCGTCCTCTTTCGCGTAGAACTGGATCCGGGCGGAACCGTCCTGGAGGTGGCCGAACGTCGCTTTCCCCATCTTCCGGAGGAGGACGACGCGGCCGGCGACCGCAGCTTCGTCGTCTGTCTGCTCTTCCGGCTTGAGCTTGGCGTGCGTCGCGAGGATATCGGCCGCGAGGTGTGTCCGCGTGAACGAGTACGGGTACGGGTTGACGCCGGCCTGCCTGAGTTCGTCGGCCTTCTTCAGCCGATCCTGCACGAGGCGATGCGGCTCCTCCGCTGCCGGCGCGGCATCTTTCTTCACGTCCTTTTTCGCGTGCGGTTCCATCCTCTCGTCGGCGTCGAACGAGGTTTATATAGTTTTTGAGAACGAGGATGTCCTTCAGAAAACGTTGTTCTTGAAGCACGTGAAGAGGTCTTTCTTCGTCGCGGAATATGTGACGAACCGGTAGAGCATCTCCTTGTCGTCTTCAGTCCCTTTCTTCACGAACCGGAGGATTTGGTCGATCCGGTCGTTCGGTGCCGTGTAGATGATCCGTCCCAGTTCTTCGCTGACATGCCACTCGCGGGCGTACGTTTCCCAGTCGCGCTGGTACTGGCTCAGCGCCTCCTTGTCGGAGCGCCCGGCCGCCGCCGCCGCGATGATCGCCTTCGCGGCATAGTTCGCGCTCTTCATGCCCGGACGGATTCCTTCGCCGAGGATGGGGTTGATTGAGCAGACGCTATCGCCGATGCAGACCAGTCCATCCATGACGCGCGGCAACTGCTTGCCGCTGATGAACGCGTCGCCGCCGTGGATCTCCATCGCCCGGCCATTCTGGAGCCGCGGGTCCTCACGCATCCACTTGTGGAGGTAGGAGATGACCGATCCCTGGCCGCCCATCTTCTCGAAGTGGTCGTCCACCCAGCACACTCCCACTTTCGCCCTCCCTTCGCCCGCCGAGAAGATCCATGCGTATCCGCCCGGCGCGTATCGCTGGTCGAACTTGAGAAGCATCACGTCTTTCTCCTTGAACTGTTCCAACCCTTCGATCTCCATCTCCATCCCCTTCGCGTGGAGGCCGTCACTCATGCTGCGTACGCCTGTCTGGCGGGCGAGGATCGCCACCGGCCCGGAAGCGTCGACGGTGATGGGTGCGCGGACCTCTCCTTCTCCGTCGAGGCCGTGGTAGCGCACGCCCACTACTTTCCCGTCTTCCACGATGGGGTGGGTGACGCTCGTGGCGATGGAGAGCGTGCATCCGTGCTTGATGGCCTCTTCCACTAGGAACTTCTTCAGCTTCCCGAACTCAAGGACCGCGCCGCTGATCGGGAAGCTCACCCGTTCCTTCGGACCTTCCAGGATGACGGATTCTGTACGCTGCATGATCACCTCAGTCGGGATCGAGAACTCCGCGAGCGCGTCGTCGAACGTGCCCGCGGTCGATTTCTTCGGCTCGCCAATCTCTTGGCTCTGTTCGAGCAGCGCCACTCGCAGCTTCGAGTTCTGGCAGAGATATCGCGCGCATTGCGCGCCTGTCGGGCCTGCGCCGACAATCACGACGTCGTAATTCGCGTCCATCGTCCTGTCACCCGAAGACACGATTTATAAATCTTCTTGCGTACCGAAGGACTCAGTACAGTTTCAGCCCGCCGAAGAGCGCGTCCAGCCGTTCTTCCTCGTCCGGGCCGGCGGCCATGCACGTCCGCGTGCCCGGCTCGACGACCGTCCTTCCGGCGTCCGTGATGACTGTGGTGATGAGGCCGGCGTCCTTCGCCTTCTGGTTAAACGCGAGCAGCTCCTTCTCGTCCGCCACCTTGACGACGATCTTCGCCATGCCTTCGTTCCGCCAGCGCTTCACCAGTTCCTTGTCGGAGCGGAGCGCCGCTTCCACGGCTGCGTGCGCCGCCTGCGCCGCTGCCTTCCCCTTGGGCAGCTTCAGGTCTTGCCGGATGAGGATGACTTGCTTGTAGGCCATGCTGGCCTGAGAACGCTTCGCAATAATAAAACTTGCCCTTTCGGGGGTTTGTAGAACGTTCTCGCTCTCGCTCGGGTCGCCAGCTGCTCGGCAGTCGCTTGTCCTTCTGCAGGACCTCGTCCCCGTAGGGGGCGTCCCCCCACTCGGTCTTCGCTGTTTAGACGCATGCCTCGCCTTTTGGCTGGCGACCGTCACGTTCTACAATCCTTCTTCCCGTAGTGGCGAAGGACGTCGCGCAGCGACCAGGGCTTCAGGGCTTTTTTCCCGATGCCGAGCCGCTTCGCCCCGGCGACGACCGCGCGTTCACTGGGAGCTTCAATCTCAAGATAGGTCGGGATCCCGGGGATCGTGTCGAGGCAGTAGTGGACCTTGCCGAGCCGGTACTCGGCGCGGCGTTTCTTCCCCCGTCGGACTGCGTGGAGTCCGAGCCCCTCGACGATCCGCTCGGCGGCCGCGAACGAGGAGACGACGACCTCGTGCTCGTGCGCCCGCTTCGCGACCGTGCCCTTGACCCGTCGCTTGAACGTCATCGTGACGCGCTCGCCGTTCGCGTCCTTCTCGCGTCGCAGCCGGAGGAGGCTCTTCTCCTTCCCGAGTCGCCGGTCCTTCGTGTCGAAGTGGTACGCGTCGTGCGTCCCGTCGAACGTCAGCTCCGCGCCGAGCGCTTCCAACCGGCGTCTGATCGCTTTCTTGTCCACGTCGAGGACCTTCGATTCGATCTCCATGCTGCTTACCCGTCGCGTCGGCTATAAAAACGTTTGTCCTCGTTTCTTCACCACCTCTTTTTCCAATACTTTTTTCCAATACGTCCTTTTTTTTTCATACCTATTTTTTTCCTCAATACCTGTTCTTACTCGTCCTTTTCCAATACCTATTAATACCTCCTCGGTCGGGAGTGCCGCATGGCGTTCCTGGACGAGCGGGAGATCGACGACTGGTTCGAGGAGGAGAAGCAGGCGCTCTCTGACCGGCTGTACGACCGGCTGCGGCGCGGCGACGGACGGGCGAAGGCCGAGTTCGACAAGGCGTTCGAGAGGCTGCTCGCGCGGCTCGACCATGAGTGCGCGGCGCTCGAGACGCGGCAGCGGCGCCACGAGCAGTTCTCCAGGCCGTTCGACCGGTTCCGCGCGTGGCGCGCCTCCGTCGCGGCGCGGTTCCGGCGCTGGTGGAAAGGCGTCTCCGAACGCCGGAAGAAGCGGACGTTCGAGCGCGAGTACAAGCGGCTGTTCAAGCACGGCTGATCGCAGGTCTCTCTTCGTCTTCGTCCCTGTTTGCCTTCGTCTCTCTTTGTCTTTTTTTTCCTTCGCATCATCGCCGCGGGCTGCAGTCGCTGACGCTCCTGCCTGTCCTCGTATGACTCGGACATGCTCGCTCTTCGCTTGCTTCAAGGAGTGCGCGGGTCCTCCCCGGATGGGGCATCCCCCGCCGCGCTCGCTTGTCTCTTCGCAGCACCACTCGCCCTGAGGCCGGCGGCGATGATACGTGAGGTGGTTCTAGGTGGTTCTTGTTCTTCCGGCTCTCTGAGCGAAGATTTAAAAACCGTCCTCTTTCTCTCCCTGGAAACCACATCCTTGATGACGCATGACCCGTCGCCCGGCTTTCGGCCGCGGCTTCCGGCGCCGCTGCGCCCCTACACCGATCTGCGCGTTGTCGGGTTGTGCAGGAGGCAAGTACGATGGAGTTCAAGGATATGGACATCAGGCCAGAGCTTATCAGCAATCTCGCGCAGCACGGCATCGTCACCCCGTCGGAGATCCAGGCACGTTCTATCCCCGCGATCATGGCGGGCCACGACCTCCTGGCCGAGAGCGAGACGGGCAGCGGGAAGACGCTCGCGTTCGCCGTCCCGATGATCGAATCGCTCCAGCACGCGCACGGCATGGTCCAGGCGATAGCCCTCTGTCCGACGCGCGAGCTGGCGAAGCAGGTCGCGGGCGAGTTCGACAAGTACCTCAAGCACACTGACTTACGCACCGTCACGGTGTACGGCGGCGTGGGCTACGAGCCCCAGATCGACGCGATCCCGGACAGCGACATCGTCATCGGCACGCCCGGCCGGATCCTCGACCTGATGGAGCGGAACGCGCTCAAGCTCGACGGCGTCCGCTACCTCGTCCTCGACGAGGCCGACCGCATGCTCGACATGGGGTTCATCGACGACATCGAGCAGGTGATCGACGCCACGCCTGAGGACCGGCAGACGCTGCTCTTCAGCGCCACCATCGATTACCGGATCGAGGTAATCAGCAAGAAGTACATGCGCGACCCCATCCTGATCCGGGCGAAGAGCCAGGAAGTGCGGGGCCACCTCTTCCAGGGCTACTATGTCGTCAACCCGTGGCAGAAGATTTCGCTCCTCCACCAGCTCCTCCGGGGGCATAAGGATTGGGTGGCGCTCGTCTTCTGCCGGACGATCGTCGCCACCGATCACGTCGCTGCTGAGCTGGCGAAGCGCGGCATCGACGCGTGCGCGCTGAACGGCGACATGAGCCAGGCGAAGCGCGAGCAGACCGTCAAGGAGTTCCAGGACCACAAGTTCAACATCCTCGTCGCGACGGACGTCGCCGCCCGGGGATTGCACGTCGACGGCATCACGCACGTCTTCAACTACGACCTGCCCGACGAGGCGGAGACGTACGTCCACCGCGTCGGCCGCACCGCCCGCCAGGGTGCGAACGGCGACGCGATCACCTTCCTCTCCGAGGACGACTACCGCAAGTTCGACCCGATCATGGACCGGTACGACGACGAGATCGAGAAGCTCACGTACCACGCGTGGGGCCGGCTCGAGCGGATCCCGCCGAGCCCGCCGCGGCCGCCGAGAGGCGAAGGACGTCCTTCCGGGGGAATGCGCGGCGCGCCGAGAGGCGGTCCCCGTCGCGGCCCGCGGCGATAATTGTGTGCTTCTAGCAAGGCATTTTGTTTTTTTCTTGAAAGCTTAAGATTGTTACTATAGTTTATTCTTTTCTTATGAAACTTATTGCTTCTCTAAATAGAAGAATGATACCAATCCATGCAACAAGCAGAATTAGCGCTTTTGTTATTATCACACCCATTACTGGCCGCAGATATATTTCTGCTTGAATATCATTGAATTGGGGCGCATAGAATGTTCCATTTGTTACTCCGCCGTTTGGACAATCCTTGCTGCCACGTATATTTGATAATTCTTTATCGATGTGACTATCGTTTGGATAGTTTAATCTGTTGTTTACAAAAACATTGAATCCTCCTTTTGCATATACTGTGAAACACTTGGTCTCTCCCGATATAACATCGAAATAACTATTATTGTTCCATGTTGAATCATCTGTCCAATAGTTGAATACTACGGGCGATCTTACATTAAGTGATTTATAGTAAGTCTCTTAAATTTTAGTAAATATTAAATACTTGTTCACCTCAAAATGCGCTGAGGTGAACGATATGTTAGCCAAAGGTGCCAAATTTCTTCCCGACATTTCTGAGCAGCAATTGCGAATGTTTTCCCGTCGA
>JACWAN010000102.1 GCA_014874255.1 Candidatus Woesearchaeota archaeon
AAACTAAAAAGAAACTAAAAAAAAAACTAAAAAAAACGAGACGAAAGGATTGAAACTGAGGAAAAGAAAGAAAAAGAAGGGAAAAAAGACAAAACGGAGAGAAAGACGAAAGAGAGAGAAAGAGGAGAAAAGGAAGAAAGTTGTTTCTACCGCGCTGCGAGGGCCGCGTCGATCGCCTGCTGGAACGCCGAGAAGGGTTGCGCGCCGACGACGAGCTTGCCGTTGATGAGGAAGCTCGGCGTGCCCTGGACGCCCGCCTGCTGGCCCTCCTGCTCCTCCTGCTGGACGACGGCGGCCATCTGGCCGGAGTCGAGGCACGTGTTGAACTGCGCCGCGTTCAGGCCGAGCTGCGCCGCCCACGCCTTCAGGTTGTCGACGGTGAGCGAGTTCTGGTTCGCGAACATCTGGTCGTGCAGCTTCCAGAACTGGGCCTGGCCCTGCGCGAGGGCGCACTCGGCGGCCTCGGCCGCCTTCTCCGCGTTCGGGTGGATGCTGAGCGGGAACTCCTTGTAGATCAGCTTCGCCTTCCCGGTGTCGATGTACTGCGCCTTGATCTGCGGGTACGCGTCCGTCTCGAACCGGCCGCAATACGGGCACTGGAAGTCGCTGTACTCGATGATCGTCACGGGCGCGTTCGCGCTGCCTTCCATGGCGACGAGGCCCGCGCCGCCCGTGCCGGCGGCGGGGGCGCCGCTCTCGAGGGTGCGGAGCTTCGCGGCGTTGTAGCCGATGAGGATGATCGCTGCGACGAAGAGGACTGCGAGCACGCCCGCGACCCATGCGAGGCCGGTCGTCCTGCACGCCTCGTGGGCGTCGTTGTCATGTTCCTTGCGCTCAGTCTTGCGTGCCATCATGGAATCCTCCTGGTCGGGCCAATGGGAAAAAATCGCTGCGAAAACGGAAAGTGATGAGGGGAAAAGGGAAAAAACCGAAAAAAAGGCGGGAAAAAATGATGAAGAGAAAAGAGGTTCAGCTGCCGCAACCGGCGGCCGCAGCCGCGTTGCCCGCAGGGGTCGCGCCCGCGCCGATTGCGCCCGGACCCGCAGCTTCTTGCGAGGTGCTCAGCGCGGTGTTGCACTCCGACGGCGGGTTGTTGAACGCGGCGCAGATCGCCTCCTTCACCGCCTCCGCGCTCCGCGCGACATTGACCTGCTTCCCGTTGATGACGAGCGTCGGGCTGCCCTGGACGCCGTACTGGTCGTTCAACTGCTTGTCGATGTTGAACTGCGGGAACTGGCCGTTGAGCCACGTCGACTGGTCGTTGTAGCCGGCCATGATGCCGAACTGCGCGTCCGTCGCGTTGTAGCACGTCGCGAGCTGCGCGGCGTCGATGCCTGCCTGCTGCTGGCACGAGGCCGTGTCGGTCGAGGCGTCGAAGCACGTGAGGTAGGCGAGGTACTTGGACGGCTGCTCCTTCTGGATGCAGTACTGACGGATGTTCTCCTGGACCTCCTTGAGGCCGTGCATCGAGTAGTCGACCCACTTGATGCTCATGTCCGCCTTGCTGCCGAGGAGCTTCCACGCAGGGATGTATGCTTTCTCCATCTGGAGGCCGTACGGGCAGTAGCTCATCACGAAGAGCTCGACGGTCGGCTTGGCGCTCTTCGTCACGCTCGGCGGCGGAGGCGTCGCCGCGGGCGCGGCGGCCTGCTGCGCTGCCGGCGCCGCGGCCTGGACCGTCGACGGGACGGCTCCCTGCTCGAGGACGCTCAGCTTGCCGTACTGGAAGCCGAGCATGTACGCGGACGCGATGACGAGGACGCCGAGGACGAGCGCCACCGCCTGGAGGAAGCCGGGGCTGAACGCGCCTTCCGCGCGCGCCTCCGTCTCCTTGTGCGCCTCCTTGTGCACAGCGTGCGACGCGCGGTGCGCGGCGGCGTGCGTGCCGTGCGAGGCCTTGTGCTCGGCATGCTCGTGCTGCTCAGCATCAGGGGTCTGCTGCGGATCCTGCTCGCCGCTCTCGGGAGCCATCTCTTCATTCGGGTGAGGACGTCTTGCCATGAACCAACCACCTTCCGACTATTGTTGACGCCGCGCAGGCCCGGTCGGTTTATATATTTTCTGTATGAACCCTGAAACGCACGGAGGAAAGATGAACGGGAAGCTGATGAGTGGGGGAGGAACGAGCAGGGGGAGGAACGGGAAGCTGATGAGCAGGGGGAAAAGGACGCTGACGACCGGAGGGGAAGGCCAGGGAGGCGAAGAAACCAAAACAATTAAATCATGGAAGCCAGAAACACCGGAGGACGAGATGGTGCCGGCCGGTGATCGGATGGAAGTGAGCTTCGCGTGCAAGCGGTTCCCGATAGACCAGGTGTTGCGGTGCAGCTTCGGCCTCTCCAACCCGGAGTTCACGATTCTCAAGGTGCTGCTCTCGAAGGGCGAACGGAGCGTCGAGGACCTCGCGGCGCTGCTCGGCAAGGACCGGACGACGGTGCAGCGCGCCATCAAGCCGCTCGTCGCGAAAGGGCTGGTGAAGCGGCGGCAGTACAATCTCGACGGCGGCGGCTACCAGTATCATTATCTGCCGCAGGACAAGGAGGCGATTAAGCGCCGCATCGCGGAGCACTTCGACAACTTCTCAGGGCTGGTCCGCGCGGAGATCGAGAAGTGGTGAAAAGGGATCTTCCGAGTGGAGAAGGAATCTTTCTTGAGATGCTGCTTCACGTGTTCGGGAGACGGTATTTCTCCAGGAAGCACGTGCCGGGCTGACGCGGAGGAGCGGGGCGCTGCGCGTGCGCCGCGAAGACCGCTTGTGGAGGCGGAGACCAGCCGCGAGTCGGCTTCTCGACAAGCGCTCTGAGGTCGCCGTTGAGGTGTTTCCGAAGATACTCCAGAGTGAGGTTCTTAGGAGGTCGATAGCCTTTATCGTCAAGGTAGTCCTCGAGAAGATCTCCGCTCTGCGTCCCGAGAAGGAAGAACGAGAAGATGTATGCGTCCCGGAGGCAATAGCCCTCGTTTGTCAGGGAGTTGAAAGATTCGCCAGAAAGGTCGACGCGATCCTTATCGAAAACAGGAAGGAGGTATCTCCTTGCGCGGTAGGAGAGTCGGTTCAGAAGATACGGCTGCCACTTCTTGACCTCCGTTTCCAGAGGCGGTCGCTGTGTCCCGTCCATCCCCGTCATCCCTGTACGGAATGAAGACCCTTGAAGAGCCGGACATATTTAAGCTTTCCAGTTGTCGAGAATATAATAACGTAAGAGGGAAAATAATAACGTAAGAGTGAAAAAGAAGAAGACGAAAGAGAAGGAAAGGCTTCGTCAACAATTCCTGGGGCTCTTAGGCAGATGGTGTGTCGCCAGCCAAAGGGCGAGGCATGAGGAGAACACGGCGGAAGAGGTCGGGGGGTCGCCCCATACGGGGGTGACCGGTGCAGCGACTTCCCGAGCGATTGCCGAGCAGCCGGCGAC
>JACWAN010000103.1 GCA_014874255.1 Candidatus Woesearchaeota archaeon
CGGTGCGGCGCTACGTCGCCGAAAGCCAGCGAAAGCACCGGGAATCCCTATCGACGGAACACCAGCAGACGCTCGTCACCTACTAGAACGCCGCGGGCTTCAGCCCGCGGTAGTTTACAGTCTGTCTTCTTTCTTCTGCGATTCCTCCTCTTCCTTCAACGACTCCTCTTCTTCCTTTAATGATTCTTCTTGTCCGTGATTCTCTTGAGAGAAGATGACGCTTTTTAGTTATTCAGCGTTGCCTTGGATTCGTGCCGGACGCGAAGATGGCGTGAGCCATGATCCTGAGCGTCCGACGATTCCCTTCAGGGCACAGGAAATTTTAGCGACTATGGCTCGGACCGGATGGGAGAACAATCTCTCCGCAACGCTGAGACGTGACGATATATCGGAGAAATGCAAAGAATGTTAGTTTTTCTAGTCCATGATGAAGCACGCGATCATCAGGAAGAGCCCTTCCAGCATGAAGAGGATCTCGTAGACGATCCCGAACGCGGCCATGAACGAGAGCGAGAACGTAATCACCTTCATCGAACTGAGCACGGCGACGAGGCCGAGCCCGAGGACGATGAAGCCGATGAGCAGCGTCCCCACGCCGACGCCGCTGTGGAACGTGAACTCGAAGAAGCTGTCGACGATGATGTAGAGCCCGCCGAAGGCGACGATGTACGCGAAGACGATGCCCGGCGCGCTCTTCGTCAGGTTGAAGATCCACGCATCCTTCCCGATCAGCGGGAACAGCCCGAGGACGAAGATGAACGCGCCGACGAAGAAGCTGATCCAGTGGCGTATGCTGTGCATCGATTCACCTCTATTCACTTTTACGGAAAAGGGTGTTTATAAAGCTTACGACAGATGAGGCCCTTAGGCAAATGGACTGCGCCTCCAAGAGACTGCATCGAGAACGGACGCGATTCCACTGGACTCGGTCGACACCTCCGAACGACAGCCAGAAGTTCCGAGGCGCAGCGCAAAACGATTTGCCTAAGAGCCGACAAAAGAACCGTGCAACGAGCGCAATCGCCGCTACGCGGTCTTCTGATGCACTTCCGTCTCGAGAATCCCTTCCGCCTGCTTCTCCGCTTTCGCCTCGGTGCGCTCCTCTTTGTACTCGTTCACCGCCGTCTTCTTCTCCAGCTTCGTCTGGACGAGCTCTTTCCCGACGGTGACGCGTGCCTTCTTCAGATCGTCGAGGAGAAGGCCCAACACGTGGTCGTACTCGTAGAGGACGTTCCGCGGGATCCGCTGCGCGTCCGCGCCCATCAAGCCCTCGATCCTGTTCGTGTATGCCTGGACGTTCTGGCGGTGCTTCGCGAAGGCCTGACGCTCCCGCTCCTGGACGCCGACCTTCCACTGCTCGACGAGCGAGGCCTTCCTGTCCTGCTGGAACTCCTGCTGCTCCTCCGCCGCCTCCGCGCGCTCGATGCCCGCGATGGCCGGCGCCTCGGCCGCTTCCCGCAGGCCTTCCTTGATGATGGTCGCGTCGCGCCGCTCCTCCTGCTCAAGGATGGATCGGTCCTGCCGCTCGGCGCCTTCCTCTTTCTCCAGCTCCAATCCGAGCGCGGTCATGAGCTCGAGGAGGTTCTTGCTCCCCCCGTCGATCCGGACGAGCGTGGCGAGGAACGCGGCCTCGCGCTTCGCAGCGGCCTTGCCGAGCGGATCCCCCTGCTGCGAGGAGAGCCGGCCGGCAGCGAGGAGTTCCTCCTTGAGCCGCTTCACCAGCTTGACGGCGTGCTTCTCCTCCTTCCGCTCTGTCTTGAGAAGGCGCTTGTCCACATCGAGATGGTCATACTCGTCGATGCGTTCCTTCTTCTCCCTCTTGAGGACGGGAACCTTGGAGCCGGAATCACGTTCCGCCGCCGCGGCCGAGCCGCGCTTGGCGAACAGCCACCCAAAAAACTCTTCGAACCAAGGCATGGGCGGACCTCACAAAAAAAGGTTTTCAGGCCGCGAGTTGACCGCTCTCTATCCTGGAACCGCGTTGTACGATTGCGAGGATGTCCCTGAGATGCTGCGTCTCATCCTCTTGTTCTTTCTTCAGGAGCGCTTGGAGCTCTTGGAGGTCGTGCTCCGGGAACTTCGCGACAGCAAGCGTCTTGAAGAAGTCATCAAAGAACTTCTCGTCCTTGAGGTATTCGAAGTAGATATCCACGCATGCTTTCATCGTAATGGTGAATGCCAGTTCGGATTCCTTGAAGAGCTTCGTGAACTTCATCATCGCTCCGGCGATGTGGGCCTGATTCGCCTCAAGGTCCCTCAGCAGATGCTCAACCCTCTTCTGGTCTTTCTCGGTCTGGAGCTCATGGAGGATACTCATGACCCTGCGCTCTTCTTTGATGAGATCGTTCTCCGTACGTGTTTCTTGGCGCACCTCTCCCCTGAGCTGCCAGAGCCGGTCCATGAGGCTCATGATGTTCGAGACTGAGAAGACGAGCGTCTGCAGCTGTCCCTTTTCGTGGGTGGTCTGACGTTCGATCGCGAGGTACTGGTTGTAGAGCTCTCGCTCTTCAAGTTTCTCGTCGGCGAGCAGCTGTCGCTTCATTGTTTCGAATGCGTCACCCACTTTGCCGAGTGCAGGCGTTGGACGTATCTCATTCAACTTCTTGAGTTGTTGAATCGCATCGTCAAAACCGCGCTGGATTGCAACGACATCCCTCACCGTGCGATATTCAGCAATGAACGTGTTGCGCTCCATAAAGCTGAGATCGTCAATCTGCTTGGAGAGTGCTTCCAGTTCCTTCTTCGAGAACTTGACCACTGCATCGACATCACCGCGGTCGGCACTCGCCTTGAGTGCAGGCAACCCTTTCTTGTCGAGCTCCTCTTTCTCACGGAGATCCTTCATCAGGTGCCGCCGCGCCATGCGCAGCAGGCTCCTGCTCGTCCGCAACATCGTCGCCATCCGCGCCTCAAGGAAATGGAACATGGTGTCACCTTTTTGATTGCTTACGTTTGACTAGGGATTGCAAGATTTTGTAGGTTGGTTCTCATCCTAGATTTTTGTTTTTTTGCTGCGTTCTCGACTTCCTCTATAATCGCTTTCAATAGGTCATTCATCTGTGTCGTTGAGAGTTTGCTCGCGGTATCTCTCCAGTAGGGCTCAAGATTGTTGATATTTATGTAAAGCCTTGTCGGTAGCATATCAAGAATTTTTTTGAGTTCCTTGTCATTTATGTCCGGTTCTATCTTCTTGTTGTATGCCCACAGGAGGCTACAGGCAAGATAAAGGCCTTTCCAAGCATCTCCTTTCGTCCTCAGCACGGGAAGGAGAATCTGCTCGCTGGAAGCTTTTTCATTGTCGACGATAGTCTTGATATCTTCTACGAACTTTTTCAGTAAGTTGTAGTACTCCTTAGTCATCCACTTCAGCGGATGATCGCCCTCTTTCGCTTCTTCTTCCTGGATCTGTTTCGCATCCTCGGCAAGTTTCTCGATTTTTTTCTCAGTCTTTTTTTCGTCTTCCGCTCGCGTTGACTTTTGAAGATCCTCCCAGATATGCCACTTCCAGTGAAGCAGGCTCCAATCCATCCGCATGCCATCGGAGCCGTTGTAGCGGAAACGGAGGATGTCGAAGCGCCTGATCCTCGCAGCGCCGAGCATGACGACCTCGTCCTCTCCGACCTCGAAGCGAGGGACGTCGAGGCCGTTCGGCCGTCCTTCAAGCTTTCCTTTGAGCGTCAGGCCCATCCAGCCGAGGAACGTGCCGTGCACCTCTCCTTCCTCCTTGCCGTCGAGACCCGCCATGAGGTTCTCCAAGCGCTTGTTCGGCGTCTCGGTGTAGCCCGGCCTGTAATCGCCGCGCATGTCCGGGAAGAGGTGGCCGTTCATGATCTTCTGCGCGTCGTTCCTGTCCATCTTCCACCAGATGAACGCGTAGTGCGGTCCCTTCACGCGTATCATCCATTCCCACATCTGTTTGAGGAGCCCGCCAGCACCGGCCATAAGGTCATTCTCCTTCTCCTTGACTGTCCGGACTTGCTCTTCAGGCCGGGGAAGCGGGTGTTCTTCGGGAGGCGGCCCTTCTTCTTTCAAGGACGTGATTGTGTGTTCAAAAGCACTATCAAAGATTTGTCTTATCGAGTCTTCTGCATCAGGAGCGATAGTTTTTATTGTCCGATTGGGATTCATGACTGCGGCAACAATATTTTGCTTTTGTTCCTTGAGGTGTTGTATCGACGTAGGCAGAAGAAACTTCTCATAAAGGTCAAGAAGTTCGCTGTCGCCCGGTTTTCCACGTCCTTTTTTGTATTCGTTGTCCACGAAGAACTCTTTCGCTGTCCTGAACCGTTCTTTATCTGGATGCAATGATGCGTAGTGCAAAGATTCTGGACCCATGGTCGGTTGTTTCAAGGCACCGACCATTTCAGCATAGATTATCTGAGCGACAAGGCTGATTGTCCGTCGGAAAGGATTTCTATTCGGTTCAAGTTCCTTTATTGTTTTTTGTTGATCAGCCGAATAGGCAGTGACGAAATACTCTGAGAGAAATCTATTAAGTGAGAATTCACCAAACTTCGCCAGGTTGTGCCCCGGAGCGAGGGATTGAAATCCCTTAATCTCTTTGATGAGCGCGTCGAGAAAATTCTCTACGTCCTTCGGGAAATCAGGAGGTGGTTCTGTCATCTTCGTTCACGCTTGAATCTCTCCGTCGAGGAGGGTTCTCTCTGCTGCCGGTTGATTTTCCTTATTGACGCCGTGCGCTACCTTGACGATGAACGGTCGGAACGCTTCGTCCTTCTGTCCTTTCTTCCGCTTGAGTCTGACATGGAAGATCTCCTCCTTGTCTTTCTCGAGGATGAACCAGTCTTTCATGACATACCGGTCGGTGCTGAGGAAGGGGATGCCGAGAAGGAGCGCGCCGCCGATAATCGGATTTGATGCACTGAGTGCGGCCGATCCTGCAAGTGTGATTGCGTACTGGAAGAAGTTCCGGTGCGTCGCCTTCACCATAATCTGGCCGGCAGGGATCCGTTTCGGGCCGTATGTCCCGTTCGTGCCGGTATATCCATACATCTTCCGTTCCATCTTCGGCAGCTTCGCATGCTTGACGACGACGTTGGCGCCTTGGACGGGATTATCATCCTCATCAGTCACGTAGACCGTCACCATGCCGAAACCGTCAGCCCACTCAGGATAGTCCTTGCTTTTATCCTCGGGGGCGTTGTTCTCGCCGTCATCGGTCGAGTTCTTGCCTTTCCTGCCGCTCTTTCTGGAGCCGTCGTCATCTCGCCCACCTTGTCTGTCCGTTCCACCCCCGAAGAGTCCGCCGACGCCGTTCCCGTTCGTGACGAGCTGGAAGAGCATGTAGATGATGGCGAGGACGACTGCGATGGTGAGGTAGTCGAGCACCACGCCGAGGAAGACGCGCGCCACGCCTTGCGACGAGGCGAAGTTGATCGCGGCGAAGAAGGCCATCTAGCGCTCCTCCTTCTTGAGCTTCTGCCTGATCGTCTCGACGGGGATGAAGAGGATGAGCGGCAGTCCGATCGCTGCGTGGTAGATGTCGAGGATGCCGAGGAGCATGAAGAGAAGCATGACCGCGAGCAGCCGCATGATGAAGCTGTTGTTCATCGGCTTCACCGCGAGGTAGATGCCGCCGACGACGATGCCGATGGGGATGAGGCCGCTGAAGACTGCGGTGATGATGCCGCCGTTCGCGGTCAGCCAGTTCTCCGGCATCATGAACGCGCTGATCGCCGCGAACACGGCGGAGATGACGCCTGCCGTCTTCCGGTCGAACATGGTGCCGCTCTTCGTCTTGAGCTTGCCGAAGACCCAGAACGCGACGGCCATGAAGAGGACGAAGAGGCAGAACCGGAGGAAGCCGAGCTGCACGTACGGGTCGTGCAGGATGGTGATGTTGAACATCTGGCTGATCAGGCCGACGACGTTATTCAAGGGCGATATTCCCGTGTATCCTTGCTGCGCGGCGACGAGCGGCACCGAGAGAACGAGGAGGGCCGGTAGCGCGAAGACTCGTCCGAATCGCTTCAGGAAGGGGCTGTCCACCACTGTACCACCGATTTCTTTTCCCTTCCCTGAGAGGAGATGTTTATAAAACTTTCTAAATCCTCGAGCAGTTCTTCCTCGACAAAAACGGAAATGTTTTTAAGCGATAGGGGGGGTGCTCCGCATGGCGTTTTTCCCCAGCCTCTGGAACGCGTTTGGAGAGATCTTCTACGCGCCGTTCCTCAGGAAGAACCTCTGGTGGCAGCTCGCCCCGGTCCTCGCGCTCTGGCTCATCCTGGAGATCTATCTCGACCGGCACAAGGGCGAGCAGCTCGGTTGGAACACCGCGTTGGGCAACGCGATCAGCCTCTTCTGGGTCCGCCTCGCGGCGATGCAGCCGCTCTTCAACGTCCCGGTCGGCGAGTCGTTCCCGCTCGACCGGTTCTTCGCCATCCTGCCGATCCGGGTGTACGCGCTCTTCGGGGGGTATATCTCGTTCGGCCACAAGCTCGGCGCTCGTGTGACGTACGCGCTCGCGTACCCGACGATCATCTACTACTTGTGCGTCTTCGCCGTCCTCTGGGGGAACGAGGCGCTCGACGTCAACAAGTACATCCTCCTCGCTGCCGTCCTCTTGTTCGGCGTCGTCTACGGGTTGCGGTGGCTCTTCTTCTGGCCGCTCCCTGACGTGGAAGGGTTGATGGTCGGCGAGAAGTGAGTCGTCATCAACCACGTTCTCCGGATATTCTCACAACAGAATGTCCTCCGGTTTCCTCCAGTCATTTTTATTATTTTTTTAGTTTTTGATTGAAATATTTAGAATAATAATTATTTTAATAATTATGTTTTTTGCTTAAAATTTATATAATATATTTCTAAATAGATAGTATGAACAATAGTTAACCGTAAATATTTATTTTTCGTACAATAAATATTATATACAATAGTGTAACCGTCGTATTTAACATGACATTATAATTAGTAGTATGACCGATATTTAGGTTTTCCGGAAGAAACGGGCGAAGGGAAAAAGATTACGGAAATTATAATATCTG
Organism: Candidatus Woesearchaeota archaeon; assembly: GCA_014874255.1. Classification (GTDB taxonomy): domain Archaea; phylum Nanobdellota; class Nanobdellia; order Woesearchaeales; family UBA525; genus UBA153. Next base: position 7,005 of record JACWAN010000103.1, read on the forward strand.
CTTAAAATTTATAGAAACTCTGCTCGGAATGAACCTCCCCGGGCTAAAGCCCGGGGTATCTGTTGAGTAATGTTTGTGTTCTTCCGCCTCTGTTGCTCTGTGCAATGTAGTGTTGTATCGCGTCGGCGCTGACGCTGCCGACGCTCCGGAAGAACTTGCCAGGGCTCCA
>JACWAN010000104.1 GCA_014874255.1 Candidatus Woesearchaeota archaeon
GATAAAAAACTGCTACTGATAAAAAACTGCTACTGATAAAAAACTGCTACTGATAAAAAACTGCTACTGATAAAAAACTGCTACTGATAAAAAACTGCCACTAATAGAAAATAATCATTATCATTACCGATAACGATCAATTACTAATAACAAATAAAACGGAACGAGAACGATAACGGACAAGAGAACAAGAACGATCCGGAGGAGAAGACCATGACCACAACCCAGAACGTGAAGAAGACGACGTTCGTACTGATGCTCGTCGCGCTGCTCGCCATCAGCGCCTTCAGCGCGAGCGCGGACCTCATCACGACGCACAGCTCCCTCGACGCGACCCTGCTCAACTACCAGCCCGTGCCCGCGCACCCGGGAGACCTGATTGACGTCTGGATCCAGGTCCAGAACACCGGCGGCACGGCCTCGCAGCCCGGCACGCTGACGATCGTCGACTCCGGGCCGTTCACGCTAGAGAGCGAGTCGCAGCGCGTCAACGCCTTCCCGAGCGTCCCGGCGCAGGGCACGTTCCTCGCCAAGGTGACCGTGCGCATCGACAAGAACGCGAACGAAGGCGAGAACGGCCTCGTCGTCCAGGTCAGGGAGCAGGGCAGCACGGACTACCTCCAGCGCACCCTCAACATCACCATCCAGGGACGGACGGGCGCGCTCTCCATCCTCGGCGCGAAGACCTCGCCGCAGATCCTCATGCCGGGCGGCACCGGCACGCTCACCCTCATCGTGAAGAACGTCGGCGACACGCAGCTCCAGAACGTCCAGGCGACGCTCAGCCTCGCCAACGCGAGCCTCGCCCCCCTCAACGGCAGCAACAGCCAGACGATCAGCACGCTCGGAGGCGGCCAGCAGTACGCGTTCACTTTCGGCCTCGTCTCCACGCCGGACGCGACGTCGCAGGCGTACGGCATCCCCGTGACCCTCACCTACCAAGACGAGCAGGGGAACACGCTGACGCAGCAGGAGATGGTCGGCGTCGTCGTCGGCTCCCAGCCCGAGCTGCTCGTCTACCCGGAGCAGGTCTCCATCACGAAGGACACGATGCAGGGCAGCGTCATCATCAAGTTCGTGAACAAGGGGCTCTCCGACCTCAAGCTCGTCTCGATGCAGGTGCTCCCGAGCTCGGACATCACGGTGCTGTCCGACAGCTCCATCCTCTACGTCGGCACCATCGCGACGGACGACTACCAGAGCGCGGACCTCAGCCTCAAGGTCGCGAAGGACCAGGTCGAGCTGCCGCTCAACGTGACGTACCGCGACGCGCTCAACCGCGAATACACCGAGACGGTGGACGTCCCCCTCACGGTGCAGGACGCGGCGAACGGCTCAGGTATGGGCTGGACGACGTGGATCATCATCATCGTGGTGATCGGCGCCGCCGCATGGTTCTGGATCGTGCGGAGAAAGCGCCACGCCGCGGACGCGAAGCGGCGATGAGGCCCGCGATGAGCGGACGACGTGAAGGCCTGACGGGAGGCACGCGGCCATGCTGAAGGAATACTTCTGGCTGGCCATGAACAGCCTGAAGAAGCGGCGGCTCCGCGCCTACCTCACGATGCTCGGCATCGTGATGGGTATCACCGCCGTGGTGGCGCTGATCAGCCTCGGCCAGGGGATGCAGTACGCGATCGAGCAGCAGTTCTTCCGCCTCGGCGCGGACAAGCTCACCATCCAGACGAAAGGCGTCGTGACCGGCCCCCCGGGAAGCAACAGCGACGTCATGCTCACGAAAGGCGACCTGCGCGTCATCCAGCGCGCCCAGGGCGTGGCAATCGCCGCGGGCAGCCTCGTCGAACCGATCACGGTACGGTTCAACAGCAAGGACAAGTACCTCTATGTCACCACGCTGCCCTCGGACCCGCAGGAACGCGACGTCGTCGTCCAGACGAGGGACTACACAATCATCCAGGGCAGGATGCTCAAGTCGAGCGACCAGTACAGCGCCCTGGTCAGCCAGAGCTACATCGACAGCCCGAAGTTCGGCAGCAAGGCGCTCAGCCTCGGCGACAAGGTCCTCGTCCAGAACCAGTCCGTCACGATCATCGGCGTCTTCAAGAGCACCGGCAATCCTTTCACCGACATGTCCTTCGTCATGAACGAGGACCCGGTCCGGAAGCTCCTCGGCATCCCGGAGAAGTACAGCGTCATCGTCGCGCAGGTGAGCCCGGGCTACAACGTCACCCTCGCCGCGCAGAACATCGAGAAGGACCTGCGCCGCTACCGGAACGTCAAGGAGGGCCAGGAGGACTTCGAGGTGCAGAGCTCGCAGGACCTCCTCAAGACCTTCGGCACCGTGCTCTCCATCGTCACCGCCGTCCTCGTCGGGATCGCGGCGATCTCGCTCCTCGTCGGCGGCGTCGGGATCATGAACACGATGTATACCGCGGTGCTCGAACGCAGGCGTGAGATCGGCGTGATGAAGGCGATCGGCGCCCGGAACCGGGACGTCCTCATCATCTTCCTCATCGAATCAGGCCTGCTCGGCCTGGTCGGCGGCGCGGTCGGCATCCTCATCGGCATGGGGCTGAGCAAGCTCGTCGAGATCATCGCGACGCTCGCCCTCGGCACCACGCTCATCCAGGCGAACTTCCCCTGGTACCTGATCCTGGGCGCGCTCCTCTTCAGCTTCCTCGCGGGGAGCCTCGCAGGCACGTTCCCCGCGCTCCAGGCATCCCGCCTGCCGCCGGTGGAGGCGCTGCGGCAATGATCAAGGACTACTTCAAGATGGCGGTCAGCAGCCTGACGCACCGCAGGCTGCGTTCTTGGCTGACGATGATTGGCATCTTCATCGGCATCGCCGCGGTCATCGCGATCATCAGCCTCGGACAGGGCCTGCAGTCGGCGATCAACGACCAGTTCTCCTCGCTCGGCAGCGACAAGATCATCATCACGCCGGGAAGCAGCGCCCTCGGCGGCGCCACCTCGGTGAAGCTGACGGACAGCGACCGCAAGGTGATTGACCAGACGCTCGGCGTCTACCGCTCCGTGGGGCTGAGCTACAAGAGCGCCAAGCTCACCTTCAAGGACAACGTCGCGTACGGCCTCGCGATGGGCTACACGATCGAGGACGGCGGCGACCTCTGGGACTCGATGATGGGCGGCTACCTCTACGAGGGGCGGCTCCTCCAGAAGGGCGACAACTTCAAGGTCTACCTCGGCTACGACTACACGCAGGACAACAAGGTCTTCCCGCACGGCCTCAAGCTCGGCGACAAGATCAACATCAACGGCTACGACTTCCAGGTCGTCGGGTTCCAGAAGAGCCTCGGCAACTCGGGCGACGACCAGGCGATCCATATGACGGATGCCGCCTACCAGCGCGTCTTCGGAGAGAAAGTCCAGGACGACTACGCGGAGATCATCGTCCAGACCGAGCCGGGCGTCGCCCCCGCGACGGTGGCGGACACGATCAAGAAGGACCTGCGTCGCGAACGGGGCCTCAAGGAGGGCGACGAGGACTTCACCATCCAGACCGCGCAGCAGCTCATAGACTCGTTCAACTCCATCCTGCTCATCGTCCAGGTCGTCATCGTCGGGATCGCCGCCATCTCGCTCGTCGTCGGCGGCGTCGGGATCATGAACACGATGTACACCGCCGTGCTGGAACGGACGACGGACATCGGCGTGATGAAGGCGATCGGCGCGCGGAACAGCGACATCATGATCATCTTCCTCATCGAATCAGGATTGCTGGGACTGCTCGGGGGGCTGATCGGCGTCGTCGCCGGCCTCCTCATCGCGAAAACGGTCGAGATCTTCGGCACGCTCTACATCGGCACGCCCTACCTGAAGGCGTGGTGGTCATGGGGCCTCATCCTCGGAGCGCTCGCGTTCAGCTTCCTCGTCGGCGCCGCCTCGGGGGTCACGCCCGCCTGGCAGGCGAGCAAGCAGAAACCCGTCGACTCGCTCAGGTACGAGTGAGCAGGTATCAGACCCGTCGTATCCGACCCGCCGCCCAGAAGACCGGAACGCTTCCGAACACATTCTTGCGTGTAGGAAAAACAATTAACACCAATATAAGGCCCCACCTTCACGCGCGCTTCGCCTCTGCACGTGACGCCGCGTTGCTTCAGCTCGCGGAAGGAGTGCGAGGGCGAAGCGCGTGTTACGAACGCGCGGCCCGAGCGAAGCGAGGAACGCCCCCGACTTCAGTCGGGGGATGGCCGCGCGCGAGTTTAC
>JACWAN010000105.1 GCA_014874255.1 Candidatus Woesearchaeota archaeon
GCTCGGCAACCGCTCGGGAAGTCGCTGCACCGGTCACCCCCGTATGGGGCGTCCCCCCGACCTCTTCCGCCGTGTTCTCCTCATGCCTCGCCCTTTGGCTGGCGACACACCATTCGCCTAAGAGCCTCCCCCCTCCAAACCTTTTTATACGCCCTCGGAACACGAGGACCCATGGCCGAAACTGTGCGCAAGCTCGACGCGGTGGAGCGGTTTCACCTCAAGCACTTCCTGAAAGAGCTGGAGCGCTACAAGGGTCGCCACACCGAGCTCGTCACGGTCTACGTCCCCGCCGGTTATGACCTCAACGCGATCATCAACCACCTCCAGCAGGAGCAAGGGACGGCGGGCAACATCAAATCCAAGTCGACCAAGACGAACGTCCAGGACGCGCTCGAGCGGATGATCCAGCACCTCAAGGGCGTCGGACGGACGCCCGGGAACGGACTGGCCGCCTTCAGCGGCAACGTCGCCGAGCGGGAAGGCCAGTCGGACGTGCGCGTCTGGTCGTTGGAGCCGCCCATCCCGATGCGGCAGCGGCTCTACCGGTGCGACAAGGACTTCGTCCTCGAGCCGCTCCAGACCATGCTCGCCGACGAGTCGATCTACGGCCTCGTCGTGATGGACCGCAGGGATGCGATGATCGGCCTCTTGAAAGGCAAGACGATCGTCCCGATCAGGAAGACGCACTCCGAGGTCCCGGGGAAGATGCGCGCCGGCGGCCAGTCCAGCGTCCGTTTCGCCCGGCTCCGCGAGGGCGCGACGAAAGAGCACTACAAGAAGATCGCCGACTACATGAAGGACGAGTTCCTCATGATGCCCAACCTCAAGGGGATCATCATCGGCGGCCCCGGCACGACGATCAACGACTTCATGAACCACGAGTACGTGACGGGCGACGTCCGGAAGAAGATCATCGGCACGAAAGACTTGAGCTACACGGGCGAGTTCGGCCTGCAGGAGCTGCTCGAGAAATCGGAAGACCTCTTGGCGGCGGAGGAAGTGGCGGACGAGAAGAAGATCATGCAGAAGTTCTTCTACGCGCTGAGCAAGGACACCGGACTCGCCGCTTATGGTCGAGACCACGTGATGCAGTGCGTCCAGATGGGCGCGGCGGACGTCGTGCTCCTCTCGGAGGAGCTGCCGGACGAGGCGATCGAGGAGTTCGAGGAAGCGGCGAAGAAGCTCGGCTCGGAAGTGAAGCTCGTCAGCACGGAGACGAGAGAGGGCGTCCAGCTCCGCGACATTGGCAAGTACGCCGCGATCCTGCGCTACCCCGTCATGTTCTAGGACGCGGCTTGCAGCTTTGGAAAACCATTTTAATCCCTCAATCTCCCACATCATCATGAACTGGACCTTGACCATTCTCCTCTTCATCTTGGCGTTCCTTCTCCTCGGTTGCGCGCAACCGGACAGCGTCATCCACGTGAATGTATCGTCGAACGCGACTCCTCCCCTTCCGATCCCTCCTTCTGGCTCTCCATCCGCGACCGGCATCCTCGAAGGGCGGATCACCATCGGTCCGCTCTGCCCCGTCGAGCGGATCCCGCCGGACCCTGCCTGCCGGCCGACGGCAGAGACCTACAAGGCCTACCCGGTCGGGGTCTGGACACCGGATGGGAAGACAGAGGTGACGCTGCTCAACCCGGCGCTGGACGGCAGTTACCGCGTCGCGCTCTCCCCGGGCGAATACATCGTCCGTGCCGACCAGCAGCCTTCGAGGCTCGGCGGCGGCTTGCCTGAAGAGGTCACGATCGCCATGGGAGCGACGACGACCCTTGACGTCGACATCGATACGGGAATCAGATAGAGAATGTTCCGGTGCATTGAACCGTCTGTTGTCTCGCCGGCAGTCCTAGAAATTGGCGTAATCACTCGACCCAGTAGGGTTTTCCATCCTCTCCTTCGATGAGCTGAAGAGTGAAGCGTATCGGCGGCAGCTCCGGTTCTGCAGGGTCTTTCCCAAGGTATTCTGCCCCGGCGCTCCCGCGCAGCGCATAGTGGGGGTTCCTCGTCTCATCGAAGTAATGGTCCGTCGGCAGCCCGTCTCCGATCGCTTCGGTGCAAATCATTCCCAATAAGCTATCGATGCTGACCATCGTTCTTCCCTAACAACCTGTTTGTCCATATATATTTTTTCCGGTCGACGGCCGCGGTGGAAGCCTCACGGTCGACGTGACCCGAGAAGAAAAAAATGGTTTCTAGCTCGCGTTGAAGCCGCCCGTCGTCTCCTCGGCGCACGCGCCCGGCGTGTAGCCGATGACGTTCGGGTCGCTGCACGCGCCGCACGCGTTGCTGTACGTCTTGTTCCCCGTGCTCGGGCACGGCGCCTTGATGCATCGGATGCCGTTGTCGACCTGCGCGCAGACCGGCGTGTAGTCCATCGTGCACGCGCCGACGTTGCGTTGCTCCGGCGTGCAGGCGACGAAGCCGGTCGGTCCGACGAGAGCGGTTCCGTTGTCCGCCTCCACGGTCTCGTTCGGCGCGACGCAGCCCTCGCCGCGGAAGAGCGCCCACTCCTCGCACTCCGTGCCGTTGACGTGGCAGACGCCGATCTGGCCTTGCGGCGTGTCGCGGATTTCGAGCGTGCCGCCCTGATTGACGCAATTGACCGAGGCGGGGTTCGCGAGGCCGGTGGCGTTCTGCGTCGTGTCGTTGCACTGCTCCTCAAATGGTCGGAGGCATTTCTGCTTCGTCTCGCACCACGTGTAGCCCGCGCTCGGGATGCAGCCGTGCGCGTCCCGGTCCCCGCCGACGATTGGCTGCGTGGTGTTGCCGTCCGTCGCCCGTTCCGTCGCGCACGCCGCCAGCACGAGCAGCGCCGCAAGTCCCATGATAAGCATCAGTCTCATGTTTTTCCCTCCTATCATTCTTCGGTCTTTCAATCGGCGAGTATGCCGCCCCATTCGACGACTGTGAACCCTTTCCTCGTCGGTGTCGTGATTGCCGGCTCTTCGAGCGTCACCTTCTTCTCCAGCGGTTTGAAGTAGAAGTCGAGCCGGATCATCGTGGTCGGTTGTGGAGAGACGATCAGACCCATGTTCTCCTCCAGGTATTGGTTTCCGAGCAGTCGTATCTCGTAATACTCGCTCTTCGGCAATCTCTTCAGCCAGTAGCTCTCGAACTGCTCCTTCTCCTTCTCGTTCAGTCCGAGTCGGATTAGTTCTGTGTCGAACCAGCCTTTCAGGCCATCATGCTTGACGACCCACCCCGCGGCCGGCAGCTCGATCTCGTTCAGTTTCGCTTCGTAGATGAGGTAGTCATATCGGCCATCGATGCGTCCGTCCGTCGTCACGTAAACGTTCCATCCGTCGTGGTATGCCGGCTCGTCCTCGATCAGCTGCCCGTTGATTCTCAATCGGACATTGACTGGGCCGTCCGCTGTCGGGTAGAGATAGACGACCGGTTCGCGGACGAAAGGAAGGAAGTCGGAATTGTTCGCCGGCGTGATATTCTGCGTTAGGTTCTGCTGGATATTCTGTCCGGCCGTGTCCATCGGCTGCGTCGCGCACGCCCCGAGGAGGAGCAGCGCGATGATCGTCACGGTCATGATGGTCTTCATGGTCTCACCTCGATCGGCTTCGTCGATGGATGAACTGACAGTCCCATTATCATCCTACTGATTCTTCTGACTATAAATACGTTCTCATTCTTGCAACTCCGTTCGCAGCCATCCGCCTTCGTCGCGGCCTAACTGTTCTCCCTCCGGTCCGAAGCTCTGTCGGGCGCTCAGGATTATGGCTCGCTCTTGCTCGCCATCCTCGCGCC
>JACWAN010000106.1 GCA_014874255.1 Candidatus Woesearchaeota archaeon
CTCCCGGGTTCCTCGGAGGCCTCGGAACCATCCCCCGCGTCGCGCTCTACCCCCTTCCTTGCTTGCCTCGCCCTCTGGCCGGTGACGACTCCATTTGCCTAAGAGCCCCTACAGTAGAAACTGTTATAAGCAAGGAACGAGATTATCCCTTTTGGTGAGACATCAACATGGTTAGTCCTATCGCCGACATGATCATCAGGAAAGGCGTCGAGCACGTCGACACGGCGAAGCTCACCCCGGAGCTGCGCCAGTCAGTCCTCGAGGAAGCGGGCATGACGCTCCAGAAGCTCGGCCGCCACCACGAAGCGGCGCTCGCGTTCACGATTGCGGAGAGCGCGAAGCTCCGCGAGGCGGTCGCGTACTACACGCAGGCCGGCCTCTTCTCCATCGCGGCGCACTACGCGCAGCATCTCGAGGACGCCGTGGAGCTGGAACGCGTGGCTGCCGAGAACCTTCGGCTCGGGAACCGCGAGGAGGCCCTCAGGCTGTACCGGAAGGCGGGCAACGGCCAGATGGTCCGTTTCGTCGAGGAGAACCTCTAATGCGCTGGAGAGGGCCTTCTTGCGGGAATGAGCCCTTTCATCGTCCCCCTCTCTTTTCAGGTTCGTTAGAGCACTCTTTCACCATCTTTAAAAAGGACCTGCGGTGTTCAGGAGAGATGGCTGTTGAGGAGAGAAAGACGAATGGACCGGGTCCGGGGGGCGCAGGACCTGCTGCGGATGTTCCCGTCATCGCGGTCGGCGGCGGCGGCTTCGGCGGCAGCTATGCGATCAAGGAACTGCTCCGACGCAAGGGGAAGCGTCGGTTCCGCATCGTCCTCTTCGAGCCGCGCAGCCGCTTCGTCTTCACGCCGCTCCTCCACGAGGTCGCGACTGCCGGCCTGGAGGCCGAGCACGCGACCGTGCCGTACACCGCGCTCTTCTCCCCTGACGAGGTGGAGCATCGGTCGGAGGCGGTCACCGCAATCGACGCTGCTGAGCAGGCAGTCGTCACCCCGAACGGCAAGGTCCATTATGATTATCTCGTCCTCGCCACCGGCGCCACGACGAACTTCTACGGGAACGATTCTGCACGGCAACTCGCGCTTACCCTTAAGGACGATGCGGACGCGCACAGGATACGGTTCGCGCTCGAGCAGGCGCTCCTCGACGCGGCACAGCGCCGTTCCCCGGAGGAGCAGCGTTCCCTGCTCTCCGTCGTCGTGGTGGGCGGCGGCCCCACCGGCGTGGAGCTCGTCGCGGAGATCGCACAGTTCCTCCGTTACCGGATCCGGAAGCAGTACCCGATGATCGTCCGGGAGGCGCCGCGCGTGACGCTCGTCCAGGCAGCCCCGGAGATCCTGCCCGGCTTCTCAGCACGTTTCCGGAAAGCTGCGCTCAGGGGCCTGGAACGGCTGGGCATCGAGGTGAAGGCCGGGCTGACGGTCAGGAACGTGCTGAAGAGCGGCATCGTCTGCGAGGATGCGCAGAAGGAGACGGTCTCGCTCCGCTCTTCCCTGACGGTCTGGGCGGCGGGCATCGCGCCGGCCAAGGTGCCGCTCTCGTCCGATACCGGGGGACAGCGGTGTTACGTCACCGCCGCGGACCTCTCCGTCAGCGGCCTCCCCTGCGCGTTCGCCCTCGGTGACGCCGCGATGTACGACCCAGCGCTCAACCTGCCCCGGACGCCTGCCTTGGCGCAGGCCGCGGTCCAGCAGGCGGCCGTCGTCGCGGAGAACGTCCTCGCTACGATGGACGGCAAGAAAATGAGGACATTCACGTTCCGTTCCCGGGGGACGCTCGTCTCGCTCGGCCAACGGAACGCGGTCGGCGAGCTCTCCACGCCGTTCGGCACGCTCTTCCTCAACGGGTTCTTCGCGTGGTGGCTGTGGCGCACGGTCTATCTCTTCAAGTTCCTCGACGCGAAGCAGCAGGCCCGCTCCGCCGCCGCGTGGACTGCGCGGCTCTTCACGAGGAGGAGCGCGGCGGTGCCGGCCGAGACGATGGACATGCAGGAGAATGACGAGGGCCGGAACGGGACGAAGAGAACCTCGAAGAGGAAAGGGAAAAAGGTTTCGTGAATCCCGGGCTCACTGCTTCGCTTTCTTCTCCTTCTTGCAGAACCGCTTGTCCAGCGCGAGCGCACCCGCTCCCGTGAAGAGGAGACTGAACATCGCGGCGAAGCCGAAGAGCGGCGTCATCGCGCCGGGCAGGCCGTTGAGGCCGATCATCACGATCGAGGCGACGAGCATCACGATCCCGAGGAGGAGCGCGGCGCAGCGCGTCCCGATGCCGAGGATCAGGGCGATGCCGCCGAAGAATTCGACGATCCCAACAATCCAGACCGCGATGCCTGCGAGGGGGATGCCCCACTTGATGAACTGCGCCGTGGTGCCGGCGATGTTGCTCAGCTTCATGTAGCCGGTCATGATGAAGATGATGCCGGCGAGGACCCTGATCGCGAGCGGGCTCCACTCAGAATATTGCTTCAGTCTCTGCAGGTACATGGTACCACCCCACGTTTTTATGGTCGAGGGAAAGGTACGCTTCTTTATATATCTCTTGGATATTTCAAGAACGGGCTTGAGTCAGAGCGTGAGGCTCATCAGGACGATGGCGTGCTGCAAGAGCGTCTGGAGGACGCGCTGCTCGCCGGCGGAGAGGCTCTTCGAGCACTCCTTCACCTTGAACGTGCAGTAGCCGTTGCTCCGGTTCACCCATATCTGGGTGGTGGTCTTGCCCTCCCGGCCGTCGTAGCTGTGGAAGAACGCGGCCTTCTCCTGCCGAGCCTCGAGGACGAGGAGGATCTCCCCGAGCTCGACGTCGTTGAGCTTCGCCTTCTTCCAGACCCAACCCTCCTTGGTGAGCCAGCCCCACTGGAAGTAGCACTCGTCCTGGGAGTTGAGCATCACCTTCAGCACGGATTCCTTGGTGAAGAAGGCGCGTTCGAGGATGGTGCGCGTCCGGGCCTGTTGCGTGGCTGTCGGCAATGATTCCGCCGCTTGTCTCGTGGTGGCGAGCGTCATGCAGAGCAGATGGAGGAAAGAGGTTTATAACCCCTGCGGACGGTTGTCCAGTGGGCTCAGAGCTTCTCGATCTTGCCGTTCTTGCCCGTGCTGGCCTGGAGGCTGCTGTTCCACTCCTTGCACCAGCCGTCGGCCAATTTGATCTTCTGGCCTTCCTCGACCGCGTCCACCTCGTCGTTCCAGAGGGTGAGGTCCATCTCGCCGCTCGCGTCCTTGATCCTGCACGTGCAGACGCGGCCGAGCTTCCCGTACCGGCTGAACTCGCGGACGTCGCCCTTCTTCGTCACCTGGACGGCGTCGAGCGTGAGGTTCTGGTTGGCCTGCGCCTCCTTGATCGTACCCATACTATCACCCGATTCTTTATTCTGGACGGCAACAGGGAGAGTTTTATAAAGACTCCGCTTACTCTCCGCGTCGTTCCCATATACGTCTCAAAAATATGTCTCAAATAAGTCTCAAGCAGAAAATATATTTTTCACTACTAGATGATAGAAAATTTTATATATGCTTCTGTTATTCGAGGAAGATGGCGACAGCATTCCGCGACGATTTCGCATTCGATGAATTGGAACGAAGGCTCCGGACGCTCGACGCAGACCTTGCGCGGGCCAAGGAGGACCAGTCAACCGTCCTCTTGGTCGAGCAGAGAGCCGGAAACTGGAAAGGCGGCTTCTCGTTCGAGCCACCCTCCTACATCCTCAGGATGGGCATTCTCGGACCGAAGGCGACGACGCAAGTACCTCGATTCAGGAAAGACCGTTCCCTGGCAGACCACTTGTCCATCGACACGCCGAATGCGATATACATGACTGGGAACGGTCAGCATTGGCTGCTGCAGAAGGGACCGATCACGATTGAACCGGATACCGTACGGGCATTCTCGAGAGACATAACCCGTATCGAGGATCCGGAACGCGGCACGAGATTCAGAGTCGGGTTCCTCGTCTATCTCGACTCAGAGCGAATCCTGGATTTCCTGAAAGAGCGCATCACGGGCTACGACCCCGGCATCATGAGGTCCTACGTCAAGATGGCGACCCAGCTCAGACGGGAAGTGCATTAGCCCTTATCGTCTCTCCGGGCACGTGCTGAGGCCGAAGAGCGAGTAGAGCCCGCACCAGCCCATGGCTGCCGTCGCGAGGGGGATGAGACCGAGCAAGCCCCACCAGCTGCCGTAGTAGATACCCAGGCCGATGATGACGAGGCCGAGCACGACCCTGATGATCCTGTCCGTCGTTCCGATGTTCTTCTTCATGACGATCACCTTTTTTGTTATGAATGATTGGTTCGTTCTTATTATTGGGATTATTGGGAAGTATTACTCCTTCTTTTATTTTTTATTATTAGTTATTTTCACTTCTTCAGTTCCTTGAGCTTCGTGAGGACCTGTTCGGCGTGGCCCTGCGCGCTGACCTTCGGCCAATGATGAATGACCTTGCCCTGCGGGTCGAGCAGCACGGTGGAACGGACGATGCCGAGGAAGCTGCGTCCGTAGAGCAGTCGTTCCTTGAACGCGCCGTACGTCTCCATCATCCGCTTGTCCTTGTCGGTGAGCAGCGGGATAGTGAGCCGGTGCTTCGCCTGGAAGGCGCAGTGGCTCTTCGCGTCGTCGGACGAGATGCCGTAGACGATTGCGTGCAGCTTCTTGAATTCCGCCTGCTGCGCGGTGAACTCGATGCCCTCGATCGTGCAGCCGGGCGTGTCGTCCTTCGGATAGAAGTAGAGCACAGTCCATTTGCCTTTGAGGCTGTCGAGCGTGACCTGCTTGCCGTCCTGGTCCGGCAACGCGAACGCCGGCGCCTTCTTCCCGATTTCGATCATGGTTCCACCTCCTTTGTCGATAAGACTCCTGTTCGCATCACCGCTACCTGCATCGCTGCCGCCTTGGCACGATTCCCGGCGGCAAACATGACCGAGTGTTTCGAGACTCGCGTTCGGAGAACACGAGGATTGGGAACGACGTGGAGCGGCGTGACCGAGGCCATAATCGTGAACCGCCGACAATCTGCCCGGACCGGAGGGAGGATGACTGGGTCGCGGCAGCGATGCGGACGTCGTATGAAAAAAATCGGAAAAGTGTTGGGAGGAAAGGGGTTCGTGCTGGCGCGGAGGGATCCGTCGTATGATGTTCACTTCTTCGCGGCCGCGTAGTGCTCCGCGACCTTCTTCCAATCGATGACGTTGAAGAACGCCTCGACATAGGCCGCGCGCTTGCTCTGGTACTTGAGGTAGTAGGCGTGCTCCCAGACGTCGATGCACAAGAGGGGGGTCTTGCCCTCGGTGATTGGGCTGTCCTGGTTCGCCGTGCTCATGATCGCCAGTTTTCCTTTGTCGAGGACGAGCCACGCCCAGCCGCTGCCGAAGCGTCCCATCGCGGCTTTCGTGAACTCCTCCTTGAACTTGTCGTAGGAGCCGAACGCCTTGTCGAGCGCCGCTTTCAGCTCGCCTTCGGGCCTGGTGCCGGGCTTTCCCATCACCGGCCAGAAGAACGAGTGGTTCCAGACGCCGCCGCCGTGGTTCCTGACGGCCGTGCGGCTCGCCTTCGGTACCTTGTCGAGGTTCTTGAGGAGCTGCTCCGCGGAGAGCTTGTGCAACGCGGGCAGCGCTTCCAACGCCTTGTTCAGGTTGTTCGCGTAGGCCTGGTGGTGTTTGTCGTGATGCTCGTGCATCGTCGCCGTGTCGATGTACGGCTCGAGCGCGTCGTACGCGTACGGCAAATCAGGTATCGTATGCGGGTATGCCATTCGTGTTCACCTCAGTATATATTGTTGTAGCGTATATGTTGTTGTAGCGAACGCCGCCTTGGATCCTGTGCTGGCGGCGAGCATGGCCGGAGGCCATAATCGCGAGCCGCCAACTGAATCTCGGACCGGAGGGAGAACGGTTTCTCCGCGGCGTTCGCAGGCATGCTTGAAAATAGTTCTATATCTTGCCGACGAGGTCCATGCCGGGCTTGAGCGTTTTGCCGCCCGGCTTCCAGGACGCGGGGCAGACCAGCCCCTTGTTCTCACGGACGAACTTCGCCGCCTGCAGTTTCCGGAGGATCTCCTCCGTGTTGCGGCCGATCGAATTGTCATGGACGTCCATCGCGATCAGCTTCCCGTCCGGGTCGATGATGAACGTCCCCCTGAGGGAGACGCCCTCGTCCTCGAGGTACGTGCCGAACGCGCGGCACACCTTCCCGGTCGGGTCGGCACCCATGGGGTACGTGATCTTCTTGATCGCCTGCGAGTGGTCGTGCCACGCCTTGTGGACGAACACGGTGTCGGTGCTGACGCTGATGATTTCCGCGCCTTCCTTCTGGAATGCGGCGTAGTGCTCTGCCGCCTCCTCGAGTTCGGTCGGGCAGACGAAAGTGAAGTCCGCAGGGTAGAAGAGGAGAACGAGCCACTTCCCTTTGTAGTCTTGCAGCTTCACCTTCCGGGTCTTGTCGTTCTGGAATATCTCGAACCCGAGTTCCGGCGCCTGTTCTCCAATGGCAATCATGGTCGCACCTCTGCTGGTCGCACCTCTGCGCGAGGGGTTTTCGTTGAAATTCTTATCAATTTAAGAACTACCCCTTCCGATAAATATATAAATCCGTACGAATATATAAAGTTTATGGTTCGAATTTCCTCTAATGAGCTGCTCCAGCTGCTCGAGAAGGACGGCCGCGCAAGCTTCGTCGATCTCGCCAAGCATCTCGGGACGAGCGAAGCCGCCGTGCGCAAACGGGTGAAGCAGCTCGAGGAGGAGGGCATCATCGCCAAGTACTCGATCGAGCTCGACCCGAAGAAGGCGGGCGGCTACGTCCTGGCGCACGTCGGCGTCGACGCCGCGCCCGAGGCGTACATCCGGATCCGCGACCTCGCGAAGGACTGGCCCGAAGTGCGGGACGCGTGGAGCGCGACCGGCGACCACATGCTCGTCCTCTCCTGCCGGTTCGCGAGCAGCGACGAGCTCACCGCGTTCGTCAAGCGCGTCGAGCAGACGCCCGGCGTGACGCGGACCTGCCCGACGATACTCCTGGAACGGATCAAGTGAGGATTCCCTTCAGCATCGGATAAGTGGTATTCCGAGTAAGAATTAAATATCGCTGTGAATTCTCCCCTGCACGGCAAAGCGATTCGCCGTTCGGGAACGTCTAATGCCGGCATTCCAGGTCATCACGGATTTGAGGGTGGTTACACACCCTTTCCGCGCGCAAGACGGCATAAGGACTCTCCGAAACCATTTTAACTTGCTCTCTCACAAATCCTCATAGCCATGACAAAACCGCGGAAGGAGGGCGTCGGATCGAAACGGACGCTCAAGCAGGAGCAGCGAAACCGCAAGCAGGGGCGGACGCTCTCGGTCTTCGACGGGTCGTTCTACGCAGTGATGGTCGGCTTGGCCGAGTCGTTCTACTCCGTCTTCGCCATCCTCCTCAAGGCGACGGACGTCCAGCTCGGCCTGCTCGGCTCGCTCCCCCAGTTCCTCGGCTCTCTCGCGCAGCTCTTCAGCAACCGCTTGGTGAAGCTCTTCGGGACGCGAAAGCGGTTGGTGGTGACCGGCGCGCTCCTGCAGGGCCTGATGCTCGTCCCGATTGGCTTCGTCTTCCTCGCCGGCAGGTTCAGCGTCGTCGCGCTGATCGCCACCGTGAGCGCCTACTTCATCTTCGGGCTCCTCGTCAGCCCGGCGTGGGGGAGTTGGATGGGCGACCTCGTCGAGGAGAATGAGCGCGGCATCTATTTCGGGAAGCGGAACAAGGTGGTCGGCACCATCACCTTCCTTGCCTTCCTCGGCGGCGGCCTCATCCTCCAGATCTTCCAGGACAACCAGGCGGCGTATTCGGGCTTCCTGCTCCTCTTCGGGATCGCGCTCCTCGCGCGTGCGGTCTCCGTCTCCTTCCTCATCCGTCAGCACGAGCCGTGCCGGCCGCCGGAGGAGGAGGAGCGCGACGGCTTCGTCTCCTTCCTGAAAGGGGCGCGACGCACGAACTACGGGCTCCTCGTCATCTTCCTCTCAGCGATGAATTTCGCCGTCTATCTCGCTTCGCCGTTCTTCGCGGCGTACATGCTGGACGACCTCCGGATGAGCTACTTCATGTTCACCATCGTCACGGCGGCGGCGCTCGGCGTCAAGTACGCATTGATGCCAGTCTGGGGGAAAGCCGCCGACAAGTACGGGGCGCGGAAGGTGCTCGTCCTCTCAGCGGCGATGATGCCGCTCGTCCCGGTCCTCTGGCTCTTCTCCACGCAGATCTGGTACCTGCTCCTCATCCAGGCGTACTCGGGCTTCGTCTGGGCGGGGCTGGAACTGACCTCCTTCACCTTCCTCCTCGACACTGCCGAGCCCGAGAGGAGGACGTCGCTCCTCGCCTACTACAACGTGCTGAACGGCACCTTCATCTTCCTGGGTGCGGTGCTCGGCGGCCTCCTCGTCAGCTACAACCACGTTTTCTGGTCCTCTTACCTGCTCGTCTTCCTCGTGAGCGGCCTGCTGCGGGCGGCGGTGATGATCGTCTACCTGCCCCGGCTCAAAGAGATCCGGCAGGTGCAGCGCATCTCGTACGAACGGTTGCTCTTCCATGTCATCTCGGTCGGGCCGACGATGGGCGCAATCCACCGCCTCGAAGTCCAGGCGCCGCGACCGCTGAAGCCGCTCGTCCGAGGGTTGGCTTTGCCGTTCACCGTGACCGGAATGCTCCTCAGGCAGGGGTTCTACCCCGCCGAGCAGGCGTTGCGGCGGCCGCTGCCGAAGCCGGGCTTCTACCGCGTCGACCGCCTGCTCGAGGCGTCGTCCGACGCGCTGCGGCGCGGCTTCTACCCGGTCGAGGCAGTCGTGACGGAGCTGCACCGGGAGATCGCCCGCGGCGACCGGCTGATCAGACGGGGCGGCCGGAAGAAAGACGCAGGACGGGGGAGGAAGAGAAGAAAGAACGGGAAAAAGAGGGGGAAGAACGAATGATGGATCAGAGAGAAGAGAAAAAAGGTTAGTCCTACTTCTTCGTCACCTTCTGCTCCTTGAACAGCATCTTCGCGATCAGGAAGACGACGAGCGCGATGATGATGAAGTTGATCAGCGCTGCGAGGAACGCGCCCCAGCCGATGACGATCGGCCCCATGCTGAACGTCGCGTCCTTCCACCCACCCCCGGGGATGAACGGCGTGATCAGCGGCATGACGACATTGTTGACGAGCGACTGGACGAGCGCGGTGATGGCAACGCCCATGATGAACGCGACCGCGAGGCCCATGACCTTGTACTCTTCGAGGAACTCCTTGAACTCTTTCACCAGGCCCATCGGACCACCCCCTTGACTGGCTGTGTTGATGGAAACGGGCTTATAAAGTTATGGTCTCGCGCGGCCGCGCCGTCGCCTCCGGCCTCAGGGCGCGCGGTGCTGCGGAGAAGCTAGCTGGCGCGGTGAGGGATGCCCCCTACGGGGAGGACCCGCGCCATCCGAGGACGAAGCGGAGAGCGAGCAGCCAGTGGCGATGGCGCAAACGTCCACAACCTTTAAAAACGTCCTCGGGAACCATGCCCCCAGAGGGTTGAGGTGATTATGATGATCGGTATCGGATGGATTATACTGATAGTCGTCGTGATCGTCGTCCTGTGGATCGTCCTGATGTTCAACGGGCTGGTCCGGACGCGGAACCAGGTGAAGAACTCCTGGGCGCAGATCGACGTTCAGTTGAAACGACGGGCGGACCTGATCCCGAACCTGATTGAGACGGTGAAGGGCTACGCGAAGCACGAGCGCGAGGTCTTCCTGGAAGTGACCAAGGCGCGGACCGCCATGATGAAGGCCGGCACGGTCGCAGAGAAGGCGAAGGCCTCGAACGCGCTCGGCGACACGCTCAAGTCCTTGTTCGCGGTGGCGGAGAACTATCCACAGCTCAAGGCGAACGAGAACTTTCTCCAGCTGCAGGAAGAATTGAGCGGGACTGAGTCCAAGATTGCGTACGCCCGCCAGTTCTACAATGACATGGTGATGACGTACAACACGAAGCTCCAGGTCTTCCCGACGAACATGTTCGCGAACATGATGGGCTTCAAGTCCGAGCAGTCCTTCGAAGCCGCGCCCGCGGACAAGGAGCCGGTCAAGGTGAAGTTCTGAAACTTCTTTTTCGGTGAGTCTCTATGGCGACCTTCTTCGACGAGGTGCGGAAGAACAAGCTCCGTTCAGGGCTGATCATCTTCCTCTTCTTCGTCTTCGTGCTCGTTGTGGGCGGGTTCATCGGCTGGTACTGGTTCTCCGGGGCTCCGGGCGGATTCCTCGGCGGAGTGGTGCTCGCGTTCATCGTCGGCGGGCTCTATTTCCTGATCGCATGGTTCGCCGGCAGCGACATGGTCTTGTCGACGACCGGCGCGCGACCGGTGACGAAGAAGGAGTATCCTTATCTCTATAATACCGTCGAAGGCTTGGCGTTGGCTGCGGGCGTGCCGACGCCGAAATGCTATGTCATCGACGATTCTGCGCTGAACGCGTTCGCCACTGGAAGGGATCCGTCAAACAGCGCGATCGTCGTGACGACCGGCTTATTGAAGACGATGAACCGCCAGGAGCTCGAGGGCGTGATTGCGCACGAGATGAGCCACATCAAGAACTACGACATCCGGGTGATGCTGCTGACCGCGGTGCTGGTCGCGGTGTTGACGCTGCTCTCGGACATCCTGTTACGGTCGTTCCTCTTCGGCGGCGGCCGCAACCGCAACAACGAAGGCGGACAGTTCCAATTGATACTGATGGTGGTGGGGTTGGTGCTCGTCATCCTGAGCCCGATCATCGGACAATTGATCAAATTAGCGGTCAGCCGGAAGCGCGAGTACCTCGCGGATGCGAACGGCGCGCTCCTGACGCGCTACCCACCCGGACTCGCCTCCGCTCTGAAGAAGATCGCGAAAGACCCTGACCCCCTAGTCGACCACGCGAACCGGGCGACGGCGCACCTCTTCATCAGCACGCCCTTCCGCGACCGCACCGGCTTCTGGACGAACCTCTTCAGCACGCACCCGCCCATCCAGGAACGGATCAAGCGGCTGGAGAAGATGTAGTTATACTTTCTGGTGGTTATTGTGGTTATCTGGACTCGAATAATTTTATATATCTTAACATCTAGGGATAAAATATGCCATCATTTCTGGCTCGGCGGAAGAAGACAAAGACAAAGCAACCAGTGTCTTTTACCACCGGCGGTAGGAAGCGCGTAAGCTTCAAAGCTAAGAGAAAACCGAAAAGAAGGACAAGGGTTTCGTTTTAGAACCTAAATCCAGGCAGGTTTATCTCGAAAGGATTAGATGATTTTCTCTTCGTTGGCGTCTTCTTTGTTTTCTTTCTTTTTGCGCTCGTTACAGATGTTGTCTTTGACTTTCCCATCTTCTTCATGAATGTCGCCCAGCTATCCGTTCCTTGCAATTTGTTACAGCGAGCGCAGATGCACACAGAATTCCTCAGAGTAGCGCTTCCGCCCTTTGATGCAGCATTCTTGTGGCCTGAATGCATCTCATCGAAATCAATCTTTCTGCCACAAGCTTCACATTTTCCTTTCGCTCGACGATAAAGTATTTGCTTATCACGAATTCCCAGCGTGCGTTTCTTTGCTTTAGGAGCTAATCCGAGAAGTGGTCTCTTTGCTCTCGGACCAGGGCCCAGATCGAGTCCGAATCCAAACGGATTTTTTCCAGTCATAATAATACACCTCTTAATGCATTCAACAACCAAGATATATAAATTTTTTCTACCGTAGTTCACTCCCTCTTTGATTTCAGCAAGTCTTATGTCTCGTTTCATCTTATGAAAGGGTGGTACATGGTAAGACAGGTCCTCAGGAGCTTTCAGCGATCAGGTCTCCGGGGACCGGAGGCGCAGGATGAAATGGACGGAACGTTTCGAACGGAAGACGCTGGTGCTCGTCGCGGTGATCGCGACGCTGGTCCTCGGCGCGGCGCTGGTCGGCGCGAGCGGCTACCTCTCGATGAGCGAGCGGCACGCGCAGATGTCCGCGTCGGACAGCTTCGCGGCGATGCAGCAGGCGATGGAGAGCGGCGACTACGCGAAAGCCGCGTCCTACCACCCGGCGGGGTTCGACTGCCCGATGCACGACGCGGTGGTCTCAGGACAGATCTCGCTGCAGGACCTCAAGACCATGCAGCAGTGGATGGCGACGGGCGACTTCCCCACGGAGAAGCCCGCCGGCTTGAGCGAGGCGGCGTGGCAACTGCACCAGCTCCATCACCCTTAAATATCTTTACCTTCTTTCTTCGGCGATACTCATGGAAACGAAGAAGCTGCTCATCTCCGGAGGCCTCATCCTCGGCCTCGGCGTCCTGATCACCGGGTTCTCGCTCTACCACCTGGAGCACATGGGCGGCTCGATCATCTACCCGCTCTTCCTCTACGGCACGACGCTCCTCGCGCTGGGCGTCGGCGGCTTCGTCGTCTATCTCTTCAGCGACCGGCTGGACGAGCGGCGCGTCGCGAAGCTCCTCGCAGTCCTTCCGACGGACGAGCGGAAAGTGCTCCGCGTCCTGATGGAACGGAAGGAGGTGGAGCAGAAGCTCCTCGCCACCCTGACGCAGCTGAGCGCAGTCAAGACGAGCCGCGTCCTCACGACCTTGGAGAGCAGGGGCGTCGTCGAGAAACGGAAGCACGGCTACACGAACCTCGTCACGCTGCGGCTCTAAGGCTCGTTCTTCGGGGCGAACCCTTCGTGCTTGATCTCTTCGAGGATGTCGAACTCCTTCAGCTCCCGCGGCCTGAGGGCCTGCTTGAGGCTGTCCCGGAAGGTCTCCGCGGCGTTGACGTCGGGGAAGTACGCCTCGAAGAAGGCGTCGTGGCTGTCCACGCGGTAGAGGTCGTTCACGTTCGGGTGGCTCTTGAGCCAGGCGAGCGTCCGTTTCCGGTCGGCAGTCCGGACCAGATACCGTTTCCGGAGCGGGCAGCCGAGCCGGCCGAAGTCAGGGATGGTGACGTGGCGCGCAATCGCCCCGTCCAATAAGTCTTGGTAGTAGTCGAAGACCGTGCTGGTCGGGAGGCCGGTCTCCCGTCCGATCTTTGCGAGGCTCATCCGCGCGTCCGAGCGGAGCTTGGCGAGGATGGCGAGGTGGTTGTCCGTGAGCATCAACAGCCACCAAGACGTTCCTTTTAAAGAAGCTATCCCAAGGATTCCCGGAAGCCCTCCATGGAAGGACGTGAGATTTTCAGAAAGCGACCATCCCCTGTTTGATATGGAGAACAATCACCTTTTTAAGCGAAATCGTGATTCTCTCGCTGATGGCGACCCACGATTCCGTGCGGAAGTCCGGCAGCTGAGCCGCAGTTCTCGTTACTCGTCAGTATGGCGATTATAGTCGTACGGAAATGACAATCACTGATAATGACTAAAGGGTTTTGTTGTATAAAACTGAAAAACGACCAGAGGGACCATCCATGAAGCTCACGAAGGAGAAAGGGAAGCACGCGCAGTACGACGGCCTGCGGAACATCGCCAGCCTCGACCACCTGCCCGCGATCAGGGGATACGACTACGAAGCCAACAGGAAGGACGGGTTCGACCTGGACGCGTTCGTCAAGGCGCTCGCCACCACGGGATTCCAGGCCGCGAACCTCTCGAAAGCGATCGACATCGTCAACATCATGCGACGGGAAAAAGCGACGGTCTTCCTCGGCTGCACCAGCAACATGGTGAGCAGCGGCAACCGCGAAGCGATCGCCTTCCTCGCGAAGCACAAGCTCGTCAGCTGCATCGTCACCACTGCGGGCGGCATCGAGGAGGACGTCATCAAGTGCCTGAAACCGTTCGTCGTCGGCAGCTTCGAGGCGCCGGGCGAGCAGCTCTTCGAGAACGGGATCAACCGGACGGGGAACATCTTCGTGCCGAACGACCGGTATGCGTACTTCGACAAGTTCATGCAGCCCGTCCTGCAGAAGCTGCCGACGACCGTTGCGACGCACGCCCTGAACAAGGCGCTCGGCGAGGCGGTCGCCGAACTGCCGGAGCACGAGGACTCGTACCTGTACTGGGCGGCGAAGAACAGCATCCCAGTCCTCTGCCCCGCGCCGATGGACGGCTCCTTGGGGGACCTGATCCACTTCTTCCGGCAGCAGCACAAGGAGTTCGTGGTCGACGTGAGCCAGGACACCGACCTCATCGTGAAGCTGGCGCTCAACGCCGAGAAAGCGGGAGCGATCATCCTGGGCGCGGGCGTGGCGAAGCATTACATCCTGAACGCGTGCATCTTCCGCGAAGGCTTGGACTACGCGGTCTACATCAATACAGCCGAGGAGTACGACGGCTCGGATTCAGGAGCGCGGATAGATGAAGCGGTCACCTGGGGCAAGATCAAACCGAGAACGCCCGCCGTGAAGGTCCACTGCGACGCCACGATCGCCTTCCCCCTGCTGATGGCGGCGACGTTCGCGAAGCCACTGGACAGCTAGGCACAGCAGTTATAAACCGCTTTTTTCCGTTCTTCCCGGATGGTTGACGACCGTCTCAGTTGCTCGTTCATCTTCCTCGACCGGGTGAGCCGGGCGACGGAACGGAAGCTCTGGGAGAACGGCGTGAGCGATTGGAACTCGTTCCGCGAACGGGAACGGATACGGGGGATCGGGACGTCCCGAAAAACGTTCTATGAGCTCAAGATCAAGGAGTTCGAAGGACTGCTCGAAGAGAAGGACCATCATGCCCTCGCAGCTCTCCTCCCGAAGAACGAGCACTGGCGGCTCTACCACCTCTTCAGCGACGACTGTCTCTACGTCGACATCGAGACTGCCGAACGGTACGGCGACATCACCGTGCTCGGCGCGTGGGACGGGAAACAATACTACTGCTTCGTCAAAGGCGTCAACCTGAACAAAGAACCGATAAAAGAGCTGTTTTCCCGTCACAAGGTCTTCGTCACGTTCAACGGGAGCAGCTTCGACCTGCCGATCATCGAGCGGTACTTCGGCGGCGTCCTCCCTGAAAACCATATCCACGTCGACCTGCGCCACGTCTGCGGCCGGCTCGGCCTGGCGGGCGGCCTCAAGACGATCGAACGCATCTTCGACATACGCCGCGAGGAGGGGATCGAGGGGTTCAGCGGCGCGGACGCGGCATTATTGTGGTATGAATACCGCGTCACCGGGGAGAAGGAGCTGCTCGACCTCCTCATCGAATACAACGAGGCCGATTGCCGGAACCTCGAGCCGCTCGCGCGACGGACGACCGCGCTGTTGTGGGAGAAACTGAGGAACGGCATTCAGTAAGGCCTATCGTGCACCGTCTCCATGAGCTCTTTCAGTCCTTGGAGGATTTCCTGCGTGAAAGGGCTCTCTATCTCCCCTTCACTGACCCATTCAAGATACTGCATCTCGGTCTCTGTCTCGCTTAGCTTTTTGTAGGTGTACCTCACGAAATAATTGTTGTCTGAGGCTCTGAGTGCGAAGACCGCGTCTTTTTCGAATTCTATAACGGTATACTGCGTCCAAGCGAGAGCGCGTCCACGATTCTTATAGATGGTGCCGATTGCAGGAGGATACTTATTCGATGACTCTTCCATGATCTGAGGGACCATGGCTGCGTCTTCTTCGGATCGGTCGTGAAGTCAAACACGTCAGAAACAGGCTTATTTATCGCAATCACTATCTTATTCCTGTTCATGATGTTCAAAGCGGAAATGGCGATTTAAAACGTTTCTCTTGCCGTACGGCCGCTCTCGTCGTTCGACCGGGACCGTCACTCTCCGTGAACACGATAAAGGAAAGAAATATAAACCACCGTCGACAAACCGCGTCCATGTACCTCTGGCTGATTCTCGTCGGCATCGTGATTCTCTTCCTCGTCCTCGGGCTGCTCTGGTGGGGGATCAAGACGGGGCTGATCCTCGCGGTCAACTCGATCATCGGGTTCTTCGCTCTCTACGCGATTCAGCTCGTCGTCCCCTCGCTCGTCATCGACGCTTGGAGCGTCCTCATCACCGCAGCCTTCGGCATCTTCGGCTTCGCCGCGGTGCTGATCCTCCACTTCTTCCATCTCGCGTTCTAGGACGCTGTGCGTCTCAAGCGTTCTTCGTCGGAAAGACCATAAGAATATGTTTCTCCCCTTCTCAATAGAAACATTTTTATTGCGTTGTCGCTCCGCCGACCACCACGAGTGATGATGTTCGCGAAAAAAATCGAACAGATACTCCAAGAACGGCAGTCAAAAGCCAGTCATCTGAGAGAGCGGATCGGGGAGTTAGAACGTCAAGCAAGCGAACTGCAACGCCAGAACCGACGACCACGGAGCGTTCTCACCAACATCGATAACCTAAGGAAGATAGGAGGCGAGCAGCTACGGATTGCATCGAACAATGAGCGACTGCTCCGGACATATGAAGGGCTCCACGCGCCCGACGGATACAATATTCTCAGGCGGTTAGCCGCCTCAGGCGACCCGCTCTGCCGACAAGTACAAGCATATATTTCAGCGCCGGGCTCGGATGATGCAGACCTGAACGACCGCTTCATATGGTCCATAATCAACCGCAGCATGACCCGAGAGACGTACATGGAAACATTGCAAGGAAAACGCCCGTTCGCCCACATCAACACCTACAACAGGGACTACATAGGCGGTAGAGATGAAGGCGATCCTATCTATCTCCCGAAGAAATTCCAGCTGACACTCGACCAGAACAAGGGATGATATCGCCCCGCTGGAACAGTTTAAAACACTGATTCCGGAAAAGCACGGGAGATGAACCTCGCCACGCGGCCGCAGAGCGGGCACATCATCCTCTTCTACCTCCCCTTCACGGTCATCCTCGAAGCGGTCCTCAGAATCGCGTACGGCTTCCTCCGGCCGCTCTCGCTCCGGAAGAAACAACTTTAAAAACATCGTCTCCCATTCTGGCTCAGGGAGGTGGTTGCTATGCGCACAGGATACAAGGTAATCGACGCCATGACGACGCGGCCGATCACCGCGGCGGCGGACGACACGCTCTACGCCATCGCGCAGCTGATGAAGGAGAAGAAGGTCGGCAGCGTCCTCCTCAAGGACGGCGAGAGACTGGCGGGCATCGTGACCGAGTTCGACCTTGTGCGCAAGGCGATGGCGGAGGCGATGGACGTCCGGGAGACGCCGGTCAACCGGATCATGACCGCCGCGGACGAGATGGCCGTCGTCGACCCAGGCATGGACGTCTTCGACGCGCTCAACGTGATGCGGGAGCGCGACGTCCGCCACCTGCCCGTGCTGGACGCGGGAAAGCTCGCAGGCTTCATCACCGTCAAGGACATCCTCCGCATCGAACCGGAACTGTTCGACATCATCGTGGACAAGTACGAGATCCGCGAGGCGCACCGGAAACCGATCGCAGCGTTCAAGCAGGGCGAATGCAACCTCTGCGGCAACTTCTCGAACCGCCTGTCGACGGTGCGCGGCCTCCTCGTCTGTCCGCCCTGCGTCCGGGACGCGGAGTAAGCGACACATTTCAGACCTTCTGGTGTGCTGCGGAGACTCTATTCTCCCTCCGGTCCGAGGCCTGGTCAGGCGCTCACGATAATGGCCTCGCAAAAACGCTCGTCCATGTTCGCGCCCGTCAAACATCCCAAGGCAGCACACCAAGAAGAGAACATGCTGTCAAAGAACGTTTATTTCTCGGAGAAGATCTCCGCCTGGAACGCTTCGATCGCGACGCCCTTCTCCTTCCACGCCTTCCGTTCGAGGCCGGCTTTCAGGCAGAGGTGCTCGAGGTATGTCTCGACGCTCCATCCGTACTCGACCGGGACCTGCGGCAACAACAATCCTGAGTAGAACCCTTTCCGGATGATGAGACCGTCGCGGCCGACCCTGACCTTCTCCAAATACTCGTCCGGCTTCTTCACCTTGAGCGGCTCGGGAAGGCTGAGGACGCTCACCTCGATCCTGATCCCGCCGAGCTCTTCCGGGTCGAGCGACGGGAAGCGCGGGTCGTCGAACGCGGCCGCGCGGGCGGCGTGGACCACGCCCTCGTACAACGGGAGTTCGCCCTTGACGAAGCCGATGCAGCCGCGTAACTCACCCTCTTTCGTGAGGGTGACGAAGACGCCGAGCCGCTCCGCGAGCAGCTTATCCGCCTTGTACTGCGAGAGGTCAAGCTCGCGCTTCGTGAATGCGGTTTCGATGGCCTGACGCGCCAGCCTGAGCAGGAGCGTGCCGACTCGCTCGTCCATAGGATCTCTAAGACGCCGGGATTAAAAAAGGTTCTGTCAAAGGACGGTCAACTGTTGATGAAAATGACAGGAAACGGGAAAAAAGGCGTTTCCGGGAATGCCGCGGAGATATTGCTCTCCCTCCGGTCCGGGCAGATTGTCCGCAACGCGCGTAGCGGATTGGCACTGCGGTGCCAAGCGCGTCGCGGGGCCTTGTTCCAAGGCGGCATTCCCATAAACGAGAACGGACGTAGTAAGGATGGACGTGAAGAACGAAGAGCAAGAAGAGAAGAACGGAGAGAACGAAGAACGTTGTGGACGGCAGGCCTCAGACCTTGGCGAGCACGGTCGCGAAGGACTTGAATTGCTTCTGCACGCGGCCGATTGCCTCGACGAGCGCCTCGGTCGCGTCCTTGCCCTTCGTCTCGAGGATGAACTTGGGCACCGCGACCAGGGGGTGGTTGATCGTGTACGTCGCCACCTTGACGTCCGCATCGTTCCAGAGCTCGGTCTTGAGCGCGTTGCAGAGCGTGTGGTCCGCGCCCGGCAACTCGAAGATGAGCCGGTATTTCTTCTTCTCGAGAACGTTCAGTTCCATGCGTCGCGTGAACCGGGAACGCTTTATAAATCTTTTTGTCGAGTCAGGAGGCGTGGAACGGCGTACCGGGCCTTCCAGCGAGCGGCAAGATCCTCGGTGCAGGGGAGGGATATCAGGTTGGCATCGTCGAACGGCCTGTCATGCTCCGAATAGGTGAGGAGACCGTTCTTCCAGAGGGAGAGGTCGTGATAGTGCTGCCCGTCGGACGTGTGAACGAGCATGACCGGGATGTCCGCCCGTTCGAGGACGGCGTAGGTCTCCGCGAGCAGCCGCTCAGAGCGTCCGGGCCAGCCGCCGACGACCGCGGCGACCGCCTGGTGGGCGCGTCCCCTGTCCTGTTCCGTGAGCCATGCCGCATAGCGCTCCATCAGTTCCGGCCGGTTGAGGTAAGCGTTCGTGAGATGGGCGAGCGTCAGGCGGTTGAACGCTTCCAGCGAGAGGTCTTTGGCGAAGGTGGCGACCGCGACGCAGGACTCGAGACCGAGCGTGCGCAGGCCGACGTTGTCGCCGAATCGGTCGTCGTCGAAGTGACCCTGATCCACCACGAGCCATCGTTCTTCCATACATCCCTATGAAGAAGACCGATTTAAAAATATTTCGTAAATCACCACTAAATAATGATAAACTATTTATGCTGTGCTGCATCCTTCAGGGCATGAACGGCGCACAGAAAGAGACTCTCTGCAAAGTCACCGCGCACGGCGTCCTGCTGCCGGACGGAACGCTCGAAGGACGGGTGGATGCGGCGCTCTGCTGCGACGACCTCGCAGCATTCCCGCGACAGCTCTTCCTCCATATCGAGCTCTACGCGAGAGGGAAGATGCCGAAAGGGATGGCGTACGGGAACGCGATCGGCGTCCCGACGGAGGAAGGCATCCTGCTCAGCCTGCCGGAACGGCAGCTCGTCCGTGCGCGTATCGACGGAGCAGCGCTCCTCGTCAGTCTCCAGGACCACTATGAGCTCTGGCAGCCGGCTCGCTACGACCTCTACCTCCAGGCAGTCGCCGTCGACAACGCCCACTCATGCTAGATATCCCGGAATCACAGACGCCACTCATCGTCCAAGGTACGGAAACCGGACGAACATCCCAACGAACATCCCATAGGCTCATATGAATCTGACGGTTTCCAGTTGGTTTCCCGGAATTTCTTTTATATTCCGACATCTTATCCGGGGGCATGACAACCGCAACCAGCATCGGAACATTGATTGCCCTCCTCTTCGGGCTTGCGGCGCTCGCAACGGCGGTGTCGGCGCTCACCATCGTGAGTCCGGCGCCGGGCCAGTACGGGTCGCCGGTCGCAGTCAACATCCGCGCGAACCAGACCCAGGACGCAATCTCCTATACTCTGACGCCGGGGAACGCATCGGAGACCTGCACGAACTGCACCGCGCTGTCCGGGAGCGAAGCGCTCGACGCAGGCAACTACACGCTCGCCGCGACCGCGACGCTCGGCAACGCCACCGAACAGGCGAACGTCTCCTTCGAGGTGCTCCCGCCGGTGCCGCCGACGTCCACGTTCAGCGTCACCATCCTTGACCCGACGGACGAGACCTATGGCACGAGTGCGGTCCCGATCACCCTCGCGACGAACGCGACCGTGGACACGCTCGGATACCAGCTCGACAACGGCACGGTCCAGCAGGCGTGCGTGAACTGCTCGAGCTTCCAGACGACGCTCAACGTGAGCGACGGCAACCACACCCTGGCTGCGGAAGGGACGCTCGGGAACGAGACAGAGACCGCTAGCGTCAGCTTCACGGTGCAACAGCCGGTGCAACAGCCCGACGAGCTGACCCTCACCGTCGCGAGCCCGCTCGCGCAGGACTACACGAGCCCGGTCCAGCTCAGCTTCCAGACGAGCCTGCCCTCGACGATCAACTACAGCATCGACAACCAGACGGTCCAGGCGTGCGTGAACTGCACCGACTACGAGGCGAGCCAGGTCCTCGACGAGGGCAGCCACACGCTGACGGTGCTGGCAGCGGCGCAGAACCGGTCGGCGAATGCCACCGTCGTCTTCAGCGTCGTGAACGCCACGACCAACGAGACGGAGAACGAGACGAACGGGACCGGGAACGACGGCAACGAGAGCGGAGCGCCGCGCTTCAGCCTCGGTTTCGAGCAGCTGCCACAGATGGTGGCCTCAGGGAACATCACCGACGACGAGCTCGCGGCGATCATCCGGGCGAACCGCCTCAACCCGGGCATCCTCAACCGGCTCATCAAGACCGGGAAGCTCGGGAACGAGTCCATCACCGCCATCATCGAGACGCAGAGCGCGCCGCCTGGCATCTTCCAGCGGATCCTCGGATTCTTCGGCTTCCACGTCGCGACCCCGAAGGACGAGCTCGCCGCGCAGTACAACCTCACCGACAACCAGGAAGCGATGCTCCTCACCCAGAACGACGTCTCGCCGCAGGTGAGCGCGAAGCTCAAGAAGGACCTCCAGACGCGGGCGGGCCAGCACGGGCCGTCGACGCCTCCCGGCCAGGCCAAGAGAGAGAATGACGAAGGCAATACGAACCTTCCCGCCCAGGACCAGCCCCGGAACCCGGGAGACACACCATTCCCTAGGAACGGCCGCGCCGCGGCGCCAGGCCAGACAAGGCAGCCGGGACCGGAGAACACCGCTTCCGGTGGGACGACGAGCAGGTCCCGTCAGGAGGGCGGTTCGCTGCCCGCGGCGCCGACGCCATCAAACAAGGGGGCCGGCAGCGGACAAGGGACCGGCGGTGAAGATCATGCGAACCCTGGGAACAGCGGCACGCCGCCCGGTCAAGCGAAGCATTACGACGCCGGCGGGCAGCAGAGCGACGGACAGGGCAACGGCAGGGGCAACGGCCACGGCCAGGGCTGAACGGCCTCATTCCCAGCCAGGCAAGAGCTTCAGGCGGTTCGTCTTGTAGAACGGCTCCTTCCTGACGACGCCCTTCTCCTCGAGCTTCCGCACCACCTTGCTCATCTTTGATTTGGAGAAGCCGGTCTCGGCGCAGAGCGCCTTCTGCCGGTCCACGCCGCGCTTGACGAGCGAGACGATCAGGAGTTCGTCCTCGCCGAGGGCGCCGAGCAAGGCTTTCTTCTCCACCGCGTGGCGTCGGCGCCAGACGACGGCGACGGCCGCGAGCGTGACGATGAGGAGCGAGCCGAGGATGACTGGCGCCCAGGGGAACGAGGGCCCGTCATAGAGGACGATGATCGGGAGTTCGCTGACGCCTTCCTCGTGCCAGCGGAGCGTGATCGTCCGGCCGTCGGTACCGATGCTGTCGGGCGTCGGGCTCGCCGCCGCGTCGGCGTGGGCGAGGGCGAACCCTTCGGGCAGGGTGACGTTCACGTCGAGCGATGCGTTGTCGACGGGCTTGAGGCGGAGGGCGAACGCGCGGGAAGCGCCCTGCTGCGTGACGAGGCCGTCGAACAAGAGGGTGAAGGAGACGTCGTTCTTCCCGGGGACGAGGCTCTGGTTCAGGACGAGGAGAACGCCGTCCGGCTGGTCCTGTTCGGCGTACCCCTTGTCGAAGAGGACGGCGAGCGGCCGTTGGTCGAGACGGTAGTCGACGGCGTCGTAGGCTCCGTCCGAGTCGATGGAGAGGGTGATCCGCTCCTCCGCGACGTTGTTGCTGTGGAGCGTGATGTCCACCGCCTGGTGTTCCACGACTCCGAGCGCGACGGGGAGGAGCATGAGGACTAGCAGGAGATACAACGCACCCTTCATCCCGCCCAGGAAGCGTTATGGGTATTTAAAGTTTCTATCGGACCGGCCGCGTTGAAAGTGTACGTTGCCGCCCTCAGGTCGAACCGTTGCGAAGAAAGCGGCAAAGGCCGAGTAGGGGGTCGCCCCCTGCGGGGACGAGGCCCTTCGAAGTAAACAGCAACACGGTTCGAAGGCGGCGACGCGAGCGTGAGCGAGACTTTCAACGCCGGCCTATCGGACCTACTTGTGGTAGGTCTTCTGCCGCTCGATCATCCACTGCGGGTAAGGCAGGGGCGTCGCGCTCGCCGCGTCCAGCGCAGCCAATTCCTTCGCGCTCAGCTCCAGATCGGCGGCGGCGAGGTTCTGCGTGAGCTGTTCCTGGGTACGCGCGCCCACGATGACGGACGTGACTCCCGGCCGTTGCGCGAGCCACGCGAGCGCTGCCGTCGCGAGCGTCGTCTTGTGCGCCTTGCTCACGGTCTCGAGCGCGTCCAGCACCTTGTCGAGGAGCTTCTCGTCTGCCGGGATGAATCCCTTGAGCTCGCCGCTGAGCCGCGTCCCTTTCGGCGCGCCTTTCCGGTATTTGCCGGTGAGGAGACCGCCGGCGAGGGGGCTCCACGTCAGGACGCCCATGCGCTGGTCGAGGCAGAGCGGCACGACCTCGTGCTCGATGTCGCGGCCGGCGAGACTGTAATACCCTTGGTACGTGATGAACCGCGCCCAGCCGTGCTTCCGTGCAATCGCGTTCGCCTTGGCGAGCTGCCACGCCGCGAGGTTCGACGCGCCGATGTACCGGACCTTTCCCCACCGGACGAGGTCGTTCAGCGCTTCCATCGTCTCCTTCAGCGGGGTGGAAGGATCCCAGCCGTGGATCTGGTAGAGGTCGATGTACTCGACCTGCAACCGCTTGAGGCTCTTCTCCACGGAGTCGAGGATGTGCTTCCGGGAGAGGCCGGCGTCGTTGACGTCGTCGCCCATCCGGCCGCGCACCTTCGTCGCGATGATCACATCCTCGCGCGGGACGCCCGCGGCCTTCAAGGCCTTGCCCAAGACCTGCTCTGATTCGCCGCGCGAGTAGACGTCCGCGGTGTCGAAGAAATTGACGCCGTGGTCGAGCGCGTACTTCACCATCGCGTTCGCGTCCTGCTGCGAAACGGAACCGACGCCCCGGAAGCCGGAGCCGAACGTCATCGTGCCGAGACAGAGCTTCGAGACCTTCACGCCGCTATTGCCGAGATTGACATACGCCATAGGAACCACCCCTCCAGGAATCATCTCTCCCGACGAGGAACGAGGATGCGTTTAAAAAAGATGTGGAAGATTCACCGCTCGAGCAGCGGCAGGCCGAGGAACCGGGTGTACGTCTCTTCGGCTGCGGCGATCGCTTCGCGCGGTCCCGGGAGCGAGCTTGCCGAACGGCTTCATCGTCAGGGTGACGCCGCCCTTCCGGTTGGCGCGGCTCCAGAGCCCGACGACCTGTCCGTCGACGACGATCGTGGAGAGGAACATCCCGTTGTTGTCGGGGACGACCTTGTCGGCGTGCGCTTGATGGATGATCCCCTCCCAGTTCTTGTACCCGATGACGTACTCGTCGAACGCAGGGAGAGGAACGCCCGCGGGGAGAAGCGAGACGGACGGGCTGCCCGCGCCTTCCGCGGGAGGAGATATTCGACCGTGTCGACGTCGGAAGCGGTGGCCGCAGTCGCTCTGCTCCTGTGCGCCGCTACGTCGTTGCGTCGGGGATGCGACCATGAGACGTCCGCCGCGGCCGCCCGAACGAATACCTTTATATTCCACGAGGAGGAACCGCCCACCATGCGTGCGTTCCAGGAGTGGAAGGACGACATCCTGCACCACAAGGGCGAGATCCTGCTGGCGCTGCTCTTCTTCGCGCTGTCAATACTCTCGACCATCGTGTCGAGCAACTACGTGGACGAGACGCGGACGGCGCCGGTCCCCGACCTCCTGCTCGACGCGCTGCCCGTCGTCAACCTCAGCCTCCTCTTCATCTGGGGCGCGGTCCTCGTCTTCGTGCTGTATCTGCTGTATCCGCTGGTGTTCGAGCCGAAGCGGTTCCACTATGCGTTGGGCATGCTCGGCCTCTTCCTCCTGGTGCGTTCCGGGTTCGTCGTCCTGACTCACCTGCGGGCGCCGATCGGCGCGATCAACGTCGTCACGCCAGGATTCCTGGGCATCCTCTCCTACTCGAACGACCTCTTCTTCTCCGGACACACGGGGCTGCCGTTCCTCGGCTACCTCGTCTTCACGCAGCCGTGGATGAAGCGGTTCATGCTCGGAGCGTCCATCGTCCTGGCGGCGACCGTGCTCCTGATGCATGTCCATTATTCCATCGACGTGGCGAGCGCGTACTTCATCACGTACGGCGTGTTCGTCATCGGCACGCCCCTCTTCGAGGGAACGGAGGCGAAAGCATGAAAGCGAAGAAGAGAATGAGCACCCTCAAGATCGTCTCAATCAGCATCGTGGCGCTCTTCATCCTCATCGTGATCGCGGGCATCGTCCGGGACAGCATGCGCGACGGCCGGACGCCGACGCAGGCGGAGACAGACGCGACGACTGCCGCCGTCCAGTCCGCGCTCAACGCCACCGGGTACGACCTCAGCGTCAGAGGAGGGGTCCGGGACGGCGCGCTCGTCGTCGTCGCGGCGAACGGTTCGGAGCACCACACGTACGTCGTCGACGTCCAGACCGGAGCGATCCTCTTCCACGTCGAAGCGGACGGTGCGAACGCGTCGCGGTACTGCGAGCGCCTGGACGTGTGCCACCTCCTCGGGATGCACGGCTGAGAGCGGCATCCGTGCAGGAGAGCACGCGCCGGCCGGCGTCCAGGCCGGCGTCCAGAGGGAGCGGAGGGAGAGAAAAGAGGGCTCACTCCTCGACGTCCTTGAGGAGCGCGACCTTGTAGTTCCTGCCGATCTTCTCGCGCTGCACGATCCGCTTGTATTCCAGGTTCGACATAATTGCGGAGACCTTGGACTTCGACCACCCGAGCGTCCTGCCGACCTCCTTCTGGCTCATCGGTCCTTTGTTCCCGCGCAGCGCCGCGAGGATGGCCTTCTCGTCGGGGCTCAGCAGGGAGGAGGGGACGGCGGGGAGTTCCGGCCGACTACGCCTGAGCATCGCGCGCCGCCGATGATCGAGCGCGACCCCTGCGACTGCGCCGAGGAGGAGCGCGGCCCCCATGAAGAGCCAGACTGGCCACTCACTGAGTTCCTGGCGGACCTCCTGCCACGTCCCGAAGGATTCGAGGCCGTGGTAGAGGACGTAGTAGCGTATCGGCAGCTGCGGCGACTGCGCAGCCCAGGTGATGATGATGCGCTGGCCGTCGGTCGTCATCGTCGTGGGCGAAGGCACCACGGGCGGGTCCGTCCGGTCGCTGGCGCCGACGCCGTAGCCGTTGGGCAGGGCGACCGTGTAGCGGAGGCTGCGCGGCGCCGAGGGCAGGTTGAGGGTCCGCGAGAAGGTGAAGGAGCCGCCCTGGACCGGTTGCGCTGCGTCGCGGAGCGCGTAGGCGATCGAGACCTGGCATGTGGTGCAGGAGAGCGGGACCGTGACCGTGCCGTTCGCCGTCGTGGTCGCGTGGCCGTCCGCGGCGACGGCGACCGCTCCTTCAGGGA
Organism: Candidatus Woesearchaeota archaeon; assembly: GCA_014874255.1. Lineage (GTDB taxonomy): Archaea > Nanobdellota > Nanobdellia > Woesearchaeales > UBA525 > UBA153. The sequence goes on from JACWAN010000106.1 coordinate 26,058, forward strand.
GGATGAAGGTGAACGATGCCTGCGTATTGTCGAGGAGCTGGAGCGAGACCGTCTCCTGGACTGAGAGGTCCTCGAAGAGCGTGTCGTTGATCCCGACGGCGCCGATTGTGGCTGCTTTCGTGAAGGGGAGGAGCAGGAGGATGGTTATGAACCATGCCGCCGCGAGCCACGTCTTCGTCATGTCCTTCCCCTGCCTCCTGGACGACGGTTCTGAACCGTCATGTGCCGGGATTAATGGGTCCTGGCTTATATAGCTTATGCAGCTGCGCCACGGTTCTCGTCGTCTGCAGGGATATTTAATATATTTTCTCGCCTTTCCCGCGAAGAATGAACCGGAAGGTGAAGGAGATGACGATGATGGTCAGGCGGAAGGGCGGTTACCTGTTGCTGACGCTCGTGGCGGCGCTCGCGGTCATGGTGATGGTGGCGGGCGCGGCGCGGGCCGTGCACGCGGACGATGACGGCGGTGACGCGTCGCAGCAACAGTACGCCACGCAACAGCAGGCGCAGCTCCAGGCGCAGCAGCGCACGGCGGAAGAGCAGGCCGCGGCGCAGGCCGCCACGCAGAACGAGACCGCGTCGCGCGGCGAGCAGGAGGGCGGCCGCTGGGACATCAGCCATGACTTCGGCGGGCAGAGCGGCTCCGAGCAGGAGGACGGCCGCGACAGCGCAGGCGACACGAACGGGGAGAACGGAATCCCGGACCAGATGAACACGACGGGGAACGTCACCCTCAATGACAGTCTGAACCTCAGCGACCTCAAGTACCTCAACTATACTGATCTCAACTCCACCAATCCCAACTACGCCAGTCTCAACTATACGGACTTCAACTCCGCCGATTACGGCGTCAACGGCACCGGCGCGGACGGGAGCACGGCAGCCGACCTGCGGATCGACACGCCGGCGGACATCGCCGCGCGGGAGGCGGAGATCCGGAGCATCCAGGCGGAGATGAACGTGTCGCAGGTGCGGATCGCCGCGGCGGAGCGGCAGCGGCAGAGCGCCGAACAGGCAATCGCCGCGCTCGGCGCCAACGCCACGGACGGCGCCGGCAACGGCAGCGTCCAGGGTGCAGGGAACGCGACGGCGCCGGCAGCGCCGCCGTTCTTCACGCGGCTGCTCATGTGGCTGGGGATCGTGCATTGAAGAGGTGGTGGCGATGGACGAAGAGAGAGCGTATGAGGAGATGGACGTCGAGAGCGCGGCAATCCGCGGCTACGAGGATGACGACGAGGACTGGGATCAGGCGGCGTCGTTCCTGCGCGGCCATCTCAGTATGGGGGAGCTGTAGCTCGGGAAACGCTTTTCCGCCCCTGGCGGGCGTGGAAATGAACGTGGAACGGAGGGGAGGCTTATGACGAGATACCTGATCATCTTCAAGCGGAAGGAGTGCATCGGCGCTGCGGCGTGCGAGGCGGTGAGCCCGAAGCTCTGGCGGATGCACGGCGACGGCAAGGCAGAGCTCAAGGGCGCGACGGTCAACCCGCGGACCGGCGACTACGAGCTCGAGATCGACGCGGCCCTCTTCGAGGAGCAGCGGACAGCCGCGGAGAGCTGCCCGTCCGGGTGCATCCGCGTCGTGGAGGCGTGAGCCGCATGGACGCGACGAGGACGTTCGCGCTGCTCGGCGGCGCCGTGACGGTCGAGCTCTACGATGTCGAGGAGCCTCTCGCCAACCTCGTCTTCGACGAGATCGTGCGCGAAGGGCTGCGGCTGCAGCGCATCTTCAACCTCTATGACCCTGAGAGCGAGCTCTCGGCCCTGAACCGGCGACGCGAGCTGCGCGCCTCGCCGGAGCTGCGCCTCGTCCTCGCGGAAGCGCTCCGGTTCTCGCGGCTCACTGGCGGACGGTACGACGTGTCGAAGGGACGCGAGTTCCTCGCCCGGAAACGCGGCGACGAGTACACGGCAGGGTGCACGTTCGAGAACGTCGAAGTGGACGGCGACATCGTCCGGCTCACGCACCCGGACGCGCTCGTCGACATGGGCAGCATCGCGAAGGGGTACATCGGCGACGCCCTCCTCGCCTTCATCGCGGCGCTGGGCGTCGAGAGCGCGTTCGTCGACGCGCGCGGCGACCTCCGCGTCTCCGGCTCCCGGCTCGAGGTCGTCCGGATACGGCACCCCCGCGACCCGGACGCGGTGACGGGATCGCTGCTCCTCGAGAACGCGGCCGTCGCGACCTCAGGGGATTACCGTCAGTATGTCGGGAGCTACGACCAGTCGCACATCGTCGGCGCCCGCGATTTCGCCTCGGTGAGCGTCGTCGCCCCCACGTTGATGGAGGCGGACGCCGTCGCGAGCGCGGTCTTCGTGCTCGGGAGCAGAGAGGCGCAAGCATTCCTCGAGAAGCTGCCGCACGTGAAGGCGTTCGCCGTGGACACGGCGCTGCGCCGGCACCGGTACAACGGCTTCGGCGGGCTCGACGAGGGTGAGGGGCTTGGAACGTAAGACGCTCATCCTCATCGTCGCGGGAGGGGTGACCGCCGCATTCTTCCTCGTCTTCTCCATGCTCGTCAGCACACAGCCCGCCATCTGGTACGAGACGCGGATCTTCGGCCTGCTCGCGTACGCGGCCCTCTTCCTCACCGTCGTCATCGGCGAGCTCCGCATCCTCTCGAAGAACAAGGCGGCCACGGCGGGCATCTTCCGCTACCACAAGCCCGTCGCAATCTTCGCCACGTACCTCGTCGGCCTCCACCTCGTCGCGGCAGCGAACGACAACTTCAAGTGGGGGAAAGGGCTCTCCTTCCTCCAGTACCTCGGCTTCTCCTTCGGGGACAAGTGGCTCGTCCTCCTCTCCTTCGGCGCGCTCGCCTTCTACCTCATGCTGCTCGTCGGCCTCACCTCGCGGACGAAGGCGATCCAGCGGATCGGGTTCAAGAACTGGAAGCTGATCCACTACCTCAGCTACCTCTCCTTCGTCCTCGCATACGTGCACAGCGTCGGCCTCGGCACGGACATCAAGTCCTCGATCCTCAGCCCCGTCCTCTCGCCCCTCTTCGTCGCCTCGTTCCTCTTCGTCGTCGCGCTCCTCCTCACCCGCGTCGCGAACGGCTTCAACGTCCTCAGCGACCAGTGGGAGGTGAACCTCGCCGGGATCTTCTTCCTGCTGCTGCTCGGCGGCCTCGCCTTCCTCGGCTGGCAGGCGACGCAGGTGACAGCGCTCCAGACGGCGCTCGGCGCGGGACAAACGCCTGTCGTGACGGCCGTCAACGTGACGCAGCACGTGCTCGCGGGGGTGAGCGCATGAGCAAAGCAATCTGGATCGTCGGGATTGCCATCCTCCTCGTGGTGTACGTCGTCGGCACGGTCTATCTCAGCCAGTCCACCAACCAGAAGGTGAGCGCGCTCCAGAGCGACGTGGCGCTCGCGAACGTGCGGCGCGACCAGTCGCAGCAGATGGCCGTGCAGCAGCTCGCCACGCAGCAGGCGCAGCTCGCGCTCCAGCAGGCGCAGCTCACCATCCAGGAGGAGCAGGCGAAGCAGGCGCAGCTCCAGGCGCAGCTCGACGCTCTCCTCGCACAGCCCGCCACAACGCAGACAACACCGGGTGCTCCGGCGGCGCAGCAGCAAGCGCAACTGGCGGCGCAACAGCAGGCCCTCGCGACGCAGCCCAAAGTGACCCGGGCATCCTGACGTTCCCCCAAACCACAGGGAGGCGGGCGGGGCATGGTCCCCGCCCGTCCTTCCTTCTCGTCTGGCCGGCTCTCCGTGACGCCGAAAGAACGCCAGATAGCCGGGCAGATTCTCAGAGCACGCCCGGGACGAGGGCCTTGACCTCTTTCTTGTAGGCCTCGTACCGCTTGCCGAACGCTTTCAGCATGAGGCGTTCCTCCGCCTTGAGCTTAATCCAGAAGCTGACCGTGAACGGGAGGAGACCGAGGAGGCCGCTTGCCGCGCCGATGGCGATGACGGTGCCGAGATACATGAGGATCAGCGCGGTGTAGATCGGGTGGCGGACGAGCGCGTACGGCCCCGTCAGTATGAGCTCGTGGTCCTTCTTCAGGGCGACCGTGCCGCTCCAGTTCGCGCCGAGGACGATCCGCGCCCAGACGGCGAGGACGAGTCCGGCGACGGTGAGGAGGAGACCAGCAGTCTCTATGATGGTCGTCGGGGGCAGGATCCTCGTCGCGAGGGGGCCGCGCACGCCGAGCCAGAGGAGGACGAAGCCGAGGAGGTAGAGGGGGAGCCACGAGACGGAGCCCCAGAGGTCCTGCCGCTCCGCGATCCGTTTCTGGAAGAGCCGGGCGACGAGCCAGACGATCCCCAGGGCGACCCAGCACGCGACGAAGAGCTGCGCGAACATGGTGGACTGGACGTTCGGTCTCTTGAAAAAGGTATCGGCAGGGGGGCGTCCAGGCAAATGGAAGTCGCCGGCCAAAGGTGAGGCGTTGCATTGACGCGGGAGGAGGAGGTCAGGAGGTTGTCCCCACAGGCGAGCACGAGGCTCGCCGTGATTCTCAGGAACGAAGTTCCTGGAACCCCGGGAGCTTCGCTCCCTGTGGTTCCGGCAGCGTTCCGGTACCGAGAACTACGGGGTCGACGGGTGTAGCAGAGGACGATGCGATACGCCGGAAGCCGGCGCTACGAATTCGGAGAATTCGTGCGCCCGGAAATCTGCGGGTCTCCTAGGGCGACCCGCGAAGCGATTTGCCTAAGACCCCTGCCAAGGGGCAAAGAATTAAAAGAGGGGCGCTCTGTCGAGAGAGGAAAGGAGGACTGAGAGCATGGACTACGACCTCATCGTCATCGGCGGCGGACCCGCGGGGATCATCGTCGCGACCAACGCGAAGCTGCGCCATCCGGAGAAGAAGGTGCTGCTCGTCAAGAGCGTCGGGAAAGGGGTGGTGCCATGCGCAATCCCCTACATGTTCAAGACGATGGACGACCCGGAGAAGAACCGGCTCGGCGACGCCGCCCTCGAGAAGAACGGCGTCGCGATCGAGGTCACGGAGGTCGTCGCGCTCGACCGGGGACGCCGTGCAATCACGACGGCGGAGGGTGAGACCTTCACCTATGAACGGCTCGTCCTCGCGACGGGGTCGGAACCGGCCACACCGCCCGTCGACGGCGTCGGGAAGAAGGGCGTCTACGCGATCAGGAAGGACTTCGACTACCTGAAAGCGCTGCGGACGGAGATCGAGCGCGCCACTGACATCGTCATCATCGGCGGCGGCTTCATCGGCCTCGAGGTGGCGGACGAGCTCACCCGCTTCCCCGAGAAGAAGGTGACTGTCGTTGAATTCCTCCCGCGGGTGCTCGCAGGCTCCTTCGACCCGGAGTTCGCGGCGGCAGCGATGGCGGAACTGACCAAGCGGGGCGTCACAATCCTGGCCGGCACGAAGGTCGTCCGGATCAGGGGCGGGGAACGCGTCGAGGCGGCGGAGCTCTCCGACAAGCAGATCATCCCCTGCCAGCTCGTCCTCCTCGGAGCGGGGGCGCGGCCGCTGACGGGACTCGCCGAGAAAGCAGGACTGGCGGTCGACAAGGGCATCGTCGTCGATGAGCGGCAGCGGACGGCGGACGAGCGCGTCTTCGCGATCGGCGACTGCGCCGCGAAGAAGGACCTCTTCACGGGGAAGAGCGCGCCGGTCATGCTCGCCTCGACCGCGACCGCGGAGGCGAGGATCGCGGCCGGCAACCTCTTCGCAGAAGGCACGAGGAACAGAGGGACGATCGCCGCGTACTCGACGAAGATCGGCGACCTCGTCCTCGGAGCGGCCGGCATGACCGAGGAACGCGCGCGGGAGGAGGGATTCAAGATACTCGTCGGGAAAGCGATCGGGCCGGACAAGCACCCGAGCTGCCTCGCCGGCATGAAGGAGCAGCAGACGAAACTCGTCTTCTCCAAGGAGACCGGGCTCCTCCTCGGCGGACAGGTGACAGGCGGCGACTCGGTCGGAGAGCTGGTCAACGTCATCGCGCTCGCGATCCAGAAAGGGACGAAGCTGACGGAGCTGGAGACGCTCCAGGTGGCGACGCACCCCAAGCTGACCGCGGCGCCGACGACGTACCCGCTCGTCGTCGCGGCGCAGGACGCTCACAAGCCGAGCAGCTTGTAGACGAGGAACGCGGGCCAGACGAGCGCCTTCAATACGCCGAGGACGCCGTACCAGAACCCGGTCGCGTGCTGGATATAATAGTAAGTCTCTTAAATTTTAGTAAATATTAAATACTTGTTCACCTCAAAATGCGCTGAGGTGAACGATATGTTAGCCAAAGGTGCCAAATTTCTTCCCGACATTTCTGAGCAGCAATTGCGAATGTTTTCCCGTCGAG
>JACWAN010000107.1 GCA_014874255.1 Candidatus Woesearchaeota archaeon
CCTTTGGCTAACATATCGTTCACCTCAGCGCATTTTGAGGTGAACAAGTATTTAATATTTACTAAAATTTAAGAGACTTACTATAAGTCGAGAGAGACGATGGTCCGGAACGATAATAATCTTTATTAGGGGTTCTCCGATACCCGTCAGTCATGGCGCTCGTCAAGCTCGTCGTCTACGTCCCCGTCGAGGATGAGGAGAAGGTGAGACTGGCGCTCGGCGCCGCCGGAGCAGGGCACATCGGCGATTATGATTATTGCTCGTTCGTCTCAAAAGGAACGGGCCACTTCCGGCCGCTCGCAGGCACGAACCCGCACATCGGCGCGCACGGCGAGATCGCCGACGTCGACGAGTGCCGGATCCAGACCGTCTGCGACGAGCAGGACCTCCCGCGAGTCCTGAAGGCGCTGCGCGACAGCCATCCGTACGAGGAGGTCGCGTACGATATCGTCCCGCTCCTCAACGAGAAGTACCGCGAGTACGTGCCGAAACAAGCAGCGAAAAAGAGCGCGAAGGACGAGCGGGACGCGGCGGCACGGAAATGAGGATTCTTTTCATCACAGGAAATAATCACAAGGCGACGGAAGCGAAAGCGATCCTCGCCGAGCACGACGTGGAATCGAAGGCGCTCGACGTGCCGGAGATCCAGAGCCTCGACCCGAAAGAGATCATCCGCGCGAAGCTCGCCGCGGCGAGAGAGCTCGTCGAGGGACGCGACGCCGTGATCTTCGTCGAGGACGTCTCGTTCTGGATCGGCGACACCGGGCTGCCCGGCCCCTTGATCAAGTTCTTCTACGGGACGATCGGACGGGAAGGACTCGTCCGGTTCGCGCGGGCGTTCGGCACCGGACGGGCGAGAGCGGAGTGCAACATCGGCGTCCTCCTCCCCGGGGCGGACGAGCCGGAGTTCTTCGTCGGCAAGGTGGAAGGCGGGATCGTCGAGCCGCGAGGAGAGTCAAACTTCGGCTTCGACCCGGTCTTCGTGCCGGACGGCCATCAGAAGACGTTCGCCGAGATGACACCTGAGGAGAAGAACGCGGTGAGTCACCGCCGGCTCGCGCTTGAGGCGTTGCGCGAGCGCCTCAAGCGGGCCCGACGATGATAGCCGGAATCCTCCCGCAAACCCCGTGAACGTTCTTAAAGCTTATGGAACGCGCTTCTGGAGAGGGGGTCCTGAACCATTAAAGAAGGGCGCGACCATACCCCTCTAAAACAGCAGAGGTGGTAGACATGACGAAGAGGTATCAACGGACAGGAGCGGTCTGGTTCGAGGACATCGACCTCGGCGGCCCGCTGATGGCGGACGTCGAGGCTTCCTTCCTGGACCTCCAGGAGGAGAAGGCGGAACGCAGACGCCACTGGATCGACGAGGGGCAGGCCCAGGTGGGCCGCCTCGGCGCCTGAAGACAGACGACACAGCACACGAACGGATGCAAGGTGAGAACTGCCCTATCCTTGACGACAGACGAGACGGAAACGCGTTTCTCTCGATTCCGAAGCTATCCGACAGCATCATAAGAACAGCGCTTCTCGTGCCGTCCCGTCCTGCTCGGCGTAACGCATCTCGAATCGACTGCACCGTCGCACCCCGTAGGGGGCGACCCCTGCGACTCCCCGCTTGTTCTCCCGCAACGCCTCGCCCGTAAGGACGGGGACGGCACTCCAAGACCCTCTCTCTGGAGAACACCCTAAAGCTTTAAAAACCCCCCGAGAACCTCGACAGCAGCGCGACCGTGACGACATCGCAGCGACGACGCGAACGCGCTCTTAAACAACTCAACGGGGCTGTAGTATAGCAGCGTCTCGTGACCCTGGGGCACGAGGGGTTTCGCTTCGCTCAAGCCCCTTAAACAACTCAACGGGGCTGTAGTGTAGCTTGGTATCACAGGCGGTTCGGGACCGGCCATACGCCGGCGAGTCGCCGCCTAACCGGGGTTCAAATCCTCGCAGCCCCATTCATTCTCATCTACTGCTCTAAGAATCATTTCTCCAGCGCCAAGTTGTGGGCCTGGATGTAGTACGCGATGAACTTCTCCCAGTCGCACAGGGCAGCGAGCCGTTTCGCCGCCAGTTTGTTCTGGACGCGTTCCGCGTGCGTGTAGCGCGCGAAGCGGAAGAGCATCTGCGCGTACTCCTCGACGATCTCGTCCTCGCGCCGCTTGAACCGGTGGACGACGTGGATGCCCGGATGTTCTTCGTCCAGGTACGGCTCGATGAACCGGCCGAAGCCGGCGAGGTCGCTCGTGACCGAGGCGACGCCCATCGCTGCCGCCTCCAAGGGCGTGTAGCCCCACGGCTCGTAGTATGAGGGGAACAGCCCCAGGTGCGTGCCGGCCATGGCGTCGTAGACCGAGAGGTTGAACAGCCCGTCGTTCCCGTCGAGATAGACCGGGTGGATGATCACCTTCACCTTGTCGTCCTCGTGGTTGTCGAGGCCGGCGGCGAGGAGGGCGCGGACGGTCTCGTTGTGCTCCTCGTCGGTCAAGTAGTTGGCGCTCAGGGGCGGGTTGCCGCCGCGACGGAACTGGAGGACGTCCTTCTTCATGCCTTGGAGGAACTCCTTGGTGAAGATCGTCTCGCCGGCGAGGTCCTTCTGCGAGAGGAAGTCGTAGAGCACCTTCTTCAGGATCGCGTCCGCGTTGTAGTGGATGTAGTTCTTGATGTGGTGGTAGTAGTTTTTGTTCTCGAGCAGCTCGACCCGGACGCCGCCGCGTTCCATCGGGATCCAGAAGAAGACGGCGACTGTCCGTTGCCCTTTCTCCGCCTTCATCAGCTCGTTCAGCCTGCCAAGGGCCTTGACGGTGATGTCGATGCCCTTGTTCTTGAACTCGTACCTGCCGGTCATGAAGAACATGACATTGTGCTCGAGCGGGAAGGCGTAGTGCGGGAAGAAGTAGTACGCGAGGAAATCCCGTAAACGTTCGCGGCAGGTGAGGTGCTTGATGGACGTCTCCTCGAACGTGGGGAAGCGCGCGATCTCCAGGCCGTTGAGGACGAGGACGTCCGGCTTCCTGCCGAGGAGCTTCTCCGCCTCGATGCCGGTGATCTCGCTCACCGTGGTGAAGACGTCGGCGGTATGCGCGCAGGCCACCTCGGTGAGGTGCTTTGCCTGGACCTGGTGATTGTACGCTTCCCGGAGGGGGTCGAGCCGCTCGAGGTCGTCGTAGAGGTTGCCGCCGCCGCCCGAGATGGCGCGGCCGAGCATCGTCGCGTGCGTCGTGAAGACCGTCTTGACCGCGACGTTCTCCCGCTTGAGGAAGAGCAGGGCGGCGCCGGCCATCCATTCGTGGAAGTGGGCGACGATCCGCTTCTTCCCGAGCTGGCGGGCGATCGCGGCGATTAGCTTGGCGACGGCTGCGGAGAAGAGCACGGGTTCCTCGAAATCCCAGCCCGCGTTGAGCGAGTCGACCCGGTACCACTCCCAGAGATGCGCCTTGAGCTCGTCCTTCTTCGCGATGAGCGCGGAGAAGTCGACCAGGATCACTGCCGGCTCGCCCTTGATCTGCCACGTGCCGTAACGGCACTTGATCCCTTCCTTCGTGACTTCCGCCATCGCGGCCGCTATCGGGGCCGGCGCGTCGCGCTCCTCGAGCTCCAACGCGGCGCTCTTCTCGAAATACGGGCCGATCATCACGTAGTTCGGATAGTTGCGCGCCATCAGGTCCGCCTTGCTGCGGAGCACGGTGTTGATGCCGCCGACCTTGTTGCAGACCTCCCACGAGGTCTCGAAGAGCCACTCTGCCTTCGGCTGCGGCGCGCTGCCCGATCCGTCCTTCCCAATCGTTACCACGTGACCTCCCGCCTTCTCCGGTGATTCTCCGGTCATTCTCAGGTCCTTCTCCCGTCGCGATATCGCGTCCTTCCGGCCCAGGGGGGCTCAGAAGAACATGCTGACGATCCGTCCGAGGATCAGGCCGACGATGATGCCGAAGAGGAAGCCGTACAGGAACTGCTTCACGACGAAGCGCAGGTGCTCCTCCTTGTCGGCGCGCTCGACGCGCTGCGTGATTGGGGTGTGCGGCCTCTCGCGCGAGGTGACTGGCGCTCCCGGCACGCGTCCCGCCAAGGCGACCTCCTCGCGCGACGGCAGCCGGGGCTCCTCATCGTCCACTGCGCGCTCCTCGTCCGGCTCGACCTCCTTCACTTCCATCTGCGTCTCGGCGAGCTCCTCCTCGAAATCCGGGACGCGCTCCGCCGCCTCGTCCTTGGGCTCGAGGGAGAAGAGCTGCTCCTCGATCCGTTCCTGGAAGTCGAAGCCGCCGCGCGCCTTGAGTCCCTCCTCGGCGTGCAGCACGTCCTCGGGAAAGATCTCCTCGTTCAGGATCTCCACCGTCTCGACGATGCTGCTCACGCCGCGCAGCCTGTCCGCGAGGTCCTTCCTGCGCAGCACGTGCTCCACCCAGTTCGCGAAGTCGTTCTTCTCCGCGTTGACGTGACGGTAGAACTCGTGATACGGCAGGCTCTCGATCTTCCGCTTCAGCTCCGCGAGGTCCTTGACGTCGGAGCCGTCCTGGAAGTGGAACCGCTTCTCGAATGGTATCTCGTCCACTTTCCCACCTCTCTTTCTCGTGTCCGGGACCGGGCCGGTCCGCACGGCTCCGCGGCCGCCTCGCCTGCCCGTCCGCTCTTTCAGGCATCTACTTCTTCTTACTTCTTCTTCAGCGCCTTGTCGGCGACGTGCTTGTAGATGGTGAACTGGAGGTGCTTCGGCCCCGTAACGCCGAGCAGCTTCTCCGCGAGCTCGACGTCGTTGAAGACGCCTTTCACCCAGTTGTGGAAGTCGTTCCGCTCCGCGTTGACATGGTAGTCGAAGACCTCCTGGTCGAGCTTGTCCATGATCTCCGCCAGCTCCTTCACGTTCTTGACGCGCTGGCCGTTGACGAAGTAGAAGTACTGGTGCTCCGGCACGTCCTGGACATCGTAGATGTCGAGCGAGATCCGGGGAGCCGCCTTCTTCATCGCCTTCGGCGCGGGGCTCGTCATTTTCATGGCCGCTTTCGGTGCGCTCTTCACCGGCTTCGCCTTGACGGGCTTCGCCGGCTTCGCCGCCTTCCTGGCGGGCTTCTTCGCCTTCTTCGTTGTCATACCCTACCACCTCTCCTTGGATCCATTATCCGTGATCCTCATATTCTCGCATTTCCTCTTATGTCCTCTCGACGCTGAGCGGCGCAATCTCCGGCCGCGGGACGTCAGGAGCATGATGAGCGTCAATCGCGTCGATCGTGCCGATCGTGCCAATCGCCTTCCCGCCGTCCGCCAGGGCGAGCTGCGCGACGAGGAGGCTCGGCCGCTCCGTCAGCTGGAGCGTCCGTTCCCCGCGCGGCGCGCCGACGCGGAGCGCGACGTCGTTCAGGACGTTCATGAACGCGATGTAGCCGTCGTACGGCGTCTCGTACGGGTTGAAGTACTTGTGGACGTCGCCGTCGCTGAACCATTTCGTGCACATGTAGTAGAAGTGGTCGCTCGTCGTGAGGCGACGCCAGTCCGCGATGAGCTCCTCGTCGCCCGAGGCGAAGACGTGGTCGCGCAAGGCGTACAGCTCCTCGATCGCGGCGCGCTGCATGCTGTTGCCGAGCCACGCCGAGAGGTCGCGCTCGAGGTCCGCCCAGGAGACGAAGGAATGCATGTCGAGCACGCCGACGGGCTGGTAGGAGTCGGCGACCTCGCCGGGCGTCTTGAAGTCGTTGTCCGGGTGCCTGAGCAGCTCTCCGGGAAGGGCTTTCATGAACTGGAAGATGCCGGTGTCGGCCCACTGGTGCTCGCCGAAGGTCTCGTAGTCCATGAAGAGATTGACCACGTTCCCATTCCCGTTGACCGCGTTGACCCACCGGACGTATTTCTCGACGGTGAGCGGGTGCTCCTTCCAGCCCTTGTCGCTGAACCGGAACGCGACGTCGTCGCTCAGCCGGTAATTCTTCAGGAGCACCTTGATGCCGGGCGCGGTGACCGCGGTGTAGAGGTAGTTCGGCGAGCGCCAGCCGAGGATGTGGTCCGCGCCCTCGGCGAGCACCGCCTTGAAGCCTCTGCCCTGAAGATGATGGGCGAGCTCGTTGTTGAAGATCAGCTCGGTGTTCCGGAAGACCTTCGGGGTCTGGCCGAACAGCTCCTTGATCCGTTCGGCATGCGCGTCCACCTGGCGGTCGAACTCCTCCTTGTGCTTGAGGAAGCTGAGGCTGTGGTAATAGGTCTCGCCGAGGAACTCGACGCAGCCGGTAGCGGCCAAGTCCTTGAAGCTCTGCAGCACTTCCGGCGCGTACCGCTCGAACTGGTCCAACGCAACGCCGGAGATGGAGAACGAGACCTTGAACTTCCCCTTGTGCTGCTTGATGAGGTCGAGGAGCAGCCGGTTCATCGGGAGGTAGCACTTGCCCGCCACCTTCTGGAGGACCTCGCGGTTCTTCTTCTCGTCAAAATAGTCGTGGCTCTTCCCGATCTCGAAGACGCTGTACCTGCGCAGCCGCTCGGGCTGGTGGACCTGGAAGTAGAAGCAGACGCTGACCATCAGTATCCTCCTCGTGCGCGCACGAGCTCGCCGTACAGCGCGTTGACCTGCGAGGCGGTGCTGCCCCAGTTGAACTTCTGCACCTCGGCCGAGCCGTGCTGCTTCAGCTCGTGGTGGAGCGTCGCGTACGACAGGGCGGCGATGATCTTGTTGGCGAGGTCGTCCACGTCCCAGAAGTCGACGCGCAGCGCGGAGTTCAGGACCTCGCTCACGCCGGACTGCTTGGAGATGATGACCGGCGTGCCCTGCGCGATCGCCTCGAGCGGCACGATGCCGAACGGCTCGCTCACGCTCGGCATGACGAAGACGTCCGCCATGCGGTAGAGCTCGTCGCCCTGCTCGCGGTTGACGAAGCCGGGGAAGATCACCCTGTTCGCGATCCCCATGGCCGCCGCTCTTTCGATCATGCGGGGCAGCATGTCCCCCGTGCCTGCCATGATGAACTTGACGTTCGGATCGATCTGGATCACCCTGCGCGCGGCCTCGAGGAAGTAGTCCGGCCCTTTCTGCAGCGTCACCCGCCCGAGGAAGAGGACGACCTTGTCCCGCTCCTTGATCCGGAACGACTCGGGGAAGGGCTGCGGCTCCGCCTGCGAGACGGCGTTGTACACCACCTTGATCTTCTCCGCGGGGATGTAGTACTGATGGACGCACCTGCTCTTGACGAGGTTGCTCACCGTGATCACCGTGTCCGCCGCGTCCATGCCCGCCTTCTCGATGGCGTAGACGCGCGAGTCGGCGTGCTCGCCGCCCGTCTTGTCGAACTCGGTGATGTGGACGTGGACGACGAGCGGCTTCCCGGTGAGGCGCTTGAGCGCGATTGCCGCGGGGAACGTCGTCCAGTCATGGGCGTGGATGACGTCGAAGTCCGCACCCATCTCCCGGATGAGGAGCTCCGCCTTCTGCGCGAACCGCTCAATCTCCGCCAGCAGGTTGTGGCCGTACAGCGACCCGGTCTTCGAGTCGCCCTTGAGGAACGCGTTGTAGTGGCGCCGGTACTCGTCGATGCCCGCGTACGGCGTCATGATCGAGCCGATCTTCGCGATGGTGACGCGGCCGTCGGCGATGAAGTTGTCGGCGACGAGAAGGTCGACGAAGTCCGAGTGGACGTCGCGGGGCCCGGACGGCATGAGGTAGGTGACCTTCGTGCCTTGCTGCGCGAGCGCCTTCGTCAGCTCGTAGCAGACGATGCCCACGCCGCCCGCGAAGTAGGGCGGGAACTCCCACCCTAGCATCAGCACCTTCACGTCCTCACCTCTTCTTCCTGCAGGAAGACCCCTTTCAGGAACGCCGGAACATGTGATGAACCGGTGGACCGGCCCTCTTTTTCAAAGCCCGTCCTGTCCCCCGAGAACTATCGGTCGTGGATTATTTATAAAAGTTCTGGTTTCCGCACCGCGTTTTCTCGTCGGAGAGCTGCTGTAGTGAGCCATGAGCGATAAAAACGGTCATTAATTAGTTCCATACTATCTTAGTTAATATCCTTCACAAAGTTTATATACCGACTCTCCAGGGGAGAAGGAGGAAGACGGCAGGAGAAGAAGGGAAGAAAGAAGAAGAAGAAGAAGAAGAAAAGCAGGGAGAAAGAAGGATAAGGAGCAGAACGGCGGCGACAGGCATGGAGTTCGAGGAGGTCATCGGGAACGCGAAATGGGCGATCCTCGAATCGCTCTCCCGGGGCGAGCGCGCCGCGAGCGAGATCGCGGAAGAGACGGGAGCGAGCATCGCGAACGTCTCGCAGCAGGCGAAGCTCCTCGAGGCGTACGGCCTCATCGCCGCGGCGAAGGGCGAGCCGCCGAAAGGGGGCGCGGGGAAGCCGAAGCGGAACTACGTCCTCGCGAAGGAGCTCGCGTTCGTCGCTGCCGTGCGGAAAGGGTTCGCCGGCAAGCGGACGCTGAAGATGGACGAGCTGCACGCAGCCGTGCTGAACGTCTGGTTCTACGAGCGGCAGGAGGAACACTACTTCCTCCAGAAGCTGCTCTGGCAGCAGGAGGACCTGGTGAAGGAATGCCTCTCGCTCGCGGTGATCGACGCGAACGCGAAGGAGTTGCACCTGCTCGTCGTGGCGGAGCAGGAGAAACTCGACGACCTGCGGAGGCGGTTCAGCAAGATCGGCGTCAGGGGGCCGGACGGGAAGGAGAAGAGCGTCATCTCGTGGACGCACTCGCCCGAGGAACTCGAGGAAGGGCTCGCAATCCACGACGCGTACTTCACGAAGCTGCTCGCGCACCCGCACATCATCATCGACCGGAAGGGCGCGCTGCGGCAGTTCATCAGGTGAACGGTCAAGAGGCCATAACAAAACAGAAACAAACAAAAGAACGCGTCAAAAAAACGGTACAGAAAAAAGCATCGAAAAAAGAGAGGCGGGCGCCGCGAGGCGGCGGAGAGGTGAAGGAACGGGCAAGGGTGGATGGATGAACAGGCTCGCGAAACTCGTCAAGGAGCTGCCGTACGACGACCTCGTCAGGATACGGCAGGACATCGCCGAGGGCAACATGCTCCGGCTCGTCGAGGAACGGATAGCAGCGTTCGAGAACCCGAACCGCGTCTGCCCGGTGTGCAGCACGCCGCTCGACCCGGAGACGAGCATCACGATGTACTTCGGGCCGAAGGGCTTCCGCCAGCGCGCGAGCTTCGACGGCGAGGACTGCCTCGAGTACTTCGTCACGAAGATGCGGAAGAAGGCATGAGAGAACACCGTCGACATCATCAGCGTTGCCGTCCTTAAGGGCGAGGCGTAGCGGCCAACGCAGCGAAGAGGCCAGGGGGTCGCCCCCTACGGGGATGGCCGCCCCGACGGAAAAGAGCGCTGCACGCCGAGCAGGACCGGCAACGCGAACGGGATGATGTCAACGCAACAACGGACAAATTTTTATAAAGAAGACCGGAGCAGAGGGAGAGAATGACCATCGCGAAGCTGCAGCGGACGTTCGAAGAACGGAGGATCAACCTCATCGACACGCTGCAGAAGAACAAGGAGTCGCTCGAGATCTCGAAGCAGCACCAGCTCTACGGCGCGATCAAGGAGCTCGAGACCGTGCTCAAGACGATCGACTACTACCGCGAGGAGCAGCTCAGCGGCGAGGACTTCGAGCTGAAGCGCGAGGGGCCGCCCGCATTCTCCACCAGGATCGGGCTCGCGTTCCGCGCGATGGGCGAGCGGACGAAAGGCGCGGTGTCGCGCGTCGGCGCGGTCTTCAACGAGACGGTCGTCAAGGGGACGAAGAACGCGGTGAAGACGACGAAGCACAGGATCCGGTTCGTCAAGGAAGTGGCGGCGGAAGTGAAGGCGCGCAGCAAGACCCACGAGAAGGAAGAGTAGAGCTATCTGTTTAGCTAATGTGTTGCCTCGGGTTCTTTTCCGGACGCGAACATACTCGCTCCGTGGTCATTTCATTCCCGGGTTCTGGAACAAGTCCAGAACCGTTCGTAGTGTTCGGTTCAGTCGCTCTCGCTCCTGACCGACTCGCAAGCTCGTCGTTCCCGAACACATGGTCGAGCGTTTTTGCAAGACCATGATCGTGAGCGTCCGCCGATTTCTCGGACCGGATGGGAGGTTCCGGCTCCCGGGCGTTCCACAGAACGCGGGAGCACGCATTCCTCGAACTCGTTGCTCCAGAGAGGCGGAACCCAGGACCCGCGAGCCAGACGAGCGGGGCAGGAGCGCGAGCGACCGAACGAAGTGACTGAGACTCTGCTTCCGCAGAAGCAGAGGATCAGGAGCTCGGAGAGCGACTGAGAACAGATTCCCCGCAACACAGCTAAACAGAATGCTTAGACGAACGTGCGCCGCTTCGCGCGCATGAAGCAGAACGCGCCGCGTTTCTCAATCTGGCGCTGGCAGAGCGTGTTCTCCGTGATCGTGATGAAGTTGATGAAGCGCGCGTTCTCCGTCTCGCGCCGCGTCACAGTATGGAATGCCAACAGCCAAACCCCCGCGGCAGGGGGACGCGGCAGGATATTTAATGGTTGCGCAGCATGCCGAGGAAAAATAAAACATCGTCGGGAGAGAAGAGAAGAAAAGGGGGTGAGAAGGGCTTCAGACGTAACGGATATAGCTTTCAGTATACTACTTACGAAATGTTTTTATATCCTCTCCCAGTACAGGGGTTCGGGGGTTACAGACCACGCTCCAACGCGAGGCGAAGCCGATGCGGGAAGACGAGTTCGACGAATTGATGCGCGTCCAGCGTTTCACAGCCACGCGGCTCCGCCAGGAGAACGAAGTCGACCGGAAGGTGAAGCTGATGAGCCTCGTCCAGGGCCTCAACCCAGACAAGCGCGGACGCATCCTCACCGAGCAGATCATGGTCGAAGCGCTGAACGAAGGCTTCACCGATGAGGAAGTCGACCGCCTCCTCGACGAGCTCGAGAGCGACGGCTACCTGAAGCGCGTCGAGCAGGGCATCATGATGCTCATCTAAGAATTTGACTGTGCTGCCTCGGATTCTTTTCAGAAAATCGACCTGCATGAATCGGTCGATTTTCGCAAGTTCTCGGACCGGAGGGAGGTTCCGGTTCTGTAGAGGCGGAACCCAGGAACCACGAGCCAGACGAGCGGGGCAGGAGCGCGAGCGACTGAACGAGAGTGACTGAGACTCCGGTTCCGCAGAAGCGGAAGATCAGGAGCTCGGAGAGCGACTGAGAACAAGACCTCCGCAGCACAGTCTAGAAGAATCAGAATGGGTGTCCCTTCTTCAACTCGCTCTTCTCGATCTTCAGGAAGCCGCGCTCCTTGGCGAGGAGCGTCGCGATGATCGTGGCGGCGTGCGTGATCGTGCCGTCCAGCACCATCTCCCAGAGCTGCGTCGGCGTCACCAGGACGACCTCCATCTCCGCCTCGCCGGAATCGAGCTTCCGCTCCGTCTTGACGAGCTTGCGCGCGACGAAGAGAGATGATTTGGAGAGTAGGTTGGAGTTGACCCAATAAGAAAGGATGAGCGGCTCAATCTCCGCGGCGCGGTATCCCGCTTCTTCTTCGAGCTCGCGCAGCGCCGCGTCCTCGATGGAATCGGTCTCTTCGATGATGCCGCCAGGCAGTTCGTAGTGCCAGCCGCCGTTGAACGGCCGGTACTGGTGGACGAGCGGGATCTTCCCGTCGTCGAGGATGCCGAGGGCGAAGGCGCCGTCCGGCTGGCCCGGCACGAACGTCTCTTTCGGTTCGCCGTCGCCCCAGTCGACCATCTTCCGCTCAAGCCAGGCATACTCGTCACCCCGCCGGCCGAGCTCCGCGATTACTTTCTTCGGCGGATCGTCTTTCTTCGGATGCGTCATGCTGCTGCGTGGTCTGGAAGGGGTTTATTATTGTTTCTATGCGGGTGCGTTGACATCGCCACAGCCCTGCTCGCTCTTCGCTTGCTTGACGGATGGCGCGGGTCCTTCCCGGATGTCTCCGAGTCGGACGAGGAGACTCGGAGCGTCAGCGACGATGGGGCGTCCCCCACCGCGCTCGCTTGTTTCTCTGCAGCAGCGCCCGCCCTTAAGGGCGGTGGCGATGATGAAACTGGCGACGATGATGCTGAGAGAAGATGCTCAATACCCGAAGAGCGTCGTCTGGCTGCTGCCTTTGAGGAGGTCGTCGAAGCTCGTGCCGTAGAAGCCGAGGACGCTGTCCGCGATCGGCTTGATCTGCTTGTCGATATAGTGGTCGTAGTCGATCGGCGCAGTCGCATATCCTAGAGGCTCTGGCCCGTTGAGCGTCACCACGTAGTCGATGATGGTGGTGCCGAGCTTGCCGAGCTTCTTCTCGAGGATCCGCGCGGCTTTGACATGGGGTGGCGTCGTCTTCGTGTACTCGCCAAGCTCCTTCCGGATCGACTTCCGGTAGACGAGGAGCGTGTCGTGCTTCCCCTCCTTCACTTCCTGTACGAACCGCTTCACGTACTCGGTGACCTCCTGCTCGTGGAAGATCCGGTCGAGCAGCTCGAGCTGGAACTTCTTGGAGACCGCGGTCCAGTCCTTGCGCACGAACTCGAGGCCGGTGAAGTCCATCTCCTCCTTGTCGCCCTTGACGAGCAACCCCGCGTACCGCTTCTTCGCCCCCACGTCCGACCCCCTGACGGTGGGCATGAGGAACTTGCGGTAGACCTTCTCCGCCTCGAGCTCCATGAAGTTCTTCCGATGATACTCCTTCTGGACGTACTCGGCGTAGAACGCGTTGATCGAGTCCTGGATGCGGAGCGAGATCGCGTGCGCCTCCTCGACGGAAGCGGCGTTCGTCTTGACGAAGATCGAGTCGGTATCCCCGTAGATCACCTCATATCCCATCTCCTCCACTTTCTCCGCCGCCAACTTGATGAACTTCTGCGCGAAGTGCGTGATCGCGTTCGCCATATCGAGCGAGAAGAACCGGCAGTTCGGGCTGGCGAGCACACCGAAGAAACTGTTCATCAGCGTCTTGATGGCTTGCGAGGCGACAGGGTCCTTGCGTTTCTTGGCGGCGTCGCGCTGTTCCCAGAGGCGCTGGATGATCTGCGGCAGCAGGCCGTCCTCGTTCCGGAAGCGGGCGCCGTTCGGCGCGACGACGACCGTGTCCGGCCTGTCCGCGGCAGCCTTGCCCACCGCTCTGCCAGTGACCTTCTCCGTGCCGGAGAGGAAGCTGAGGGGGTCGATGTTGAACGAACGGATCACGCTCGGATACATGGACTTGAAGTCGAGCACCACGATGTTCTCGTAGATGCCGGGCTTGGAGTCGCGGACGAAGCCGCCGGTGATCCGCTCCGGCTTCTCGGTGAACGTGCCGGACGGCGCGACAAAGCCGCGCTTGTTCATCTCGCGGATGTAGACGCTGTCGAACGAGGCGATGGAGCCGCGGACGCGCTCGAGCGTGAGGCCGGTGAGCATGCTCCGCAACGCGGTCAGCTCGACGAGCTGCGTCTTCTCGAGGATGCGGAGCACGAGGACCGCGTCCTTGAGGTTGTACTCCACCAGCCGCTTCGGCTCTTCCCGGTAGAGCCGCTCGATCTCGACGTGACGGTCATCCCCCTTGAGCAGTTTCCCTTCGCCGAGGAACTCCTGGCTGGCGGTCTCGAGCTTGTAGTCGTCGAGCGAGATGAAGCTGCTCTTGAGGAGATGGATGCCGTCCAGCACCATCCGGCCGGGGAACTCGGCGGTGGAGTCGCGCATGAACGCGGACTCGAGCTTAAGGGTACAGGACCACTCCGCGCGGCCGAGGACGAAAGGCAGCTTGTCCGCGTCGAACCGGCGTTTCAGGTCCGCGAGGTCGAAGTCGATCAGGTTCCAGCCCGTGACGATGTCCGGGTCCCACTCCTGGACAAGGGCGGCGAAACGGGTGAGCAAGGAGTTCGTGTCGTCGAACATCTCGACGTCCTTCATCCGGACGGGTTTCTCTGGCTTGAGAAGCAGGGTCTTCTCCTGGTGCTTCTTCCCTTCGCGCTGCGCCAGGCTGATCGCGAAGAGCGACTCGCCGTCCATGCTCGTCTCGATGTCGATGCTCAGGACAGCCAGCGTGGGCGTGTAGTCGACCGGCGTGAGGACGGGCTCCTCGTAGATGCGGCTGACGTACCGGCCTTTCTTGTGCTCGCCCTGGATATCGAGCGTCGCGTAGATCCCTTTCTCCATGAGGAAGCGCTGCGTGAACCGGATGTCCGCCTCGAAACACGGGATGCCGCTCTCCTCGAGCGCCTTCCGGACGATGGGCACGTCCTTCGGGATATCCAGGACAATCTTGACGACTTGTTCGTTCGCCATCGACTTCATCAGCACCTGCTCGTGCTCGAACGCCGCCAGTTTCTTCGCGCGCTCGAGATCCGTTTCGCGGATGTAGAAGAACGGCTTGAACGCGGTGATCGTGAGGAAAGACTCGCCGTTGTCCAGGCGGCCGAAGAGGTAGACGAGCGCCTGCTTCCTGCCGTCGCGCTCCACAATCCGGTACGTCCGGTCGACGATGAACCCCCTCATCCCTCCAAGGAAGGGCGGGCGCTATAAAAAGATGGTGGGAAGAGGGAGATCAGAGGGAGAAAGAACAAAGGAAAGAGGAAAAGGAAAGAACCTAGAAAAAGAAGTTCGGGCGTCGTTCACCGTTTCCACAGGTAGAGCGTCGAGCCCACCTTGACGGCGAACATCACGCCGAGGACGGCGAGAATCGACCAGTCGAACGGCAGCGCGGTGACGCTGCCCGACTGGAAGAGGGCGTGGTTCTGGTACGCCTGGTAGAACGCGATGACGAGGATCGCCAGGATCGCCGCGAAGCTGCAGTTCCGCTCGATCAGCAACTGGTGGTAGTTCTCCCGCTCGTCGCTCACTTTCGGCAGCTGCAGCATGATGTGGAGCATGTCGATGACGAAGAGCGCGACGACGATGCCCGCGACCCAGGCCATCGGCGCGTAGGCCGTGGCGGCGGCGACGGAGCCGCCGATCAAGAGGGCGGCGACCGCGACGTAGAGCCAGCCCTGCCAGGTCTTCGGCCGCAGCCCCCAGCCGAAGATCCTGTACGTGAACCATTCCGTCTTTCCGATCATTCTTTCACCTCAACGAGTTATCTCTGTTCAGTATCGCCGTTCGAGCGCCTTGTACGCCAGCGCGTACGCAAGGACCATCCCGCAGATGAGGCCGCTCATCAGCATGAAGAGGGAGGTCGTGATGGGATGGACCGCGTCGGCGACCATGATGGCGAACGCTATCAGGAGGAAGACCATGAACGCGAATCGTGACGCGCGGGCCGCGATGAACTCGACGCGCTCGTCCACCTGATTGCGCTTCCCGAGGATCTTGAAGGCGCGGAGCGTCGCGACGAAGAGCGCGACGACGCCGACCATGATCAGCCAGTTGCCGACGCCGCCGAGCCCTGACAACTCTTCGTTCCCCTTGATGCCGAGCACGTCGAGGACGAAGCCGACGGCGATGACGACGAGACCGAACGCGTAGGAGAATGCCGTCCGTCTGGACTTTCCCCTGCCGATGCCGATCCGTTCTTTCAATCCGGTCCGTTCCATGATCATCACCTATCCTCTTAGAGTCCGAAGAGGTCCTCGACCCGGCATCTGAACAGCTTCGCGAACTTGAGCGCGAGCTCCAATGACGAGACGTACCGGCCGCTCTCGATCGAGATGACGGTCTGGCGCGTCACGCCGACGACTTCCGCCAGTTTCTCCTGGCTCATCCCCGCCTTCTCCCGTCGCTGCCGTAGCAGGTTCTTCGTCAATGACATGGCCGACGCCTCATGTAAACTCGCGCGCGGCCATCCCCCGACTGAAGTCGGGGGCGTTCCTCGCTTCGCTCGGGCCGCGCGTTCGTAACACGCGCTTCGCCCTCGCACTCCTTCCGCGAGCTGAAGCAA
>JACWAN010000108.1 GCA_014874255.1 Candidatus Woesearchaeota archaeon
CCTGTCGCACCCCGGCGGTCTCCTCTTCCGGAATCGCTTCTTCTCCGAGTCCAGTCCGACGGTTGTGAAGATCGCAGAACCGCCAAGGGGGTGCTGCTCGACTCTTTTTCATCGCAGCCGGATGAGGGGGTCTGTAGAAAATGAAGGTTACCGGCCTCAGTCGCTGATGCTCCGATCCTCCGCTTCTTCGAACCGGAGTCTCAGGTCGAACCGTCGCGAAGAAACCGGCAAAGGCCGAGCAGGGGGTTGCCCCATCCGGGGGCGAAAGGTCCTTCGGAGCCAGAAGCAATACGGTTCGAAGCAGGTAAGCCGAGCATCAGCGAGGTTTTCTACAGACCACATGAGAGAATCATGGAAAGA
The DNA here is from genome assembly GCA_014874255.1 of Candidatus Woesearchaeota archaeon. GTDB lineage: Archaea > Nanobdellota > Nanobdellia > Woesearchaeales > UBA525 > UBA153. Next base: position 361 of record JACWAN010000108.1, read on the forward strand.
AGAGCCGCGTTGAAAGTGCACGTTGCCGGGCTTAAGGCGAGCCGCCTACGGGACGAGTTGCGAAGGAGTTCCGGGGGTTGGTTCCGAGTTATATGAGGAACCCGGGAACGAAGTGACTTTGCCCTCTCCGGGGCTGGAACGATGGAAGCGATACATGCTCCGATGCGGCGAGAGCCCGGCAACGCGAGCGCGAGCGAGACTTTCAACGCGTCCGAAGAGGTAACTTTAAAAGAAAACGGAGAATCACGGGCGGCATGGCGAGAAAGGAGGGAACAATGACGGCCGACCGGCGCATCCGCCTCTCCATCGGCATCATCGCCGTCATCGGCATCGTCCTCACCGCGTACCTCGTGCGCGAGCACTACGCGCCGACAGGAAGCAGCTTCTGCGACATCAACTCGCGGCTCAACTGCGACGTCGTCAACAAGAGCGACTACGCCGCGATTCTGGGCGTCCCGGTCGCGCTCCTCGGGCTGCTCTTCTACCTCGCGGTCCTCGCGCTCGCCGCCGCTCCCGCGAAGCTCGTGAAGCGGCTCGGCGCGGACGAGGAGCTGCGCCGCATGCTGTTCCTCGGAGCCGCGATACTCGGGCTCCTCTTCACGCTCTACCTGACCGGGGTGGAGGCGTTCGTCCTCCACGTCTTCTGCCCGCTCTGCCTCGGCAGCGCGGCGCTCGTGCTCATCCTCCTCGGCAGCGCGATCAAGTGGAACCTGCGATAAACGGCACAATCATCAACAAACTTTCTTGACATCATCGCCGCCTTGGCACGATTGACGGCGACGAGCATGGCTGAAGGCCGTAATCGCGAGCCGCCGTCAATATCTCGGACCGGAGGGAGGTTCCGGCTCCCTGGCGTTCCACAGAACGCGGGAGCACGCGTTCCTCGAACTCGTTGCTCCAGAGAGGCGGAACCCAGGAACCACGAGCCAGACGGGTGGGTCAGGAGCGCGAGCGACCGAACGAGAGTGACTGGGACTCGTGTTCGGAGAACACGAGGATCAGAAGCTCGGAGAGCGACTGAGAACGATTTCGCCGCGACGATGATGGCTCAGAAGAGATAATATGGTGTGTTGTCAACGCCAATATCTTCTGCTCTCCGACGCGTAAAGTATTAAAACCGTGCGCGATTCCCTCGAGAGATGGGTGGGGTTCTCGAGCAGGAGGCGGAGCGCGGCGCGGAGCGCGGGTCGGCCGGCATGACGCTCCCCCCGAACAAGCCCTTCCTCCACGTCTCCATCGACTCCCCGCTCGTGAAGCTGAAGCTCTCCAGCGACTCGCCCGAGCGGTCGCTCGCCGAGATCAGGCGCATCATCGAAGCGCTCGGCGCAGAACCGGAGGAGAGCATCGACCTCCTCGACGACGCGGCCCTCTACGAATTGAAGGCGCGGCTCAGCGAGGAGTTCTTCGCGTACCCGCCGCTCCTCACCCGATTGAAGAACGCGCTCGTCCTGGACGAGGACGTCCGCATCCTCAAGAAGGCGCTCCCGATCGAGCGGGAGTACGACCTCGACACCGGGAAGCAGACGCGCCAGATGAGCTCGCTCGGCGTCAAGACCGTCATCAACCCGCTCTTCGACCAGCTCGGCAAGGGCACGGTGCGCGACTGCCTCGTCCACATCCGCGGCGAGCTGTCCCGCGAGCAGCAGACCGTCGTCATGGACGCGATCCGGCAGCGGCTCGGCGTCGAGGTCCAGCCGCGCTTCTTCTCCACGCGGAAGAACCTCGAGGGCAAGGCGCTCGTCGAGGCGGTCTGCTTCGGCGAGGGGCTGAGCCGCCCGTTGGAAGAGGAGTGAGCCGCAGTGAGATGCCCGTTCTGCAGGCACGAGACGACCCGCGTGGTGGACTCCCGCGACGCGTCGGACAACGCGCTGCGCCGCAGGCGCGCGTGCGAGAAGTGCGGGACGCGGTTCACCACGTACGAACGCGTCGAGACGACGAACATGCTCGTCGTGAAGAAGGACGGGACGCGCGAGCCGTTCAGCCGCGAGAAGCTCCGGCTCGGCATGATGCGCGCGTGCGAGAAGCTTCCCATCAGCAGCGACCGGATCGAGAGCGCGGTGGCGCGCGTCGAGCAGCGGCTCGCCGAGTCGAAGCGCGGCGAGGTCTCCTCGAAAGCCGTGGGCGAGCTCGTGATGAAAGAACTGCGTTCCATCCACAAGGTCGCGTACATCCGGTTCGCGGCGGTCTACCGCGAGTTCGCCGACCTGGCGGACTTCGAGGAGGAAGTGCATAAGCTGCTGCGGAAGACGCAGAAGGCGGTCAAGCGGAAGGACGTGAAAGCGCGCAGGAAGTAGAACAAAGAAGGAAGAAGAGAAAGAGAAACGATCAGAATGACGGAGCAGTGATGGACGTGGACGTCAACGTCAAGATCAAACGGCTCGCGGCCGACGTCAAGATGCCCGCGTACGCGCACCCGGGCGACGCCGGCCTCGATCTCTTCTCGCGCGAGACCAGGACGCTGGAGATGGGCGAGCCGCACCTCTTCAAGCTCGGCTTCTCCCTCGAGCTGCCGCAGGGTTTCGTCGCGCTCATCATGGACAAGTCCAGCATGGGGCAACGCGGCATCAAGACGCTCGGCGGCGTGATCGACCACACGTACCGCGGCGAGGTCTGCGCGATGCTCGTCAGCACGAGCGACCGCGAATACCTCATCAGGCCGGGCGACAAGATTGCGCAGCTCCTCATCATGCCGGTCGCGACGGCGCGGCTGGAAGAAGCCAGCGAGCTGAGCGAGACGGCTCGCGGCGAGGGCGGCTTCGGCAGCACGGGACGCTAAGGCTTCATCGCCTTCTTTATTTTCTCGGCTTTCTCGAGCCGCCCCATCCGTAGAGATGCAGTGTATTCTTTCCGCAACGTCGCCGCGGGGATCCCCGTTCCGTCGATATCGAGGAAGAGTTTTTCCTTGAAACCTTCGCCCTCACCCCAATAATCGTCGGGCGGCTTGTTCTGGAGATCGCCCATCACCTCGATCTCGACGCCGTCGATGAGGAACCGTCCGAAATGCGAGGCGAAGCGCTCGTTCTCCGAGAAAACGACTGGTTGGACGATGAATTCGTGCAGACGCCGTCCGATCTCGTACGCCCCTTCCTTGTCCGTCAGGAGATCGATGTCGTGCACCTCAATCGAGACGCCTTGTGCGGCGAGGTTCGTGCTGCCGATGAGCATCCACGTGATCCCGACGAGACGTTCAGCAAGGAGCTTCAGGACGTTCTTGTGTTTTGCCGGTAGATTCATCATTTACTCCCTTCGTTCACTCCCGGAACTTGACGTCGTCCACCACGCCATCGCTGTCGAGGTCGCGTCCTTCGACGACGCGCGCGACCGTCCCGTCCTTCTTCACCGCGGCCGCGAGCTCGTCGAAGTGGTTGATGAGGGCGATGATCGCGGCTTTCGTCCCTGCACCTCTCCGTCCGGCGATGAAGAGGACGCTCTTCCCACTCGCGAAAGGATTGGCGGCCTTCACGATGACGCCGATCTCGTCGCTGTCGTACTCCTTCTTCGTGAGCGTGGAGCAGAACGTCTTCCCGTCCTCCTTGAACCGGACCGGCAGCTTCGGATTGAGCCGTCCGGTCACGGTGTTCACGATCGGGCCGCCGATCACGATGAGGTTGCGGCGCCAGTCCTCCTTCCGGAACTCGGTGTCGAGCTTGATGACGAGGGGCGGCCGTTCGGCGAGGAAGCTGCCGAGGAAGAGCGCGAGGTCGATCGCGTAGCTGCCGTCCTTCGCGCGCGCCATCAGCGGGCCGTGCGCGTCGGGGCTGCCGACGACGATGAGGAAGTCTGCCTTTCCGTCGCTGATGAATGGCTGGAGGAACCGCTCGTGGGCCGGGTCGGTCGCCGCTATTCTCGTCGTCGGTTCCGGCTTGGCGAGGAGGACGGAGAACGACGGGGCCGTGAGCGCGTAGTATTTCGCCGAGGCGCCGCCGACCTCCTCTCTCCGTTCCTGCTCGATCAGCCCGGCCCTCTCGAGCTTCCGCACATGGTAGTAGACCTTCTGCTCGTGGACGCCGAGCAGTTTTGCGAGTTCGTGGCTGTACCGCGGCCGTTCGGCGAGCGCGGCCAGTATGCGCTGCGCGAGCGCGCTGCCCGCCGCTTTCAGCTGGGTGAGTGTGGCTTCCTGCGAGGCGAGGCTTGTCAGCTTCCCGTCTTTCTCGACGACGTAACGGCCCATGGGAAACAACCGAGTACGGACGTACGAAACGCCCACTACTAAAAATATTTTTTTACCAGTATTAAAACTTTTTCAATAATACTTATAAATGAGGTATCCTGCCAGGAACGGCAAGAAAGAAAAAAAAACGGAACGAGCAAGGACGAGCAAGGGAAACGGCGAAGGAAACGACGGACAAGGATGACAAAGACGAAGGACGACGAGGCGAGACCATGACGAAGCTCATCAACACGTTCGGCGACTTCCGGATCGAGCGGCGCGGACTGGAACAGGACTACCAGCTCCTTCTCGACGCGTACCTGGAATTGCGGCACGAGCTCGACGCCATCAGGAGCGCCAGACAAGACGCTGAGTGAACGGCGAGGTGTGATATCCATGACAGCAGACAGGACTCTTTTCGGCACGGACGGCATCAGGGGCATCGCGAACAAGTACCCCATGACGCCGGAAGTGGCGCTCCAGGTGGGGAAGGCGGTCGCGCGCGCGTTCAGGAACGGGAAAGGCCCGACGATCGTCGTCGGGAAAGACACGCGACTGAGCGGCTACCTCTTCGAGAACGCGCTCACCGCCGGCCTCGTCTCGGCGGGCGCGACGGTCTACCTCGTCGGCCCGCTCCCGACGCCCGCGATCGCGCACATCACCAAGAGTTTTGCGGCGGACGCGGGCATCGTCATCACCGCGTCCCATAATCCGGCGGAGCACAACGGCATCAAGATCTTCGACGGCCAGGGCTTCAAACTGCCGGACGAGGCGGAATGCGCCATCGAAGAATCCATCATGGCGAGCATGACGAAGAGCGGCAGCGCGCAGGACTCGCCCGAAGAGGTGGGGAAGGCGTTCCGCATCGAGGACGCGCGCGGCCGGTACATCGAGTTCGTCAAGTCCACGATCAACAACCGGTCGCTCAAAGGGCTGAAGGTCGTGCTGGACTGCGCCAATGGCGCGGCGTATCTCGTCAGCCCGACCATCCTCCGCGAGCTCGGCGCGGAAGTCGTCGCCGTGAATGTTCAGCCGGACGGCCTCAACATCAACGAGGGATGCGGCGCCCTCCATCCCGCGAATCTGGCAGCCATCGTGAAAGAGCAGCAGGCGGACGTCGGGATCGCGCTCGACGGGGACGCCGACCGGGTCATCATGGTGGACGAGCACGGCAAGGAAGTCGACGGCGACCAGCTCATCGCGATCCTCGCCCTCGAGCTGCAGCGCGAAGGACGCTTGGAACGGTCGACGGTCGTGGGGACGCACTACACGAACCGCGGCCTGGACGAGGCGATGGCGAAAGCAGGCATCGCCGTGAAGCGCGTCGAGACCGGCGACCGGTACATCATCGAGGAGCTGCGCGAGAACGGGTACAATTTCGGCGGCGAGCAGTCCGGCCACCTCATCCTCTTCGACTACGCGACGACGGGGGACGGCACCATGGCCGCACTCCACATCCTCCGGATCATGCAGGAAACGAAGAAGACGCTGAGCGCGCTCGCCGTGTGCATGACGCCGTGGCCGCAGCTCGTGAAGAGCGTCCCGGTCAGCAGGAAGCCGGCCATCGAGACGCTGCCGAAGGTGCGCGCGGCGATCGCCGCGGCCGAGGAGACGCTCGGCGACGACGGCCGCGTCTTCGTCCGGTACTCGGGCACGGAGCAGAAAGCGCGCGTCATGATCGAGGCGAAAGAGAAAGGGCTGATCGCGCCGCTGGTCGAACGCATCATCAAGGCGTTCCGGGAGGAGGTGGGCGCATGAGCAAGCGAACGGTCATCATCACGGCGGTGAGCGACTGCCGGCGGGGCGAGCCGATTACCTCCACGCGGCCGTACGGCTGCCTGCCGCTCCTCAACAGGCCGCTGCTCTTCCACCAGCTCGAAACGTTGGAGAACGGCAAGGCCGAGAAATTTGTCATTCTTGTGAACGAGAAATCAGAAACCCGCTTACGCGATCTCGTCGGAAAAAAACACGACGTCTCGTTCCTCCCCATCGAGAATGAGAAAGAGGTTGAAGAGGCGATTGCCGCCGCGACGCTCATCGTGCCGGGCGACCTGCTCCTGAAAGCGGTGCCGGACGAGCGGCAGGGGCCGCTGCTCCTCCTCACGAAAGGATCGTCCGAGGAGGAGGGCGCGACGAAGGCGCTTCTCACACGGCTCGGTCTCGTGGAGAAGGTCGCGCACCTGGAGGCGGACGCTTTCAGGATCGACTATCCGTGGGAGCTCATCAGCGCGAACCAAGCCTTGTGCAAGGGTCTTGAAGGGCAGCACGTCCATCCCTCGGTCGTCCGCGAGGAGAACGTCATCCTGAACGGTGCGGTCACCGTCGGGAAAGGGACCGTGCTCAAGGCGAACACGTACATCGAAGGCCCGGTCGTCATCGGCGAGGGCTGCGAGATCGGCCCGTTCTGCCATCTCCGGCCGGAGACGTGCATCGCGGACGGGTGCCGCATCGGGAAGAGCGAAGTGGTGGACTCGATCCTGCTCGAACGCGTCACGTCGAAGCACGTCGCGTACATCGGCCACAGCGTCCTCGGCGCTGACGTGAATATCGGTGCGTTCACCGTGACGGCCGACTACCGTCACGACGGGAAGACGCACGTCACGCTCTTCCACGGCGACCGGCCCGAGAAGGTGGACACCGGGCGGAGGAAGCTCGGCGCCTTCCTTGGCGACAAGGTGCACACCGCAATCAGCACGAGCGTCTATCCCGGGAGGAAAATATGGCCTGGCCTCGGCACGCTCCCCGGCGAGGTCGTAAAGGAGGACAAGAGGTTATAGATAACAGCGAACGCTAGGAGCACCGGCCCCGTCCTCAGGTCGCGGCTCGTTCCGGAGAAGGGGCGAGCGCGTCGCGGGGGGACGCCCCATCCGGGGACGCAGCGCTCTCAGAGAAAGATGCGAGAGACGCGAAGACGGGTCGGTGCGACGAGGCATCACGAGAAGGAGGGAAAGAATCATGTGCGGCATCATCGGCATCGTCTCCAAGGAACCGTTCACGTCGAAAGAACCCTTGTCACGGCTGAAGAAGCTCGAGTACCGCGGCTACGACTCGTGGGGCTACTGGAATGGCAAACAACTGACGAAGAAGATGGGAAAAATCGTAGTGTACGACGACGGTACAGACGTCAATCTCGCGATCTGCCACACGCGCTGGGCGACGCATGGGGGCGTCACGGAGTGGAACGCGCACCCGCACCGCGCCGGGAAGGTGACGATCGTCCACAACGGCATCATCGAGAACTACGCCGAGCTGCGAGAGGAATTGAAGAAGAAGGGCGCGACGTTCGCCTCTGAGACGGACAGCGAGGTGATCGCGCACCTCGTCGAGCAGGGAGTGAACGAGAAGCGGGGCATGGAGACCATCCTGAAAGGGCTGCTCGCCACGCTGAAAGGGACGTTCGCCACGCTCATCATGGTGGACGGCGACGACAAGCTCTACGCGGCGAAGCGGGACAGCCCGCTCGCCCTCGGTATCTGCAAGAGCCGGATGATCCTCGCGAGCGACATCTACGCGTTCAGCGACGCGACGGACAAAGCCATCTTCTTCGAGAACGACGAGTACGCGGTCCTGACCGCGGACAGCTACGCGTTCTTCGGCGCGGACGGACAGCCAATCAAGAAGACGCCGAAGACGTTCGCCTGGACGACGGTCGCAGAGTCGAAAGACTCGTACGACCACTTCATGCGGAAGGAGATTGACGAGGAGCCGGTCGTCTGCCAGCGATTGATCGTCTCGCTCCAGGGCGAGCAGCACGACAAGTTCGAGCAATTGGTCGGGCTCATCCGGAAAGCAAAGAAGACTGTTTTCACGGCTGCCGGGACGGCGTACCATGCGTCCTTGCTCGGCGCCTCCTTCCTGCACCAGCAGGGCATCAACGCGCAAGCCATCATCGCCTCGGAGTTCGAGAACTTCATCACCGTCGACCGTGAAACGGTGGTCATCGCGGTGTCGCAGAGCGGCGAGACCATGGACGTCATCGAAGCAGTGAAGTACTCGAAGGAGAAGGGCGCGACGATCGCCTCCATCGTGAACGTGCCGTACAGCACCATCGAACGGATGAGCTCGTTGTCGCTCCAGATCCTCGCCGGCCCGGAAGTGGCAGTGGCGTCGACGAAGGCGTTCACCAACCAGTCGACGGTGATGCTCGCGCTGGCGCAGGCGTTCGGCTACGCGAACGGGCTCGAACAGTTACCGGAGAAGCTCACGGAGACGCTGCAGCTCGAGCCGAAACTCGAAAGGCTGGCGAAGGAGCTGCACCATCACCGCGACCTCTACGTCCTGGGGCGGAAGCTCGGCTACCCAGTCAGCAGGGAGATCGCGCTGAAGATCAAGGAAATAAGCTACATCCACGCCGAGGGGATGATGGGCGGCGAGCTGAAGCACGGGACGATCGCGCTCATCGAAGAGGGCACGCCCGTCGTCTCGCTCGTGTACGACGACGACCCGAAGATGCGTTCGAGCACGCAGGAAGTGAAGGCGCGCGGCGCGCACGCCGTCGTCATCGGCTCGACGGAACACGATGAGCTGCGCGTGCCGGCGGAGAGCGAGGCCGAGTTCGCCATCCTCGCCTCGACCGTCGGCCAACTCTTCGCGTACCACCTCGCCAAGGAGCGCGGCCTTCCCATCGACAAGCCGAGGAACTTAGCAAAAAGTTGCACGGTCTTGTAGATTAACCACCTTATCTTATCATTATTGTTACAATATAAAAAGGCATATAAGTGCGTACACATTCCCCGTTTGCTATGCGCTGTTCTTGTTCCAAAATTAACAGGCACGGCACAGGATTTCTTCTCTTTCCAAAAGATGAAAGGGGGTCTTTTCTAATCGGTGAACAACAAAAAGTTGTTATCAATCCGGGAAAGAAAGAAATCTCGTTCCACGCACGAATCAGAAAACAAGGATCGATAGGAGTCTATGTTCCCAAAGAGCTGATGAGACAACACAATCTAATCGGTGAACAGGAAGTTCTCTTAGAAAGCGTTCCGGGCGTCGTCACGGGTATCGAACCGACAGGACGTCTGTACATTCCTCGCGAAGTGGGAAAACGGTATGCGCTCGCACAGGATGATGTCTGCTATTTCCGGATACAGACGGAGGAGAATATTCATGAAACCTATTGCCGTATCCGTACGAAGAAACGAGCAAAAGGCATGGAATATTATGCCTTCCTGAACATTCATCTCGCGGCAAGGAGTTGCATCATCCTGGATATCAAGAAACTCCCGAAGAACAAGATATTCTTCGAGCACAAGATTGATTTCCGAGGATTGCTCTCGTCTTTCGATTTTGCCGAGATCGAAGAGAGATGCACGATTCTTTTTCAGGGGCACAGGGTCCCAGTCATTATCAACTCCTCGCTCAATCTCGAGGAAATCGCCCACTATCTCGGGTGTTTCTTCGCCGATGGAACAAAACGCGGGAATGATTGGGGGATCTGTGCATCGACTTTTGAGCAAGCGAACTACTTCAAGGAGATGCATGCCTTCCTCATCCGAGATCACAATATCCAATTCGGTCTCACCATCACATCAAGAAGTCTCAGCATCGGACAGCGTCAGGAACTTCTTACCACCTGGCAAGAAAGAACTGGCACGAGTATCGATTCGAAGAAGATATATCATCATCGCTCTGAGAGTGAAGGGTTCACGAACAGGAACACTTTCGGAACACTCGTGATGAAAGAACACAGGCAGCTGGTCCAGCACTATTACAACGCTCTCGTCAAACACTTACTGTCCGCCATTCGTCAGAGAAAAGACGCGTCGCTCGCACAAAAATTCATCTGTGGCGTCATTGAGGGGGATGGGTGTCTGAATGCGCGAGGGAGAGGACACATACAGATTGCGACTAATAGTAAGTCTCTTAAATTTTAGTAAATATTAAATACTTGTTCACCTCAAAATGCG
>JACWAN010000109.1 GCA_014874255.1 Candidatus Woesearchaeota archaeon
GAGTGGGAGGGGGGGTTGCCCCCTACGGGGACGAGATCTTTCGGAGCGAGAAGCGATACGGTTCGAAGATAGTAACCCGAGCGTCAGCGAGATTTTCATCGCGGCCGCGTGTTTGGAAACTGATATAAACGCGAGACCACTCGCAGCGAGGATGGCGAAACCGGACGCGGTCGTGGCCGTCCTCAACGAGGAGCAGGTCCTCACGGAGAAGAGCGACGCCGCGCGCGAATTATACAACGGCTCGCGGTTCGGCGAGATGGATTCTGCAGGCAGGGTCCAGCTCTCGCTCCTCGAGGCGGTCTACCTCGTCGAGAAAGGAAAACTCGTAGTGAAGGCGGGGAACGGCCGCAGCTATTCCACCGAGACGCTCGTCCGGAAGGCGAAGCGCGGCCAGAAGGGGTTCTGGACGAAGTACCTCGTCTTCAAGGACATGCGCGACCGCGGCTACCTCGTCAAGACCGCGCTGAAGTTCGGCGCCGACTTCCGCGTGTACGACCGCGGCGTCAAGCCCGGCGAGGACCACGCGAAATGGGTCCTCTTCCCGATCCACGAGACGCAAGCGTTGACGTGGCACGACTTCTCCGCCAAGAACCGCGTGGCGCACAGCACGAAGAAGCGGCTGCTGCTCGGCATCGTGGACGAGGAAGGGGAAGTGACGTACTACGAGGTTGCGTGGAAGCGGCCTTAACGGCGGACGGTATATTGTTCTTGGCCTGAGAAGAGTCCGACGACCGCGACGCGTATGTTCTCGAGAAGGTCGAGGCGCGTGTTCGACTCCGATCGCTTGACATACGCGCTGTCGAAGAGGTCGCCCTTGCCGTAACCCCGCAGCTTGTCTCCGGAATAAACCCTGTTCGCGAGGCCGAAGTCCACGAACTCCTCGAGCTTGCTGACGAGCGGCAGGTTCTTCTCGATGAGAGTGAGGGGTAACGAGGCGTTCCGGACCAGCGTCCACAGGATGGTGCACATCTCGTCGTTGAACTCCGTGCAGCCGATGTTGTAGGGATGCGTTGAGTCCGGGAACGAGAGAAGGTGCACCCTGCGAGCGCCGAGGCCGATGAGCCGCTCCCGCGTCGCATCCTCGCCGAGAGGGAACTCGTTCATTGCCGCTTCGTAGGGAGTCATTCCTATCACGTCGTTTGGTATGATGCGGTGGCTTCGTGTTTTTATGCTTTGCGCAGTCATACGACGTGAGAGTTCGTTTATATACCCCCTCAAGAGGTTGTTTCTGAGGGGTAAAAACCCTGAAAACGAGGAAGAAGAGAACGGGAGAAGAACATCCGACACCTTGCGAGGGCGCGACCAGACAACAACCCTTAAATACGCCTCCGACTCCGAGGAATGAATGGCATTGCAGCCGATCGACCGGGACGTGGTGCTCCGTCTCGTCAGGACGCGCGGCCCGGTGATCCCGAACGAGCTGAAGCGCGACCTGAAGCAGGGCGATACCGTCTTATTGGGCGCGATGCTGAGCGAGCTCGCCTCGAAAGGCCTCGTCAAGATCAGCAAGGTGAAGATCGGCGGCTCGCCGTTCTACTACGACCCGCAGCAACCAGCGACGTTGGAGAAGGCGACCGGCCATCTCAATGAGAAGGACCAGCGGACGTGGCGCCTCCTCAAGGAGCGCAAGGTGTTGCGCGACGACGAGCAGGACGCGCTGACCAGGGTGTCGTTGCGGAACATCCCTGATTACTCGGTGCGGCTCGAGGCGAGCGCCGGCGACGAGCAGATGATCTTCTGGAAGTACTACCTCGTCCCGGATGAAGAGGCCGAGCGGTTGATCAAGGCGAAGCTCGGCGTCAGCCAGTCCGCGCCGGGAGAGGCGCCCGTCGAGCGACCGGCCGAGAAACCCGTGGAGAGTCCGACGCCGGGAACGATCCGGCCAGAGAAGAAGATCATCACGGAAAAACCCGTAATTCCGCCTCCCTCCACGAGAACGGAGACGATCCCGCCACCGAAGCCGGAACAGCCGAAGCCTGAGACGAAACCCGAGCCGAAGCCGCGGAAGCCGCGGCAGAAGAAGGAAGCGCTGCCGGACGCGCAGACCACGATAACCGCCATGGAGGGGATCGAGGATGAGTTCTACGACGAGGTGAAGCGGTTCTTCGACAAGAGCGGCATCGCGGTGAAGGAGCAGCGTCTCGTCAAGCGGAAGAGCGAGCTGGATTTCATCATCCTGCTCCCGACGCCGGTCGGCCAGGCGGAGTACTTCTGCAAGGCGCGGTCGAAGAAGCGGAGCAACGACGGCGATCTCGCCTCCGCCAAGCTGCAAGGCATGAACCGGCATCTCCCGGTCGTCTACCTGACGAACGGCGACCTGACGCGGAAGGCGGAGCTGATGCTCGCCGCAGAGCTGAAAGGCGTCGTCGTCAAGCGGATCTGAAAAAAAAAGGAACGTTTCTGTCCGCATCATCGCCACGGCCTAACTGATCTCAGTCGCTCTCCGAGCTCCTGATCCTCTGGTTCTTAGAACCAGAGTCTCCCTCCGGTCCGAGGTTTAGATTGCGGCTCACGATGATGACCGCGGTCACCCCGCTTCGCTTCGTTCTCGATTCTCGCGTTCTCCGAACACGAGTCTCGCAAAAACGCTCGGCCATGCTCGCCGCCGAGAATCGTGCCAAGGCGGCGATGATGCTCGTTGCGAGAAAGCGGACTGAGACGCGATTGCCGGAACTGAAAACCATTTAAAGACGGCAGTCGTTGGAAGCGGCTATGGGCGTCCCGATCACCGAGCTGCTGGAGGGGAAGGAGGTCTCGCTCGCCGAGCTGAAGGGCAAGGTGCTCGCGGTGGACGCGTTCAACATGCTCTACCAGTTCTTGACCACGATCCGGATGCCGGACGGCACGCCCTTGCGGGACAGCGACGGCAACGTCACCAGCCACTTGCTCGGCCTCTTCTCACGGGCGACCGCGCTGATGGCGGACGGCCTGCGCCTCGTGTTCGTCTTCGACGGCGAACCGCCCGAACTGAAGCGGAAGGAGCGCGAACGCAGGCGGCAGGTCAAGAGCGGGGCGCTCCTCAAGCTCAAGGAGGCGGAAGCGAAAGAGGACGTCGAGGAGATGAAGAAATACGCCGGCAGGGCGACGACGCTCACCCGGGAGATGGTCACGGAAGCGAAAGAGCTCGTCGAAGCGTTAGGATTGCCGGTCGTGCAGGCCCCCTCGGAGGGAGAGGCGCAGGCCGCCTACCTCTGCAAGAACGGGGACGCGTACGCAGTCATCAGCCAGGATGCGGACAGCTTCCTCTTCGGCGCGCCGCGCGTCGTGAAGAACCTCAACCTCTCTGGCAGGCGGAAGAAGGCGGGCGCGCTCGCGTACGAGAAAGTCAGCCCGGAACTCCTCTCCCTGGACGACAGCCTCAAGAAACTCGGCCTGACGCGCGAGCAGCTCATCGTATTGGCCATCCTCGTCGGCACGGACTACGACCGCGAGGGCATCCGCGGCATCGGGCCGAAGAAGGCGCTGAAGCTGCTCGAGGAGCACGGCACGGACTACGGGGCGTTGTTCGCGGCGGTGAAGTGGGAGGAGCAGTATCCTGATCTCGGCTGGCGGACGCTCCTCGACACGTTCATGGACATCCCGACGACGGACGGGTACGCGCTCGCGTGGCACGCTCCTGACGAAGCGAAATTACGGACGATCCTCGTCGAGCGCCACCAGTTCAGCGAGGAGCGCGTCGAGACCGCGCTCAAGCGCCTCGGGGAGCAGGACACGGGGCAGCGCGGCCTCGGGGAGTATTTCGGGTGAGCGCATGGTCCCCTGGTACGTCTTCGCGCTCCTCTCCGCCGCATTCATCGTGGTGCGCGACCTCGCGAGCAAGAAAGCCCTGTTCCGGGAGCACAGCCTCGAGATGCTCGTCGCCCGTGCCCTCTTCCTCGTGCCGATGCTCCTCATCCTCGGCTTCTTCATCCCGCTCGGCCTCCCGAGGGGTGCGCTGCCGTTCCTCTACATCGTCAGCGTCCTCTTCACCGCCGGCCTGCTGCTCCGGACGTGCGGGCTGCGCCACCTCGAGATGGGCGTCTCCGCGCCGCTCCAGAACGTCAGCCCCCTCTTCCTTCTCTTCATCGCGGCCGCGACGCTGGGCGAGGTGCCGGACGCGCTCCAGATAACGGGGATCGTCCTCATCGTCGTCGGCGCGTACTTCATCGAAGGCACGAAGGAGTACAGCGGCCCGTTCGGCCCGCTCCGTCATCTCTGGCGGGACAAGTACGCGTGGCTGCCAATCGTCGCGGGCCTGGTGCTGAGCGCGAGCCAGGCGATGGACAAGTACCTCATCGGCGGCGGCATCGCGCCGCTCACCTACCTCTTCTGGGTGTGGCTCTTCATCAACGTCAACCTCCTCCTCCTGCATCTCGTCCGGTTCCGGTGGCGCGGGCTCAGCCAGGACCTCGTCCAGGACTGGCGGTGGGCCGGCATCAGCGCGGCCGGGCTCTTCTTCCAGCTGCTCACGTACTACTTCGCGCTCCGGCAGGGGGACGTGACGCTCGTCGTCGCCATCACGCAGATGAGCGCCCTCGGCCTCGTGCTCCTCGGCGGCCAGGTCTACCACGAACAGAGCGTCGCGCGCAGGTTCGGCGCGGCCGCGATCATGGTCGTCGGCGCGTGCCTCATCCTCCTCTGAGAACGGGCATCGAACGTTCTTCTTCGACGATGCCTGGAGAAAGCGATGGTCGCCGGCCAAAGGGCGAGGCATGCGGATGAACTTGCGAAAGAGGTCGGAGGGTTGGTTCCGAGGCTCCGAGGAACCTAGGAACGAAGTGACTTTGCCCCCTACGGGGTCGACCGGTGGAAGGCAAGAACGAAGCGATTGCCGAGCAGCCGGCGACCCGAGCGTGAGCGAGAACTTTCTCCAGACCGATGCGACAAATGAATTAATAAACCGCCGCGGGTTCTCGGCGCGATGGTCCTCTGCGTGAAGGCGGCGATGAAGGACGCGCAGCGCGTCAAGAAGCTGCTCTACGAGCGCGAGCTCTTCGACAACGCGTACCGTCACGCGAAAGAGGAAGGGTTCATCCTCTACCCGGTGAAAAGAAGGTTTTCGATGCCGGGCGTGACCTACGTCGAGCGCGAGCTGGAAGAGGCGCCGGCGAAGGGCGGACTGAAGGCGCGGCTCTCCGGAGCGCTCACCGACGGGGAGCGGGCTTCGCTCACGTCGTCGTTCGACATCGTGGGGAGCATCGCCATCGTCGAGATCGAGCCCGGACTGGAGGCGAAGGAGCGGCTGATCGCGGAGGCGATCCTCGCGGACAACAGGAACGTGAAGACGGTCCTGAAGAAGGCGGGCGGCCATGTCGGCGAGCTCCGCGTCCAGAAGATGGCGTATCTCGCCGGCGAGGACGTCCGGGAAACAATCGTCGTCGAGAACGGCGTCCGATTGAAGATAGATGTCGAGGGCGTGTATTACTCTGTCCGTTCGGCGACGGAGCGGAAACGGATTGCCTCGCTCGTGAAGCCGGGCGAGCGCGTCCTCGTCATGTTCTCCGGGGCCGCCCCGTATTGCTGCGTCATCGCGAAGCGCACGGACGCGGCGGAGATAGTGGGAATAGAACTCAATGAAAAAGGACACGAGTTAGGAGTGGTCAACGTCAAACTGAATAAATTGGGGAATGTGGCATTGATCAACGACGACGTACGGAACGCCGTTCCTTTGTTGGCGGAGAAGGGTATCGCGTTCGACCGGATCGTGATGCCGCTGCCGCACACCGGGCATGATTTCCTCGATGAGGCGTTCTCTGTCGCGCACGCCGGCACGACGATCCATCTCTACGGTTTCGAGCGCGAGGGCGAGTTCGAGAAGGCGGCGGAGAAGGCGGAAGCGGCCGCCGCGAGGAACAAGCGCGCGATAAAAGTGCTCGGCATCACGCCCTCGGGACAGCACTCGCCCCGCCTCTACCGGGTGTGCGTGGACTTCGAGGTGCGCGAGAGCAGCTCCTGCGCCGCCAAGAAGAGGTAGTGCTGGCCGTACGCCGCGTCCTCGCCGAAGCGGCGTCTCGCGAACGCCCGGACGTGCTTGTCCGTCAAGGGTCTCTTCTTGAACGAGGGCGCGTACCACCGCTTGAGGGCGCGCTTCACCCAGACGTCTGCCGGGAAGGATTCGCCTTTCGCCAGTTCGCTGTACGCGAGGATGCAGTCCGCGACCTTCGGCCCGACGCCGGGAAGCGTGAGCAAGAGCTCTCGTGCTCCGTCGTAGTCCGCCCGTTCCAGCTTGTTCAGGAATCCTTTACTCAGTCGTCTCTCCGCCTCGACGAGATACTCGGCGCGGTAGCCGTATTTCAGGCCGTCGAGATGATCGAGAGTGGTGACGGCGCCGCGCGAAGGGAGAGCGGAGGTCGCGTGACCGCCAACGACGATCCTCTCGCCGTGGCGTTCGCGGAACGCGTCCATCATGCGTTTTATTCTCGTCTGGTTGTTGTTGCTGCTCATGATGAAGGTGAGGATCGCCTGCCGGGGATCCTGCCGGACGAGACGCAGGCCCTTGTACTTCGGAAGGACGGGAGCGAGCGCTTTCTCCGTCTTCAAGCGCGCGTGGAGGGCGCGGATATCCTTCTCCAGGTCGAAGAACCGTTTGAGACCGTATTCCGTGATCCCGTCGTAGGAGAGCATCGAGCCCTCCTGCCGCACGTAGAACGTCCTCTCCCCGTCGCAGATGACGAACTCGCGGGGGGCGGGCTCGTCGTAGGCGAAGAGCATGCCCGCTTTCACGGTGAGGCCGAGGTCGAAATCGCGCACGGAGAGCGTTTCCATGAGGTCACGAGCGTGAAGCGTCCCGCTCGGCAGTTACGCGCAGAAGCCCGCGGGGCTCCTGGCGCCCCGACGGTCTTCGACCGTCGTGGGCTTCCGTCAGGCATCAATAATCGTATGTCCCGCTCGGCAGTTACTTCCGTCAGGCATGATGCCTCGGGTGTTCACCTCGTCATCGCGGGACGCATGCGGGAACTCTTGACGATTAATAAGAATTGTGCGCCGGCAGGCTCTTCGGCGAATGGACTGCGCCTCCAAGAGACTGCATCGGGAACGGACGCGATTCCACTGGACTCGGTCGACGCATCCGGACGACGGCCAGGAGTCCCGAGGCGCAAAGGGTTCGAGGACGAACCCGTGCGCCAGAGCGACGGGTCATACGAGTCGATCAGGAGCCGAAGCGACGGAGCAGCAGC
>JACWAN010000011.1 GCA_014874255.1 Candidatus Woesearchaeota archaeon
CGTTGCTTCAGCTCGCGGAAGGAGTGCGAGGGCGAAGCGCGTGTTACGAACGCGCGGCCCGAGCGAAGCGAGGAACGCCCCCGACTTCAGTCGGGGGATGGCCGCGCGCGAGTTTACAACCGTCGGACTGGACTCGGAGAAGAAGCGATTCCGGAAGAGGAGACCGCCGGGGTGCGACAGGAGACTTTCATCGCAGCCCGTCTATCCGGCTCCGAGGCAAATCGCTCCGTGCTGCGCCTCGAGATTTCTGGCCGTCGTCCGGAGGTGCCGACCGAGCCTCGTGGAATCGCGTCTGCTCCCGAAGCAGTCTCTGGGAGGCGCAGCCCATTCGCCTAAGAACCAGTCTATCTCGTCGGTCCCGAGGCGACGCCGACGCAGACGGTCTTCTCCGTGTGGCAGCTCGCGCACCGGTACGTGATGTAGCGCGAATTACCGGAGTTGAGCGTCCCGACCTTCGTCATCTGGGTCTTGCAGAGATTGCATTGCGGATTGTCAGCCATGAAAAGCACCTCGTCGTCGCTGAGCCGTCCCCGCCGCGCACAGTATATAAATGTTCCGGGAGGGTTGGCTCTTAGGCGAATCAGGTTCGTGGTCGTCACCGGCTGCTCGGCAATCGCTTCTCCTCTCGAAAGCGCTCCTCCCCGTAGGTCCTTGGTAGCGCGGACGCTACCGGGACGCTCGGAATCCGGAGGATTCCGGCGCACGAAGACTCCCTCCTTCGGAGTCTTCGTTGCCACGGCGAGCCCCGTGCTCGCCCGGGGGGCATCCCTCCTCGTCGCGCTCCGGCCCCCCTTCCTCGCTTGCCACACCCTCGGAGCCGGTGACGACTCAATTTGCCTAAGAGCGGGGAGGGTTCGAGGCAATCAATAAAAGAGGATGACCCTTCCCGAAAGAGATGGAGCTTCTTCCCGGACTGGAGCCGGACGGCGCGGCGCTCTACCTCCCAGCGAGCAAGGCGCTCGTCCTCGCCGACCTCCACATCGGGTACGAGGAGGAGAAGCGGAACAGGGGCGTCCTGCTCCCAGCCGCGCAGCGCCGGCTCTTCATCGACGAGATCGAACGGCTGCTGGAGAAGCACGACGTCGAGCTGATTGTGCTCGCGGGTGACGTGAAGCACGAGTTCGGCCGGATCTCGCAGCAGGAGTGGAGCGGCGTCCTCGGCTTCCTGCGACGGCTGCAGGAACGCGCCAGCGTCGA
This sequence comes from Candidatus Woesearchaeota archaeon, assembly GCA_014874255.1. Taxonomy (GTDB): domain Archaea; phylum Nanobdellota; class Nanobdellia; order Woesearchaeales; family UBA525; genus UBA153. The sequence goes on from JACWAN010000011.1 coordinate 1,198, forward strand.
GGTGATTGCGGGCAACCACGACAACCTCCTCGCTCCCATCCTCGCCAAGGAGTCCATCCCGCTCGTGAAGAGCATCCTCCTCGGCGACGTGCTCGTCGTCCACGGCGACGCGACGCTGTCAGAACTGATCGAGAGCGGCGATCTCCGGAAGGAAGACCTTGCCGCCGCGAGGACGATCGCCATGGGGCACGAGCATCCCGCGCTCAGGTTGACGGACGGTGTCCGGACGGAGACGGTGAAGTGCTTCCTCGTCGGGAAGGCGCGGCACGGCCGTCGGTCGGTCCCGCTCGTCGTGCTGCCGTCGTTCAACCCGCTCAGTTACGGTACCGATGTGCTCCGGGAGCGGCCGCTCGGGCCGCTCCTCAGAGCATTCGGTGATTTCTCTGCCTTTGCGCTTGTTGATGGGAAGGTTTTGGCGTTCGGGTCGGTAGAAACTCTGCAAAGGCGTGAGCGTGCGTTCATTCGATGATGGGACTGATGACCTCCTCTTCTTTATCGAGGGCGAGGCAGTCGGCCTCTGGGATGGCGATCTTCCCCTCGGGAACGCGGCTCCTGTTGAAGCAGTAGCCGTCGAAGTGGTAGAGCGATGGACTGCATTTGAGCATGGGAAACCCCTTTGTCGCAACGTATTCAGGTATACTAAAACGTATATTGGTATATCTAGTATATAAATGTTTTGGTGGCTCGAAGAAGTGTCATCACTTCGAAAAAGATAAAAAGGAGCTGTTGACGGGGCAGCCATGGCGCATCCGCTGTCGCGTTTCGAGCCTATCGTTCTCCAGCTCAGGCACAGGAAGATGATCGCAAAGGCATCATTAGACGAATACCTCAATGACCCTGATCCGCGGCACCTCCATTCGTCGAACGTAGCATTCGCCATACCGCCCGAAGCGATGCTCAAGGGCGGATACCAGGTGCATACGCACCAGAACGGGCACCAGGATCTTATCCGCTACACGGCCCCGGGAGAAGAGTCCAGGCCAATCTTCACGCTCGACGACCTCAGGCATTATCGGCAATACCTCGAAGTGTTCCACCCAATCCAACCGGAAGGGACGAAAGCGAAGAAACTCGACGTCCAACTCGCCCTGAAAGGGATTCTCGGCGAATATCTGCTCAGGGACCACGTCCGTCAGCTCCTGCCGGCAGAAGCGGAGCTTTTCGATGAATACCCGCAGAAAGACCTGATCCTCAGGAACAACGAACGGTACGTCCTCAAACGGAAGACGACAGGGAACGTGGTGCTTCTCGAACCGAAGCAGGAGGGAAAGTTCGGCTATCGCGTCGTCGCGGAGATGGACGGTCTTGCCAAGTGGGAGGACCACCTCTACGTCCTTGAGGCGAAGACCGGTGTCGCGAACATCCCCCTCAAACACGTCCTCAACGATCTGTTCATGCCCCTCCAAGAGCTCTATGACGGATGCACGTTCCATTATGTCATGATGGCCCATCATCATCCGATACAGGTCCGGAAACATGATCTCCTCGGCTTCAGACTCACCGAAGAAGAGCGCCACAGGATTCTCGCGTTCCGTCGGAGAGGTATCGAGACGACCTTCCTCAACTTCAACGAATCGAGGGAACGGATCAGGGAGATGGGCGAGCATCTCATCAAGGAATACCATCGGCTGAAGCACATCCCGTTCGAGCACAAGGTCCAGGGCGTCCGGAACGGCAACAATCTCACCATCCTGGACGACCAAGGCACACCGAACCTGAGACTCAGGAAGACCGGAAAAGAGACCTGGAAAGAAGTCGTCAGCGACAAGTAGGAACCTCGGGGCGCTCGACCTCGACCAGACAGGGGAAGAGCGCTGCGACGGTTGACGAAAAGAAGTTATCACTCGACGATAGAAATGCTTATATAATCCATCCCACCGAGGCCCACGCAGGGGGCAGTGTGGGAATCGAAGCGATAGCGACAGGACACCCCGATTACTGCGAAGGCGGGGACCAGGACGGGCTTTTCGGCTCGGCACGAGGGCTCGCCACGCACTTCTTGGACAAGGCGAAGAGCGGGACGCTCGAAGCGCTCATCGCGGCGCACGGCGCCGACGCGGACGGCTTCGGCTTCGAAACGGTGATGCGCCTCCTCGAGGAGACGCTCCGGTTGGCGGGCATCGACACGCAGTTCGACTACGTCCGACCGATGCGCTATCATGAGGAAGAGCACGAGCACGGCTACGCGACGCTGGGCGAGCGGCACAAAGGCAAGTTCCTCATCAGCGGCGACGTCGGCGGCGCGGACCTCACCACGCTCGGAGAGCAGTTCCGGGAAGGGATCATCATCGACCATCACCCGGTGAAAGGCGAACCGGGGAAGGGCTTCCGGCAGCTCAACCCGATCGACCATGGTTACGGCGGCAACACCCTCTCAGGGGCGGGCGCAGGTTACCTCTTCTTCGACGCGGTGAGAGAACAGCTCGAGCAGGACGGCGCGTTCCGGACGAAGGAGGCGCAGAAGGAGGTCGAGCGGCTCGGCAGGACGGCGCTCGTCGCCGCGCTGGCAGGCTCGAACGCGGACCGGATTGACGAGCAGGGCGTGACGAGGCTCCTCTACGAACAGGCGAAGGAGTGGAAGCTGCTCCGGGAGACGGGTATCGGCGCGTACGGGTACACGACGAAGCAGATCCACAAGGTGCTCGCGGAGTCGAGCATCCCGGCCAACCTCCAGTACCCGGTGCTGCGGCGCCAGCAGTTCCTGCACGGCCTCGCGGGAAGCCTCGGGAAGGAATCGTTCACCTCCGACGAGGTGAGCGTCGCGAACAGGCTCTACAAGGAGCACCGGACGCTCTTCATGCAGCAGTACCGGAGCGTGGACGGCGGGTTGCGGGTGGACGAGAGCGCGATCGAGGTGAACCTGCTGAACGCGCAGGCCCTCAAGCAAGAGGAGATCGACGAAGTCAACAAAGCATTGCGCAGCCTCGGCGCCCGCACGGACGTGCTGGTCAGGGAGGAAGTGATCGACTGGCTGGGCGTCCTCGAGGTCGTCTCGGTCGACCCGTCAGCAGGCATCAGGCCGTCGGAGTTCCGCAGCTTCACGGACGATGTCTATGAGACCGAGGAACGGTGCAAGACGGCGAACAGGACCATCACGCAGCAGCTCCGCAGCCTCGAGAAGGAGGCGCAGGGGCTCGAGAAGCTGCTCAAGACACCGAATCTCGCCGAAGCGCTGCTCGGCGAGAAGCGACTCTGCGACCTCACCCCGGACGAGCTCGGCCTCTTGAAACGGTGGTGGCGGGAGAACATCGAGTCCTACGCCGACCCGTTCAAGCGGGAAGGGATGATCGCGGACCTCGACCGGCCGAACTACCTCACCGAAGGGAAAGGGCTGACGCCGCTCCTCGCCGGCCGGACGCTCGCGGAACTCGGCAACGTGATGACCGCGATCTCCAAGACGGGGCTGCGCGACCATTTCATCGACGCCCTCATCCTTCCGGGAGAGCGGGGCGAAGACGCCGAACGGAAGGTGCACGACGCGCACAAGCTCTATCGCACCATCATCTATGAAGGGCTCCGCGCGGCGGAACACCGCTTGCTCGAGAAAGGGTCGTTCGCGAAGGAGATCGCCGACAGGGTCTACCTGCTGGACTTCTCGTTCCTCGAGGAGACGATCAACGACGTCGCGGAGCGGCATTACGAACGCGGCTCCCTCCTGACGAAGGAGGAGATCGGCAACCTCGACCTCAAGACGCTCGTCGGCGTCTTCGCAGGCATCCTGACGAACACGCGGAAGATGCCGGAGCATTACGCGCTCGTCTTCGCCTACGTCCCGGATCTCGAGCAGGTGGAAAGGGGCATCGACGGCATCAAGCTCTCCGGACGCGTGAGCGAACGCGCGGACGACATCTTCCCCGGTCTCCATCTGGGCGAGGATTTCCTCGTCTATGACGGCGGCGGGCACGCGGGCGCGGCGGCGGTGAGGCTCACGCGCAGCCAGCTCCCCGGCTTCCTCAAGAAGATGTCCGAGCGGGAGGCGCAGGACGAGAAATACAAACAGCTCGGACGCGTCAAGGACCATCTCGAACTCGGTCCGGGGAGGAGAGCGTGACGACGAGTGACGGACGGACGGTCTTCGGCGAGGATGTTCCGCACAGGGATGATCTCGACGCGAAAGTGACGAGCATCCTCACCAAGCAGAACCGTTTCCTCAAGGTCGTCGACGCGAACGGGGACCGGACGCGGCCGGCGATCATCGTCGACGAGCCGACAAGGGATATCTCGTTGAAGCCGGACCCGGCACTGACCCGGTTCTCCGGAGGGATCGTCGTGCCCGTCGATTACGTGAAGCGGCAATATCTCTTCCCGGAGAAGATGCCCGCAGGCATCGCGCTTCCCGACATCCTCTATGTGTCGCGGTCTGACGACGGCACCGCGAAGGTCATGCCGCTCGATGTGAAAGGGAAGAGACTGAGGGATCGGCGGAAAGTGGAGAGGAACTACATCTCCGCCGCCCAGGTGACGGGGTGGAACGCCTACTCGCTCTTCATGCGGAGCGAGACGGTCAACCGGATGGTCAGGACGGCCGCCTCGGCTCTCGGCTGCGTGCCGGACCGTTTCACGTTCACGGACGGCGCGCTGGTGATGGAACAGGAGGAAGGACCGAACCGCGAATTCTCGGAGTTCCTCGCCTCTTCCGGCCTGTTCGGGAAAGGCAGGGTGCTGAACATCGGCCGGGAAAGCGTCAGGATCAGGGAAGAAGGTCTGGAGAAAGCAGGTGACGGAGCATACCGTCTCGAGGAGGGATTGGAAGGCTCACGGGCATTTTGCCGGCCGATGAAACGCACCACCGGTTTCAAGCTCTGGCAGAGCCAGACGAGGAACCAGGTCAAGCAAGGGGTCAACTATCCATCGATGGTGAGCGTGATACGGGGCTTCGACGAGGAAGGATTACCGGCCTACTCGAGGAAGTTCTCGCCGGAAGAGGGGTTGCTCCTGAACTACGACCGCAGGCTCGAGCACCGCCTGACGCAGCTCAAGGAGCTGCGGGAGACGAAGGACCTCGTCGTCCTGCAGACCGTGACGCGGGAACGTCTCCAGGAGGCGCGGGAGAGGATCCGACATCTCGAGCAGGAGAAGGAAGCGGTCGAGGAACGGATCGGCGAGCTCTCCAGGGAGGAGACGACGCGCCAGGTCTCACTCGAGAAGCGTCTGAGCGAGGCGCTTGCGACCAATCCGCTCATCAGGGCGCTCGACCGTGCGGCGTTCGACGTGCCGGAAGCGGTCGTGACAAAGACGAAGCGAGAGCTCGGACTGCTGGAGAGAGGCATCGGGCGGTCTCCTCCGCCCTACAATCGGGAGCTCCTCAAGCAGAAGGCGCACGAAGCCTTGGCACAGGTAGAGAAAGGCGGTTTCCGTCCGAGAGGGGGGAACGAGCTCACGGGGCCGATGGGCGACTATCTCCGCACGGCATACGGCACAGACATCACCACGATCAGGGAATCGCTCGCGGAACGACAGAAGAACGGGGGGAAGGACCCGAATCTCGTCAAGCAATTCCTGAAATACCATGTGAAGGAGCAGAGGAGGAAGCTCCTCGCGAGCAGGGAAGCGGAAGCGCACTACCTCGATATCTGCGGCTCGACACCCGCGGACCGGAGCGCAGCTCTCAGTTCGAGAGGCGTGCAGCAGGCGAAGGTCTACCTGCGGCTGGCGGAGGAGGGGTTGATAGCGAGCGAGGAGGGTCTCTTCAAGGGAGTGGGCGAGAAGGCGGAGATGTATGAGGGGCTCGGCCGGAAGGTCATGGACCGGCGGACAGGTTACAGGAGGGGGATGGAGAGCCATGCAAAGGGAGGGAACGGCGGCACGAGAGGAGCGTTGCCGAACTGGTTCGCGACCTATCTTGAGAACAGGGCGTTCGGCGCCGCAAACATCACGGGATTCCTCAGGGGTAAGAGGAACATCGAACGCGTGCTCTGCGCTCTCGAGGAGGACGCTGATGCTGCGCTCAAGGCGTGCGAGTCCTACCGCAGGGAGATGCGACAGACCGTGGACGAGTACGACTCGTGGACAGGGACGCTCGACAGGATCAGCGAGAGCATCGGCCAGAAGATGGTCGAGGAACGACGGTACGAGAAGCTGCTGCGTCGGATCGCTGTCGAACGCGCAGCCCTCGTCGGCGATCCCGAGCTCTTCGAGGACGCGGAACGGATTGCGGAGCTGAAGAAGCTCAGTGAGAAGCAGATAGAAGTGCTCAACGCGGAGTATGTGAAGCGTAAGAAGAGGATGGTGAACGAGTTCCGCGTCTTCAAGAAGGCGCACGATGGTATCATGCGCGCCCTGCCGTACGAGGTCGAGAACGGGAAGGTACGCGAAATCTACTTTGATATCAATCCGGGAAGATCGACCATCTATCGGGTGACCGTGCTGCCAGTCATCCTGCTGGGAGAGCAGAACTAGAGCTTCTTCTTCTCCGCTTTCGGGGAGATGATGGCGCTGTTCCCCGTCGGGTCCTTGAGGACGAGCTTGAGGGGTTCCTGACCCCAGAGGACTCTCGTGAGCTTCTTGAGGTGGTTCTTCGCCTTCTGCTCGGTCTCGTCGTCGCCTTCCTCCTGCGCGGCCCGTTTGAGGTGCTCGATCTGGTTCTTGATCCTGTTGAGGATGCCTTCGACGTTGGTGACGTAGCCGTTCGCCGCCTCCCCGGGCTCGATGGAGCCGATCGTGCCGATCTTGACGAGGGCGTTCGCGGACTTGACGACACGGATCCTGAGGTCCTCCTCGGACGTTATCTCGAGGGTGTACTGGCACGGGTCGTGCGCCTCCTCGGCCTCGAGGTCCGCCTTGTGGTAGCCGCACGCGCTGCAGTCCATGCTGAAGAGGTAGCAGACGCCGAAGTACGGGACTTCCCGCCTCGCTTCGGTGAGCGTCAATTGTTTCTCGTGGCAGACCGGACAGGTCTCTCCTGAGACGGTCTCGAAGTCGCTCGCGTCGGGCTCGGCTTTCGAGACGGGTGCTTTCGCCATGGACCCCGCTCCGGAGAAGTCGGTTTATAAACATTATGCGGGAGAAAACTATATTCTTACCTGATGCGGAAAAGAAACTCTACGTTGTTGTTCAGGAGCGTTGCGGAGACATCATTCTCCCATCCGGTCCGAGAGATGGACGGCGGCTCGCGATTATGGTCTCGCTCCGCTCGCCCATGCTCGCCGCCGGACTCTGTTCCAAGGCAACGCTCCTTAGTCAGCACATAGTAAACGAAGAACGAATAGTCAGACGGCAGTAAGACGAGGAGACGTGAATAATAAAGAGAATGAGGAAAAGGATTGAAAGAAAGGGTTTACGCCTTCTTGAGCTCCTTGATCTTGTCCTTGAGGAACTCAATCGTTCTCGTGTTGTCCTGCTGGTGCATCAGGCTGCCGCATTCCGGGCACTTGAACTGGAACTCCATCGCGGTGTCGAAGTCCATGCGCGAGCAGGCGTTGGTGCACAGGTAGAACGTGTTGGATTCCTCCTTGGCGAGGCGCTCCTCGAGCTTCTCGAGCTTCTGGCCGTTCAGCTTCGCCTGGATCTGCGGGATCATGGACTCGTTCAGGTCCCAGTAGCAGATGTACCAGCCCTTGATCCGGTCCTTCTTCCGGATGAAGGAGACGATGTTGTGCTCGAGCAGCTTGTAGAGGATGTTCCTCGTCTCGTTGATCTCCATCTCGAGCTCTTCCGCGACGATGAACTCGCTGATCCTGGTCTTGCCGCGGAGGAAGTCGATGACCGGGAGCGCGTGCTCGCCGACCACTTCGGTGACCACCTCCTCGGTCTGTTTCCTGCTGGGTTTCGTGAGCTTCAGTTTCTGGTTCATGGTGGTTCCCTCATCTGGTTTCTTGGACTTTTTCATGGATCGGTGTGCGACAGCACAGCCTCCCTCTTTTCTTGCTCATACTCTCGAACGATGCGCAGAACACCCCGTCGCTGCAGGATGTATGCTCCCCCAATTCTAAGTATGATTCCTGGGATTTACCCTATATAAACCTTTCGGTCAGAAGTGTGCCGTTTCCGTATACTTGGAGGAGGAGAATGTGAGTTTTCCACCAAAAAAATAGTTGGACAATTTTCACTGTCCAGGAACGAGCATATACCCCTAGTTCCGCGGAATCTGGGCGCAGGAATAATGGGTCGCGACCGTGCCGCCGGCGCACTGCGCCTCGCACGCGTTCGGGAAGGTCATGTAGATGTTGTCCACCTTTGCGCAGACGGGCGCGAAGCCGGCGCAGCTGCTGCAGTCCGTCGCTGCGGCAGACGCGGCTGCCGGACCCGCCACCACGTTGCCGGTGGGGCTCGCGACAGTCGCGAGCGCGTCCTGGCTGGACGCGAAATCGTACCGCGAGAAGAGGCCGATGACGCCGACCAGCGCCACGATCAGGACGATGCCGAGTATCGCGCGTTCCATGCAACCACACTCCCTGCATAAGTTCAGGGACGGCATTTATATAAATCTTTGGGTGGCCGAATAGGAATATTTATAAACCTCCGACGGCGAGGAAGAACCATCACGGTTCGGCAGGTGAGACGAACATGAGACGAATTGACAAGCGCGCTTCTCTGGAGATTGGTGTCAACACAATCGTGATTCTCGTGATTGCGATGATGCTCCTCGGCCTCGGGATAGGGTTCATCCGCGGCCTCTTCAACAAGGCGAACCAGCTGCCCGGTCTCATCGACACGAGCCAATGGCAGAACCCGCCGACCGCATCCACGCCCATTGTCCTGACGCCGAGCAGCTTGTCGGTGAAGGGCGGCGACTCGTCGAACCTCGTCGTGGGCATCTACAATAAGGAAGCGAGCTCCGGCTCCCTGCAGTTCATTGTCGACATCACGGGGTGCACGGGGGGAGTCTTCCCATCGGTGAAGACCCAACCCGCGAGCATCGCCGCGGGCGACAGCGTCGGCATCCCGATTATCGTCACCGCGGTCAATTCGACCCAAAGCGGGAAGCCGAAGATACTCCCCGACCAGTACATCTGCACGATAGAGGCGAACGCGACATCTCTCGTCGCTGGCGCCCCGCCGGTGAGTTACCAGACGCAGTTCATGATGACCGTGACGGGCTGAGAGGTGAATGACGATGGCGAAGATCAAGCGGCACTTGACGCGGCAGGAGGAGTTCGACATCCTCAAGCTGATCCTGGACAAGTTCCTCTGGCTCGGCGTGGGCATCATGGCGTACGGGTTCTACCGCATGGTGACCCTGAGCAGCGAGCTCTGGTACGGCCTCGCGGTGATGCTCGGCGGCGCAGTCCTCCTCCTCATCTTCATGAGCGTGCTGGTGCGCGAGTACCACTTCATGAAGGACTGAGAGAAGGGAGAAACATCTTTTCTTCTCGCTCTCAGGAACATAGGTGAAGATGACGATGCGGACAGGACGGCGCGGCATGGAGCTGGCGGTCAACACGCTCGTCGTCATCATCCTCGGCATTGTCATCGTGGGCGGCGGCATCCTCCTCATCTCGAAGATCGTGGTCAAGGCCTCGAGCGTCGTCCCCGAGGTGAACGACCAGACGCAGCAGGCACTCTTCAACGTCCTGCTCAACTCGAAGCAGCGGATTGCGGCGCTCAACAACGTCCAGACTGTGGCACGGAACAGCTACGCACAGTTCGCCATCGCGTTCCAGAACCAGCAGGCGGGCCAGGAATCGATCTTCACCGTGGCGGTGGACGCCACACCGGAATCCTACCCGAACACCGCGCTGAACAACGCAGACTGTGGGGGAAGCCCGCAGAACTGCCCGAACGCGACCGCGCTCCCCGGCCCGTACAAGCTGCCACGGTACGGCTCGCAGGCGTTCCCCATCCTCGTCAAGGTGCCCCGAACCGCGGCCACGGGCGAGTACACGTTCAGCGTCGAGGTCTACAATTCCACGACGCAGGATACCAAGCACCTCTATGCCCGCACCAAGATCAGCGTCGACGTCGACTGAACAGCCGTCAGTCCTGAATGTGCTGGCTCGCGTAGTTGGGATTTTTCTAAGTAGACTTCCGTACGAGCCGGTGGCGGGGCCGCGGCCGGGTCATCCCCTGCGCGACGCGCAGCGCTGGCTCGTACGGTCACGAATAACTGATAAGGATCGTCAACCGGGGAAAGAAGAAAGCGGGCCTCATAACCGCAGCAGCTCCTCGAGGGCCTCGTGCGGGTCTTTCGCTTTCGCGACGCCGCTCGCGAGGAGGACGCCTTTCGCGCCGAGCGCGAGCGCGATCCTCACATCCTCTGCGGTGTGGACGCCCGCGCCGACGAGGAGCGGCGCATCTATGAGCCTGACCGCGTCCTTGATCAGGGCGGGGTTCGCGGTGCTGACGCTCACCGTGCCGCCGATCAGTTCGGGGGGCTCGACGGCGACGAACTCCGGGGAGAGGTGAGCGAGCGCCGCGCCTTCTTCCACGGTCCGGGCGCAGAGCACGATCTTGAGGCCGGCCTCTTTCGCCTGGCGCACCGCTTCTTCGAGCTGCTTGCCCGGGAGCCGGTGCTCGGAGTGGTTGAGGAGCGTGCCGACGGCGCCTTCCGCCTCGACATCCTCGGGGAGGATGAAGCCGGTGTTCTGCCCCGGGTCGATGGGGTCGACGTGCTCCGCGTAGACAGGGATCGAGACTTTCGAGGCGACGCGGTAGATGTCCGCGGCCTGGACCGCGACGCGGATGTCGGCGTCGTGCTGCTTCGCCGCCCGCTCGCAGAGCTTCGCGAGGCGTTCCGCGTTCTCGCCCGTGGCTTGCGCGTACGTCTTGAAGTTGACGATGATGACCGGTTTCATGCGCGCCCTCTTTCTTCCACTCCCAGTCACGTCCCGATATAAAGGTTTTGCTGATAAATCAATAGTGGTGGGTCTCAGGAGCGGTTTAGTTAATAGTAATCGATTAGTTAGCAGTAATTATTAGTAGTGATGTAATCGTTATCAGTAAAAGTTATTAGTAAAAGTTATCAGTAAACGTCATTAGTAATTGATATTGGTAATTATGAGTGATTCTAGTCATCGGGATTCTAGTTCCGACGTTTCTTCTTTTCCGCACGCTTCTTGCCTGGCCAGTACAGCCAAGCGAGCGCAGCCGCGCCGATGACGGCCATCGCGAGGCTGAGCCATTGGCCCGCCTGGATCCCTGTCGCGTGGACGATCCACTGCGCCGCGGGCGTCGGGTCGGGCTCACGGTAGAAGTCAGTGAGGAAGCGCCCGAGGCCGTAGAGGAGGACGAAGAGCCAGAGCACCGTTCCTTCGCGGAGCCGTTTCCGCCAGTAATCGATGTAGGCGAGCGGCGCGAGGATGAGGAAGAGGAGGAGCTGGTGACCGGCCTCATAGAACTGGCTCGGGTGGCGGCAGCCCTGGATGGCAGGGTTGTTGGGGTAGTTGATGCACCACGGCACCGAGGTCACCGTTCCTGGCAGTTCGCCGTTGACGAAGTTCGCGATGCGCCCGAAGACGAGCATCAGGCTGAGCGGCGCCATGAGGAGGTCGCCGAGCGCAAGGAAGCGCACCTTCTTCCGCCGGCAGAATATCCAAGCGCCCAGGGCAGCGCCGACGAAGCCGCCGTGGAACGACATGCCGCCCTCCCAGAGCGCGACGATCTTCCACGGCGCTGCTGCGAAATAGGCGGGGTTGTAGACGAGCGCGTACGTCAGCCGCGCGCCCACCAATGTGCCGAGGATGAGCCAGACGACGAGCTCCTCCGCACCCTCAATGTCGAGGTTCTCGACGACGCCGCGCTTCGCCCAGCGGACGAGCAGCCAGTACGCGAGCAGGAAGCCGGCGACGTAGACGAGGCTGTACCACCGCAGCGCGAACGGCCCGAGCTGGACGATGACCGGGCTGAGATCGTAGGTGAAGGGCATGGGTGCAGAAGAAAGAGTCCTCTTAAAAAAGTTACTCGTGCCGCCACGTCCTGCTCACGTATCGCTGTCGGAACGGAAGGGACTCGTCCCCGTAGGGGGCAACCCCCGACTCGTCCTCCGATGTTCTTGTCGCTACGTTCACCCGTAAGGACGGAGGCGGCACTCGTTGTTCAGCCGAAGTGCCTCTTGATCTCCTGCTCGAACATCTCCTTCGGGTACGCGCCGCTGAACCGGCCGACCTCCTTGCCGTCCTTCAGGAAGACGGCGGTCGGGATGCCGCGGATGCCGTACTGCATGGCGAGCATGCCGTTCGCGGGCTCCTCGGTGTTCACCTTGCCGAAGACGATGTCGGGGTGCGCCTTCGAGCTCTCCTCGAAGATCGGGCCGAACATCCTGCACGGGGCGCACCACGGCGCCCAGAAGTCCAGGATCGCCTTGCCTTTTTTCGCTTCGTTGAAATTCGTCGGTGTCAAGTGGATGACCATGTCGATTCACCTCGGATAGTCCTTGGATGCTCCTTGAAAAAAACGGGTTGTTTAAAAGGGTTATGTGCGAGTGTAAAGAGGTGCACCTTCCGCGCACTACTTCAGCTTCGCGATCGCTTCCTCGACGGTGAGCAGCGATTCCTCGCCGCTCGTCATGTCCTTGAGCTTCACCTTGCCCTCAGCCAGCTCTTTCTTGCCGACGATCAGCGCGTACGGGATGCCGTAGCTGTTCGCGTAGTCCAGGTTCTTCGAGATCGAGCGGCCGTTCAGGTCCATGTCGACGGGGATGGACGCCTGCCGCAGCAGTTCGGCGACGGCGAACCCTTCCTTGGAAGCCTTGATCGGGATGACGTACGCTTTCGCGAGGGTGCGCCGTTCCGTCGGATTCTTCTCCTTCAAGGCGTCCATGATCGGCTCCAACCCGAAACTGAACCCGACCGCGGGGTAGGCCAGCTTGTTGTCGAGCAAGCCGGCGATCAACGTGTCGTACCGGCCGCCGCCGCAGACGGACGACGTCACGTTGCTCTCCGGGACGAACCCCTCGAAGACCGTGCCGGTGTAGTAGGCGAGGCCGCGCGCCAGGCTCGGGTCGAAGACGACGTTCTCCGCGTCGGCGAGATAGTCGAGGAGCTCGGCCATCTCCTTCGTGCCAGGGGTCTCGCCCAGGTACTTCTTGATCGCATCGAGTTTTTCAGTATCGGGGTCATTATTTGTACTGATGGTGATGATGAAGTCGACGGCATCCTCAGGGATGTTCTTCTCCGCGAGCTCCTTCTTCACGTCGGCGAGGCCGACCTTCTTGAGCTTGTCGAGGACGAGCATCGCCTCGACCGCCCGCTCCTTCGGGACGCCGCCTTTCTCGAGCAACTCGTCGAGGAGCTTCCGGTTGTTGACGCTGATCCGGACGGGGAGATCAAGCTGTTTGAAGCCGGCGAGCGCCATCCGGACGCATTCCGCGTCGGCGAGCATGGAGGCGGAGCCGACGACGTCCGCGTCGCACTGGTAGAACTCGCGGTAGCGGCCGAGCTTGATCGGGCCGTCGCGGTAGACGCGGCCGATCGCGTACCGCTTGAACGGCTGCTTGAGCTGCGGGTTCATCCCGACGAACCGGGCGAACGGCACGGTGAGGTCGTACCGGAGCGCCAATTCCCGGCTGCCCTGGTCGGTGAAGCGGAACGTCTCTTTCAGGATTTCCGCGCCGCCGGCGTACTTCGCCGAGAGGACGTCGAGCCGCTCGAACGTCGGCGTCTCCAGCGGGTTGAAGCCGTACCGCTCGAAGACGGCCTGCAACGTAGCTATGAGCCTGTTGCGGAGGATCATCTCCTCCGGCGGGAAGTCCCGCACCCCCTTGGGCAGTTGGAGTTCCATGATGGTTCACCTGTGACGGGCTGTTTTTATAGTTAGTGTCTTTTTGTTTAGCATCTTCGAAATCCTCGCCGTTATCCCGTGGGCGCGGCGTCCCCGGATGGGGCGACCCCCCGCACGCGCGGGCTGCGGCGTTCGCGGGGATTTCGACTTGAGGATGCTAAACAAAAGCGTTGAGGCTGATGAAGACGAGGGCCGCGGGCGAGAGTCGGACTCGCGTCTGGAGATCCACAGTCTCCCATCCTAACCGTTGGACGACCGCAGCCATTGCGTATGAGCGTGCCGATGATGGCCTAAAGAGAGAAGGTGAGCGCGACGAGAAACGGACTGCGACGTAGTCGGAAGGGGCCTACCGATGATGAAGGCAACCAACTCGCGTCATGATGGCACCGAGAGACCAAGGAGTGTTTATAAACATTACTGTCGTGGAAGGAAAAATCTTCCGGGCACAGGGGCGAAAGGCTCACAAATCGAGAGAGACGTTCTCGAGCACTCGCGCGCGAGCGGCAGGCTTGAGCAGAGAGGTCCCTTCAAGGTACTCGGGCTCAGGACCCTCATACGCGCTCGCACAGCGTTTCGCAAGGGACGCGACGCAGCGACGACAGTAGATGCCGCCGAAGCCGACGGTGCAGTCCTCGATCGTCCGATCCGTCCCGGCCGCGAAGAGATCGATGAGCGAAAGGAGTTCCTCAGGCACGAAGTACTCCTCGTCCGAGAGGCAGTTCCAGGAATCGGTCAAGGCCCCGAAGCGTTCCTTAACCCCGGTTTCAGATGTGTATGGAATCGCGACCACAGGCAGGTCTTTCTCGAGGAAATAGAGGGTCGCCGTGTTCAGCCGTTCGAGGAGCCCCTTGTCGAAGTGCTGCGGATAGTCGGGATGCACCAGGACGAGGCCATCCAGACCTTCGAGCTCTTTCCTGACTGCGTGCTCAATCAGTTCGTCCATGAGAAAAGAGAAGAAAGAGACGGATATAAAAAGTTTCTCTATTATTACTATTTATATGTAGTTACAAATAATCAGTAGTTGACCAGGACTTCCACGTCCTTGCCGAAGACCATCTTGAGGTCCTCGAAGATCGGCTCCTTGATGAACGCCTTGTGCGGAATCTTCAGGTTGGCGAGCGCCTTCTCGAGCTCTTCCAGCGACGAGCCGGTAATCCGGCCGAGGCCGCCGGTCGGCTTCAATTCGGCGCGCGTGATCTCCTTCTGCTCCGCATCCACGTCGTGGATGATGAACGCCTCCTTCTCGAGGAGGATGACCTCGCCGTACTTCTCGCCGTGCTTCACCCGGATCCTCGCCTTCTCCAGTTCGCGGCCGCGTTTCCGCTGGATGTGCTCGACCATGAAGCGGAGCAGCTCCCGGGCTTCCTTCTTGACGCGGTGCGCCTCAGCCATGGACAATTTGCCCTTGTCGTAGTCGCGCTTCGCCTTCTCCACCTCCTTGAGCACCCGCAAGTACTTCTCCGGGATGATGCCCGCGTGCACCACTTCCGTCTCGAAGAGGCGCACCATCGCCTCGTCAGAGACCTTCTCGATGCCCTCGAGCTTGAGGATGTCCCGCACCACGGTCACGGTCGATTCCCAGACCTGGACGACGTCCTCCTTCTCCTTGACTTCTTCGATCTGCTCGAAGAGCTTCGCCAGCCGCTTCAGGTACTTGTCCACGGAGCCGATGAGGTCGTCGAGCTCCACGCCCGTGACGTCCTTCTTGGTGAGGTGCTCCATGTCCTTCCGCACCTTGAGGATCTTCTCCAGGATCCTGACATACTCCTCCTCGAGGAGCTTCTCCTTCTTGACGAAGACGTCGCGCATCACTTCCGGCGTCTCCTTCGGCGTCGGCGGCGGCAGGCCGTAGAGCATGATGGCGGCTTGACTGGGGGTGAACGTCGCCCAGAACGTGTCCTCCATCGCGATCTCGTTCAGCTTGAACTTCATGCGCTGGAGCATCTGGTCGCCCGTGGACTTGTAGATGTCAATCGCTTCCGAGGACGGCTTCACTTTCCCCATCTTGAGGAGCTGCTTCCACGGCATGAAGATGCCGCGGTCGTAGAACGGGATGCCGTCGCGCAAGAAGGTGAAGATGATCGGGTTCGCTTCCTTGATGTTGTCCCAGAAGTCGGTGAGGATGTAGACCTGGATGTTCAGCTTGTTCTTGATCCCGGTCATGTTCCCCGCGTCGATGCCCATGCCGATGATGATTGCCCGTAATTTGTCCTTCAATTCGGCGCGCGTCATCTTCTTCACGTCCGTGTCGTCGATGACGATGAAGACGTCGATGTCGGATTCGGGAGTGGCGCGTCCCTGGACGAGGCTGCCCGCCAGCACGTACGAGACGATGTACTTCTCGAACTTCTTCAGGACCATCGTCTTGTGGATCTCCGCTATCTTGACGGCCGCGAGCATGCCGCCGTCGTAGACCGGAGCGCTCATGGCGATCATCTGCAGCAAGTCATGCTTGCCGTCGTAGCACGCCTGCCACAATTCGCTCAGGAGCAGGACTTCCGGCTTGAGGTTCTTCTCCACCTCCTGCGCCTGCGCGTCGACCAATCCTTGCAGCTTCTGCTGGAGGTCGGCCTTCGCCATCTTCGTGCTGTCCGAGTCGTCCATCAGCACCAGGACGTTGATGTCCTCCTTGCGATCCTCCTCCTTCGCCGGCGGGAGGAGCGCGATGCCCATGGTGTAGTCCTCGAACTTGGCGCGCACCTTCTTCTCGAACTTCTCCAGGAGCGACTTGATCGCTTCCAGGCGTTTCCGCGCCTCGTCCGGGAGCTGCTGCTCGGCCGTGAGCTGCGCCTCGACGCCGGTCAGCTGATCAACGGGAGCGTCCTGAGAACCCTTCTTCGCCTCTTTCTTCGCCAATGAGCATCACCTTGCCCCGTCATCGACGGGCCAAAACTGTCAGAACCCAATGTGCTTTATAAATATTATGACGAGAAGAACGGAAGAATTACGCAGAGAAAAATCATGAGAAAGAAGAAAAGAGAAAGAAAAAAAGGTTGAGCGTCTACTTCTTGTAGAGGCCCAGCTGTTCCAGCGTGGACTTGTCGATTGCCTTCTCCTTGCGATACACATCGAGCAGGGAGAGGAGGTGGGCGGGTTCGATTGCATCCTTGTTGACGCTGCTCTTGAGCTCGCCCTTGTCCAGACCGACGTAGCTGAGGACCTTGTCTCTCTCGAGGTCGTTCGCGAGGGTCAGGTTGGTCCGCTTGATGACACCTTGCGACTGGCCGATCTGCTTCTCGAAAGCCTTCTTCAGGGCTTCCGGAGAGAATCCGGCCTTCATCTGGCCGGCAGCCTCGTAGATGTCCTGCGAAGTGACGCCAAAATAGCCGCTTTGGATACGGGCGATCTCGTCGGCGGCCAGTTTCTTCGAATCGAACTTCCCTTTCGAGGCGGCATTGATGCGGCTCTCGAGGACGCCATTGAGGTATTTGTTCGCCGCGTCGCTGACCGTCTTCGCGCCATCCCCTTCCTTGCCATCCTCGGTCTTATCGAACCGGTTGTACTTGAGGCGACCGTTTTCGTCATAGCCGAGCGCTTCGATGCCCCGGACCGTAGCCATATTGAGATGGTGAGTGTGCGTCGCGAGCGCCGTGTCGGTCCCTTTCAGCGCCTTGAGCATCTTCTCGATCTTCTCGTCGATCTTCTCCTTGTCTGCCATCGTAGCACCTCACAGCAATTATCTGGATGTTTGTTTAGTACTGTTTAGTGGTATCATTAGTGGAACTGATTTATATACCTTTCGGTGTTGTTTATAAATGAACCTCCCCGGTCTAAAGGCGGGGGTACAAGGGATTCGAAAAATCCCTGTACGCGCGGACCCGAAGTCCGCTAGCGTATCCCCTCGTAAAGCTCGAGGAAAGCCGCGGAGATTTACTGCTCGTCCCTCGCAGCGTATTACGATTTCGCACCTGCATGCCCGCGACGGCACGTCGGGGCGCCGAAAGCTGTGGCTTTCGTGCGAATCGGCGCGAAATCTGCTTTTGCTCCAAGGCGGCATTCCTCCTCGAGCTAAAGCACGAGGTATCCACGGATTTAATGAACTAAAAAAGGAACCCCTAAGCGGCTTTCTTCTCAACGTAGTCAGTTCTATAGGTCTTGTCCTTGAGCGCATAATCATGGACCACCCGTTGAAGGACATTCTTGCCGATTGTCTTCTCCTTGCGATAGACCCCGAGGAGCGCAGACACCTCATTGACGCCGATCTTCTCCCCGTCAACAATCTTGTCGAGACCGGCGTGCTTGAGGATGTCAGCGACATGCTCCTTCTTGAGATGCGAACCGGGGATCGGCGCGAGCGTGTTCTGGAGCTGACTCATGAACTTGCTCTGGTACTCCTTGAAAAAAGTGTCGTAGGAAAAGTTGTCTTTCTCGTTCCTAATCGCATCCAGCATCTGCGCTTTCGTCGTGCCAGTATACGCATGGATGAGCTGCTCGTTCCAGACCGCGTCGCCCTTCGCATCCTTACCGATCTTGAAGTACTTCTTCGCGGCGTCGAAATACGTGTCGCTCATCGCGTTGGCAAACTTCTCCTGATAATCGCCCTGCTTGAGCAAGTCGTAGTCAATCGTCCCATTCTTGTCCTTGATCGTCTCTTCGCCAGCCAGGTGGGCTTTCCGGTGATGATGCTCCGTCGTCTTGAGTGCGCCCTCGACCTTCTTCGAGAGGTCGTAGAATCTCTGGATATGTTCCGGGAGCTTCGGCTTAGGAGGCTCCTCCTTCTTCTTGAACGGGATGACATCACCCATAAGAGCACTCCAATGCAGAAGGACATATAAATGTTTCTTCGATGGGAGAGGCACACAAGTTTTTTAAAGAAACGCCATCATTTCTGCTTTGGGTGCTGAGGTGAGCGACCGGTCTCTTGCGGAGTATGTGGGCGGATTGCTGCGGCAGGGCTATACCGAGGAGCAGATTCGCGCCTCGCTCCTGCAGAACGGGTATCCGCAGAGCCTCGTCGACGCGACGTTCCGCGCGCTCGGCCAGGGTCAGGGGAACGCGCCTGCGCCCGCTACGGGCCAGCAGCCGTCGAGCGCGGCCGGCCAGCTCGCGTCGTATCTCCGGACGTATCTCAATCAGGGCTATCAGGTCGAGCAGCTCCGCCCCTATCTGCTCGACCAGGGGTACGCGGCTTCTGACGTGGACGCCGCTATCGGCGCCGCCACGGGGCAGCCGGTCATCCGGCACGAAGTCCACATGCCCGGCGCCACGGTGGCGAAACTGGCGCTGCTCCTCCTCATCGCCGCGGCGCTCGTCTTCGGCCTCCTTTACTTCCGGGGCGCGTTCGCCGGAAACGGGAGTCCGGCACCGGTCTCTTCCGACGGCTCCACGCCCGCCCGGCTGCTCGACGTCAGGATCTCCCTCGACAAGACGACGGCCGCGCCGGGCGACAAGGTGAACGCCCAGATAGAGGCGACGAACATGGGGACCAGCAACGGACGGTACGACGTCGCGTTCTCCTATCAACTCGTCGACAGCGCAGGCACGCCGATCGTCGCCGCGACGACGACCAGGGCGATCACGACCAGCCTCAGCTTCAACCAGCCGGTCACCGTGCCCGCGGACGCGCCGGAGGGCAGCTACACCGTCGAGGTGAGCGCGGACTACGGCGGCGCTTCTCCGGCGTCCGCGTCGCAGCAGCTCACCGTGCAGAACGCGGCTGCGCCGCAGCCGTCGCAGAACACGACGAACGAGACCGGTCCGCAACCGACGGGGCCGCCGATTGTCATCGTGACCGACCAGTCGAACCCGACGGACGAGGCGACGGCCGCGGCGAAGGCGGGCGATTCCGCGAAGGCGGAAGGGATCTGCGCCGGCATCAAGAACCAGGCGAACCACGACCAGTGCCTCAGCCTCATCGCGATGACGGACGAGCAGGTGAGCCACTGCACCGCCATCATCGGCGACGAGGAGCGGGATGCGTGCTACATGGCGGCCATCCTCAGGAAGGGGGACTACTCGTACTGCGCCAAGCTGGTGAGCCCGGACAAGAAGCAGCTCTGCGACAACGTGCAACACATCGGCACCCTCGAGAACTCGACGAACACGACGCAGCCGGCGACGCAGCCGTCCATCGGCAGCTTCGCGTCGTGAACCGCTTCTAAGAAAACTCTAAAAAAAAAAACGGGAGACGGAGAGCCGCATCTACGTCATTGCCGCGGCGGAGAGATCGTCCTCCCTCCGGTCCGGGGTCTTGCGAAATCGCGCCTGCATCAATCGGCGCTATTTCTGGTATCGTTCCAAGGCGGCGGCAATGACGCTGTGGAAGAAGATGACGGAAGAAAGTGCGTGAGGCATTATCCCCTGTTTACGCCCTCATGACGGCTCGAAGCGCGGGTCGGCCTTGTCGGGGAAGGAACGGGTGAACATCACCTGGTCGCTCATGAAGTCGAGGTCGTCGAGGCAACGCGGCGGCGGCGCGACGAAGATAGGCACGACGAGGACGTTGTCCGCGTAGAGCTGGTCGCGCTGCACCTGCCAGTAGTGCGTGCTGTTGGAGAGGTCGAGGCCGCCCCACGGCGCGGGCTTCACCACGACGTCCTTGTCCGGGAGGTCCTGGCCGTGGACGCTCTCGCACCCCTTCAGGATCGTGCGGCCCTTCGCGTCGATGTACGTCGCCTTGACCTCGTAGAGGCCGGGGATGAGGGAGACGTCGCTCGTGTTCGTCCCGTTGTCGAAGAGCGCGGTCGCGCTCACCGGCGAGTCGCCCGCCCCTTGCGGCTGGCGGGTGAACGTGATGATCACCGTGTCGTTCTGGTCGAGGAGCTTCTCCTCGCCCAGGTCGAAACCGTAACCGGATGCTTTGATGGTGAGCGGCTCCTTGACGACACGCACCGTCTTCGTCACGTACGGGTCGAGCGAGAGGTCCGGCACCGCGACCGGGCTCCCTTCCCTGGTCGAGATCCGCACGCTCTGTGTGCTGTACCCTGCTTTCTCCGCGGTGAGGATGCCGCCGATGCACTGCGGCAGCTCGGCGTCGAGGCGGTCGTAGATGTTCTGCGCGTCCGGCGCGGACTGTCCGACGTCGCATGTGGCGTAGAGGCCGCACGAGTAGCTGAACGTGACGTTGGGGAGGGGCTGCCCCGTCCGGCCGTCGAAGACTTTTGCGGTGACGGGGACGACCGCTTGCGTCGGGTCGCAGAGGAGCGTCGTGAGGGAGTCGTTGTGCTGGTACGGCTCGGCCGCCGGGGTCTCGTTCGCGGGGAGGCCGCTCGCCGGATCGGTGATCTTGTACTTGACGAAGTCGTAGCTCCACGGGATCGTCCCCTGTCCGAGGAGCCATTGCGCCATGTTCTTGTTCTCGCGGACGTTCCCCTCGAGGGCGAAGAGGAAGCTGAAGTCCCGGCCGGGGAGCGCGTTTTCCTGCCGGATCTCGATGATGAAGGGCGCGCTGATGTCGTAGTAGAAGTCGTAGTAGTTCTGCTGCCGCGCCGGGATGAGGAAGATGCCGCCCTGGCTCTCGGTCCGCGGCCGGATTACCTGGCCCGCGCGCGGGTTGACGTCGAGGTAGATCGGCATGTCCGGGGAGAGGAAGCTGACCCGGAAGCGCTGCTGCCCGAGATTGGTGCCGTTGAGGAGGTCAAGCTGCATCGTCTTGAGGAAGCCCTGGACGTAGGTGTCGTTCACCGCTGGCGGCGGCGTCCAGCCCTCGGTGCCCATCACCTGGAGGCTGGGCGTCGTGCTGTAGAGGAGCTGGCGGTACTCCTGCTGGACGTTGTACAGGATCCAGAGGTGCGGCGTGAAGCTCTCCTCGTAGCCCGCGAGCGGCGGCAGTTGCTGGTCGAGGCCGCTGTACGCGCTGACGAGATACATGAGGTAGTTCTCGAGGAACTGGGTGTCGATCTCCTTCTGCGTGATGGCGACTGCGGCCTCATAATAACGGAGGTACGGCAGGGGGAGCTGCTGGGTGAAGACCGATTGCTTCGCGCTCTGCTGGCCGCGCGCGATGGTGAAAGGGTGGTCATACTCGATCTCGACGCTCTCGTTGTCGAGGGTGATGGTCAGGGTCTCTTTCGCGCCTTCCGTTACCTGGTAGTTCGGGAGCTGGTCGAAGGCGAAGCACTGGTGGAGGTGCGCCAGCACGTACTTCTCCGCGTCCTGCTCCATGTGCTCCTTCGTCGGCGTGAGCGTGGTGAGGAGGCAGAGCTGGCACGTGTTGCTGCCCGCCAGGTAGTAGTAGTACGGGACCGCGCTCTCGTTGTCCGAGGGGTTGAGGCGCAGCAGGTCCGATGCCGTCGGATGCTGCGGGTCGAGGACGAGCTGCCGTCCCGTGTCGTTCGCGTCCAACGGGTCGAGGTAGCCGCCGTGCGACGCCATGAGCTGGAGCGCGTCCACGGTGGTGTCGCGGAGGCAGCCCTGGATCCGGTCCTGCACCGCCTGGAAGTCGGACGGCAATTGTTGCTGCGTGCGCGGCTTGAGGAAGAGGAAGACGAGGATGAGGATGAGGAGCGCGACGCCGAGCAGGACGAAGAGCGTCACCTGTCCTTTCCGGTCCGTTCTCCGGCTCATCGGGCCCCACCCTTGACCTGCTCCTTGACGAGCGTGCCGACGTAGCCCCGGCCCCAGGCGAGGAAGAGGAGCGTCCACGCGGCGAAGAGCGCCGTGTACAGCCATTCGTTGATCCAGACGGTGAGCGCGATGAGGTTGACAGCGACGAGCCAGGTGACGAGCTCGGCGGCCGCGACGACGAGATAGCCGCCGATGAGCCGCCAGGAGAGGAGCGGACGCCAGCGTTCCGCGGCGTAGAGGAGCGGCAGGACGAGCAAGGCGAGGACGAGGAGCGCGAAGAACGTGTAGGCCGCCGCTGCCGGACTGAGATAGAGGATGCCGAACGGGACGCCGAAGAGGAGGAGCGCCGCTATGACGGTGGCGAGGAGGTTCTTCCCGTAGCGGCGCCAGACGAACGGCCGCTGCTGGAGCGATGCCCAGATTCTCGTCTTGACGATCGCGTACGCGGCGGCGAAGGCGAGGCCGAGCGCCAGGGTCGCGAGCACCCCTTTCAGGATGGCGCCGTTGACGTCCGGCTTGTACGCGTTGAGGAGCGCGACCCGGTCCGCGGTCGTCGCGTTCCCCGCACTCTCGAGCTGCGCCACCGCCTGGAGCGTCGGGACGAGAGGGGTCGCGACGGCGTCCCACGCCGCGCTGTTGACCATGAGGAGCGTGAGGAGGATGGCGATGAGCAGCAGGTCGAGGCCGACGTGCAGCAGGGTGCGCCACCGCCACGGAGAACGCCAGGAGTCGGCGTAGCGCTTCGCGTGGCTGCGCCAGTAACCCGTCGGTGACGCAGTCTTCGCGGGTGCGGTCTCTTTCTTGCCGGTTCTCACCGTCGTTTTCATCCTGATCACTGGTTGGTCTCGTTGACCTTCACGAACTTGCTGAGGAGGTACTGGTCCTGGCCGCCGCTCTTCCAGTCGAGCCGCACCTTGGTGAAGTTGCCGCTCACTGGGAGGCAGGCGTCGCTGTATATCGTGGGATTGCACGGCACGGGGAACGCCCTGTACCCGTCGAACGCGGTCTGCTGGGACGCGGTCCCGCTGGCGAGCGTGTACTTCTCGCCCGCGTCCGTGAGGAGCGTGACGTTCACCTTGAAACTCCCCGTGAAGGGCTGGACGTACCAGCCGACCTCGTAATAGGTCAGGTTGCCGGTCTCGATCCTCTTCGCGAGGAGCGTGACCGTGTCCGTGTAGAGCGGGGAGGAGATGCGGTAGCTCACGATCCGGTTCGCCTTCGGATCGTAGGCGAGGTTGGTGCTGAGGCCGCGCGTGCAGACCTGGATCTCCCAGTCCTGGACCTGGTACCAGGGCAGGACGTACGTGCCACCGGACGAGCCGCCGAAGGTCTGGCTGAACGCGTCGCCGAGGTTGGTGAGCGGGCTCGTGATCGGATTGTCTGCGAGTACCGGCGCGAGGCAGAACGTCGCGACGAGGAAAGCGAGGAGGATGAGGGCGAGCGGTCTCATAGGAGACCACCTCCAGAACTGGCGGTCGAGTCCGGCTTGACGCCCTGCAGGCCGGCGCAATAGTCCTGGCCGGACGGCACGTCGCTGTTCTGCGACCGGAGGCTGTGCGCGAAGCTGCTCAGTTCCTCGAAGTTGAAATAGGATTGCGCGAGGCCGCACGCGACCGCTTTCGCGCCGCAATAAGGAAGTGACCACTGCAGAACGCCTGCCTGATCAATGAGCGTACAGGTGGACGCGCTCCCTCCTGCCGTCGACGCGAGAACCGCCCCAGGATCAGTCATGCTGAACAAGGCGGCGCACTGGCTCTTGAACGCCCACTGGATGCCGAACCCGATAGCGGTCTGCAGCGCGATGGCTGCCACCGCCTTCTCGAGGATGTCGGTGATGCTCGACCCCATCTTCGCCTGCGCGCTCTCGAGGTAGAGGCAGCTCTGCGCCGCGTAGTTCTGCTCGCACTGCGTGATCGGCACGCCCGTCGGCGCCACCTCGCGGATGCACTTGAGCTCGATGCACTTGAGCTGCTTCTCCTTCCGCAGGTTGTACAATTGCGCCGGGATGCAGAGCGCGTCGTACTCCGTCGAGCGGTACGGGTTCACGATCCAGTTGTCGCCGGGGATGGAGTCGACGAAGGCCTTGTTCTGGTTCAACATATCGTTATACAGATTAGAGCCTGGAACCGCAGAAACAACTGACTGGACATGGTACGTTGATGTAATTGTAACCGATTTATCGGAGAGTGAGGGAGTGTAGCCATACCAAGAAGCGACATCGTTAGAAGAGGAGAAATCAGGAATATAATATGTGTTTGAAGTCGTGACGGTGTCGGTCACAGGCACCTCATTCATATGAAAGACGTTCTCATACTGTCCGACTTCCATCCCAATCTGTGCCCAGGTGCTCGCGTCGTACATCTTGCATTCGTAGAGGCCGCACGTCCACTTGACGAGGTAGCCGACGATCTGCGTCGAGAAGGCGCTCGAGGAGGTCGGCATCCAGCCGATGGGCCAGATGTACTTGTTCACGGTCGCGCCGATGTTGCTGAGACCGATGTTCGCGTGATGCCAGAGCGCAATACCTGCGGTCGCTCCAAAAACCGTTCCCATCAAAACCATCGCAATCCCATACAGGACCGCCTTCACCGCCTGCAACGCCGAGTTGATGTTGCCGATCGTCTCGGCGAGGTTGCAGAGCTTGCCGATCGTGTTGTCGAGCCGGGCCTTGCTGTCGATGCTGCCCTGGAGGCCGTTGATATCCTGGACGAGGCCGTTCTCCTTCTGCTTGATAGCGGCGCCCGGGTTGCCGATCTCCTGGCCGACGAGCGGAAGGGACGCGGTGACGTTCTCCTGCTCGGGCTTCGAGTAGACGGTGTTGCCTCGCCGGATGGTGAAGTCGAGGGTGCAGTTCAGCGGCACCTCCTTCTTCGGCCACGCGCCCCGGTACTGGTACGAGGTCACGAGGACCGGCGCCGAGGAGAAGTCGTTGACGACGTACGACGGGCCGACGATGAAGTCGTTCGTGCACGTGACGCGCGACACCTGGAGGACGCGCGCCCCGCCGGTGATCGTCATGGTGAGGGGGAGGACGACGCGGAACGGGATGAGGCTGGCGATGCGCTTGTCCACCGCGGGCGCGCTGCCGGCGAGGCCGATCCGGGTGATGTAGTTCGGCGTCGCCTCGTTCTCCGCCTCGCAGACCTCGAGGGGCATCTGCATCTTGACGGCGTTCCCGGCCTGGTCGGTGATCGCGATTGGCACCGTCGCGGTGGTGTGGACGCTGACGAAGCCGCTGATGGGGAGCGAGCACGTGAAGGTCTTGTTCCCGACCGGGGTGCAGTCCGCGGTGGCGGCGTCCTGATCAGTGACGGCGGAGACGTTCGCGCTGATGACGAGCGTTTGCGCCACGCTGTCCGTCGCGGTCGCGTTCACGGTGAGCGTCTGGTCCGCGGTGGGGCAGGAGAGGTCCGCCGTCGGCGTGCCGACGAGCTTGGGCGGGTCGTTGTCCACGATGAAGGATCGCGTGAGGTTGCCCGTGAACGCGTTGCCGAGGTCGTCCATCGAGCTCGGCAGGATAGTGAGGGTCTGCGTGCTGCCGGACGGCGCCTCAGGGAGGAGCGCGGTGATGGCGCAGTCCCAGGTCGTGCCGTCCGCGCTGCTGCAGTTCGTCGCCGCCGCCGCGCTGCCGCCGAAGGAGACGAAGAGGCCGGCTCCGGCCATGCCGCCGGGCGCGTTCACCTCCGCGAGCAGCTGGTTCGCGCCGCTCCGCGCGTAGCACGTGCCGTCGCACCGCGGGTCCGCTCGTCCGAGGTAGGTGATCGTCGGGTTGGTGTTCTCGATCGTGAGGACCTTGGTCGCGACGCCCGTGGCCCGGTTCCCTTTCGCGTCCGTCGCGGCGAGGTTGATCGTGACCGTCTCGTTCGCCGGGTCGAGCTTCAGGTTATCGGCAGTGCAGTCGTAGAGCCCGCCGTCCTGGACGCAGTCGAGCTTGAGCGCCTTGTACGCCTGCTGCAAGGAGGGGTCGGTGGTGAGGGCGGAGGCGTCCGCCACGGCGGAAGCGAGCGCGTCCTCCTGGATGGAGAGGTTGAGCGTCACGCGGATGTCGCCCTGCGAGTTGGTGCTGATCCGCTGGACGTCGACCCCGTTATGGAGGAGCTGGAACGTGCTGGGGAGCGAGGGCGGCACGGTGTCGACCGTGAGGGTCTGGAGGGTGCTGTTCCCTGTGTTGCCGAGCCGGTCGCTCGCGAGGAGGTACGCCTTGACCTGGCCGCTCCTGCCCGGGAGGTCCGCCTGGAGGCTGCCGGTGTCGCTGCACCCGGACTGGTTGAGCGTCTTCGTCGCGACGGTGTTGTCGTCCACGACGAGGCTGAGCGTGCCGAGGCCGGAGCACCCGTTCGTGTCGCCGGGATAGGAGGTGTCCGTCACCGAGTAGTCCGCGATGAGGTACTCGCCCGCCTGACGGTACGTGATCCTGTTGAACGTCGGCGGGACGCCGTCGACGGTGTACTGCTTCGTGATCTGCGCGGGGGTGCCGTCCTGCTGCGCGACCTGGAGCGAGTACACGCGGGGCGCCTGGTACTCCTGGGGGAAGGTGTACGAGCACGTGTAGCCGCCGCCCGTCGCGGGCTGGCAGGTCATGTTGAGGGCGCCGCTGTTCCCGAGGAGGCTGACGAGGTCGCTGTCCGCGTAGACGAAGACGGTCGTGGTGTCGTTCGCGCGGCGGAAGTCCTGGACCTGGTCCTGGCCGTACACGACGGCGGAGAGCGCGGCGTCGGCGCGCATCGAGAGGGCGGAGACGAAGATGATGCTGACCGTCAGGTAGATCATGAAGAGCGCCGCCATCTGCAGCAGCGTCCGCTCCGTCACGTCCCGTTCCTCCATGCGCGCATCCCCTGTGGCTGTTGTTTTTAACTCTTTCTACTGTCTGTAACTCTTTCTGCTGTCTGGCGTCTACTTCACACGACCTTCATCGCCACGACGTCCTTCGATCCGGCCCTTCATCGCCACGGCCTAACTATCCTCCCGCACGGAACGCGTTCCGCGTTCCGGCGCCCCGGCAGCCTCTGGCTGCCGCGGGCTCCGGTCCGGGCAGATCGTCGGGCGCTCACGATTATGCAGTCGCTTCGATCCAGTCACTGCGTTCCTGGCCGACTCGTATAACTCGTCGCTCCTGCATGTTCGCGCCCGTCAATCGTGCCAAGGCGGCGATGAAGGTGTTTGTCGCGTCGTTGACGGTGTTGTTGACGCCGTTGATGATGCTGATGATGAAAGCGTTGATTGCGTCGTTGATGAAGGCGACGTTGAAATGTGTTATAAGCGATAAGTGTTAATTATTAGTGGTTAATTATTAGCGGCTGTTCTCAATTGTTCGTCGGGATCTCGAGGATGCGCTTGTCCTGGAGGAAGTCGTCCGGCGTCTGGTAGGACTCGAGGTCGTGCCACGACGCGGGCAGGGGCTGCTCGAGCACGTAGAGCGTGTAGCTGCCGTGCGCGTAGAGGATGTTCTGCGGGAGCTGCCAGGGCTGGCTCTCGTTGAGCGACGCCCCTCCCGCGAGCCACGAGGAGAAGTTCGTCGCCGGCAAGGTCATGGTCTGCTTGCCGATGCACGTCGAGCCGCCGCCGGCGAGGCAGAACGCGCTCGTCTCCTCGGGGATCTCGAGGGGCTTGGTGTGGAGCAGGTACGCGTCGATCGTGTATTCGCCCGGGGCGAGCTGGAGCGTGACGTTCGGCTGCTCGGGCGAGAGGAGCGTGCCGTTGCTCTGGTTGAGCGCGGCCAGGTAGTCCTGGACGTCCTGGTCGGTGAGGACGCCCCGGTCCTTGAGCGTCTGCAGCTCAGCCTTGCGCGCGGCGAGGTCGAGCCCCATGGTCTGGTTCTGCGTGCTGAGCGTGAAGAACCCGACGAGCGGCTGGTCCTCGTCGTACGGGCTCTCCTTGATGCGCGCGATGTTGACGATGACGAGGTCGTTCTTGCTCAGGTTCTCGCTCCGCTTCGCGATCGTGTCGTACGTCGGCGTCGTGGCCTGGAGCGCGGCGATGTCGTCCGGCGAGCGTTTCCGCACGCTGATCGTCACGTTCCGAAGCGGCCAGAGCGCGAAGCCGAACGCCTTCGTGATATTCTCTTCGTAGTTGTCGTAGTCCGTGCCGCTGCCGAGGTAGCCTTCCTTGCTGTAGAGGAGGGCGCCGCCGTACCGGCAGTAGGGGAGCTGCGTCACTAGGCTGCCGTCGTCGCCGGTCTCGCCGACGAAGTATTCCTGGCCGCACTGGTACGAGATCCTGACGCCGCCGAGGGGCTGGCCGGTGAGCCGGTCGGTCGCCGTGATGTTGATCGTGTTGTCCACCGCCTGCTGCGGCGCGGAGAGGTCGACGCTCGCGTCCGTGAGGGTGAAGGCGGAGGCCGCGGCGCTCGTGTTGAGGGGCTCGTTGTGCCAGATGTTCGCCTGGAGGGCGAAGCTCCAGTCGTAGCCCTTGCCGCCGAACGCGCTCTCGTCCGTGAGGGTGACAATCACCGGGTAGGAGAGGTCGTAGCTGAACCGGTAGTCGTTCATGAAGAGGCCGACGAGCTTCGACATGAGGCCGCCGAGGTCGGCGCTGCGCGGCTTGAGGAGCTCCTGGCCGCCGTTGATGCTCAGGTAGGGCGTCGTCCCGGGGTAGAAGAACCGCGCCTTCATGTCAGGATAGGTCTCGTTGTTCGGGTGCACGTAGAGGTAGGAGAAGACGCCCGCGTACATCGTCTGCTCCTCTGGCGTCAGCCCGGCCGCGTCCGCCCCCGAGGGCCAGATCGGCGCGAACCCTGCGAGCGCGTTCGGCACCTGGATGAAGTCCACCCAGGGCAGCACGTCGTCCTGGAGGGACTGCTGCACCTGCGTCCGGCTCCAGTACGTCTTCTGGCCGAGGAGCGTGACGGCGCGCATCGGCGGCAGCGCCTCGCCGACGCCGCTGTAGATGCTGATGAGATGGAGCGTCAGGCGTTCGAGGAAGCTCGTGTTCCGTTCCGCGTCGGCGAGCTCGTTCGCGAGGCGGTAGATCCGGGGGATGTCGACGTCCGCGCTCCCCGAGAACTGGGAGAGGAGCGTGCTCTTCCCCGTGGAGAGGTCGGTGACGAGGAGCGGCATCGTGACGGTCGCCATCGTCTTGCCGCTGGCGAAGAGGACGGACGCGGACGCGGTCCCCTTCTGCTGCACGGAGTACTGGTCGCTGAGGAGCGTGAAATTGTCGAGGCATCGGAGCGTCGCTGCGGGGAGCGCGTCCTCGACCTGCTCCTGGACGCTGTCCTTGCCGAAGCTGTCGAACGGGCAGGTCGACGCGCCGTCCTTGCAGAGCGGCGGCTGCTCGCTCGCCGCGCAGCCCAGCGTGCTCTGGCCGCACCGCTTCACGTGGCTCCAGTACGGGACGTCCTGCGGCGGGAACTGGACGGTGTCGCCCTGCTGCGGATCAGGACTGTGGAGGAGGCGGCTCGTGTCGAGGTAGCCGCCGTTCCCGCCCGCTTGCCGGAGGAGCTGCTCCAATGCCTGCGAGACGCAGTCCGTGACGAGCTGGTCGACGGGCGCGACGGTCGCGGACTGCTGCGCCGTCGTCTGCGGCCGGCGGAAGAAGAGGAGGAGCAGGATGAGGATGAGGGCGACGAGGCCGATGACGACGAAAAGCGCGACCTGGCCGCGCGTGCGGAGAGTGTTCATCCTGCCAGTCCTCCACCCATGCCGAAACCCGTCGCTCCGGTACCGAGACCCGTCGTCCCTGTACCGAGACCGGCGCTCTGGTTCGCCTGATACTGGTTCGTCGAGTACGGGTCCTTGACGCCGAAGTCCGGCAGCCCCTGGCTCGTGACGCCGCCCCGGTCGAAGGCGTTCGGCTCGATCGGCCGGCAGTACTTCGTGTCGCCGCCCGCCTGCGGGAACGGCTTGGCGAAGAGGACACACACCTCGGTATACGCCTCGGTGTCGTTCACTGAGTATGCTTCGTTGACGACGTCGCCCTTCGCGAGCGCGACATTGCTCGCGACGCTCTTCCCGCCCGGGTTGAGGATGACGCCCATCGTGTTGTCGCCGAACGGGCTGACCGCGACCGTGCTGATCGTGTAGAGCCTCTGCGTCGCGGTGCCGGTCTGGTTGGCGCGCGCGCCGACGTTGAGCCGCTCCGCCGCGAACGTCAGGACCGCACGGTAGTTGTCGCCCTGCCACGCATAGACCGCGCCGTCGTCCAGCGTGAAGTCGCTGAACGCGCCGGCCGGGTTGCAGAGGTTGTTCTTCCACTCCTCCGGGTTGAGGAGCGTGTTCGCCTGCGCGCTGAGCGACGCGCCCCAATCGCCCCACCCGCTGAGGAAAAGGAAATCGAGCTGGCCGTTCTCGCGCATATATTGATAGAGCGTGTTCGAGAGCATATCCACCCAGCCGTACACGTTCGCCGCCGTCTGCGCCTTGTGGCCGGCGTCGCTCGCAGCCTTCTGCGCCGCGGCGCGCTGCTCCTCGGTCAGAGGGGGGCCGCCACAGTGTTGACAGGTTCCGTCTTTGTTGAGCATGAGACACACGCATATCTCTCCCGTGACCGTGGGAGCGTATTTCGTGTCCTTGTAGAGGTTCGCCGCGGCGGTGTTGTAGGCAGTAGTGAGTTTATCGCATTCCACGTTGTTGTACGTCGTTCCCTGCTGGCAGACGGGGTTGCTCGTCGGCGTCTGCTTCAGCGTCGCGAGGCTCTGGGCGATCGCGTCGTTCGTCAGCTGGCTCGTGGAGAGGAGGCTCGCGCCCGGCACAGTACCCGTCTTCGCGAGGCCGGCGAGCTGGCCGCCCGAGGTGATGGGCTGCCCGGCGACGAACTGGGAGCGGAGGACGTTCCGGTCGTTCTGGCCAACGCTTGTTCCGGCCCCGGAATAAGGAGTCAGGTCGTTCAGCGATAACCAGAGGCTCGCCGCGTCGGCCGCTCCCTGCGTCGTACTCGTATCGATGCCGACTTCCTTCATGTAGGACTGGAATGCCGTGTTGCTCTGCCAAGCGTTAGGATTCACAGGTCCGACGAAATGCGAAAGATCCGGGAGGCTCTTCAGCATCGCGTCCGCGACCTGGACACGCGCCTGCTTGTCGTGCTGCGCGAACCATTGCTGCCGGTACTGGTCGCCCGTGTAGCCGAAAGCGGGGGAGAGCTGCTCGAGGAAGCCGCTCGTCGTGCGGCCGCACGCGCTGCCCACGCAGAGCGCCTTCTGGCAGAGGTCCGCCTGGTAGGGGAAGGAGAAGAGCATGTTGTACTTCGTGACGCTGCTGAAGTCCTTCTGCATGGCGAGCGTCTTCATGAGGTGGCATCCGAACCCCTTCCAGTTGAGCGTCTGGTCCGTGCCGGCGCACGAGGCCGAGTTGAGCTGGTTGACGAGCAGCGTCAGGGGGGACTGCACGATCTGGTTGATGTTGGCCGCGAGGTTCTTGATGACGCGGATGTAGGGCAGCTCGAAGATCTCGCCGGTGACGAAGCGGCACATCTTGACCCCCCGTGCTTGCTCGCACGGCGTGATCGACGCGCCGTCCAGCGCCTGCTCCTTGAGGCATTCGAGATAGCCGCAGTCGATCTCCCGGTACTTGTTCAGGTTGTAGACGACGCCGCTCCAGCACTGCGTGGCGACGGACATGATGAGGCTGTTGCCCACGTCCGGCGTGTTGAGGTTGCTGAAGTAGTCGCCGGCCATCTTCTGGGCGGCAGGGGGCAGCTCGCTGCCGATGTTCAGGTCGTTGGCGAAGCCCTGGTCGCCGGCGAGGAGCCAGTTGCCGCCGCCGCTCTTCTGCGCCGCCTCGGCCGCCGCCTGGGTCTTGTTCGCGACGTCGCAGTAGATGTAGTCGCAGAACTTCTTCGTCGTCAGGGTGGCCTTCTGGAAGTCGTCCTTCACGGCGGAGGTGGCGCCGTTGAGCGGGTTCGCGGGCGAGGCCTGCGGCATCTTCCCCATCCAGTACGTGGCGCTCGACATGAACATCATGTTCCAGAGCTGGTTGCCGCTGCTCGCGAGGCCCTGGCCGACGCCGGTCTGCATGAGGAGCAGCCCCATCGCCTGCATCTGGAGGCCGGGCGTCTGGAGCATGTTCATGATGTTCTGGAGCTGGCACATCTGCGCGAAGGTGGCGGTGAGCTGGTTCGCCGTGCCGACGAGCTTGTTCAGCCCCGTGTTGAGGCTGTTCTGCTCGTCGTCGATCTTCTTGAGGAACGCCTTGCCGGGCGTGCCGAGCTTGCTGTCGTGCAGCCGCAGGGGGAAGTAGAGCGTCAGCTGCTCGGGCGAGGGGTAGATCGTGTTGTCCTGCTGGACGACGAGGGAGAGGTTGCATCGGACGAGGATGAGGTCGCTCTTCAGCGTCGAGGTGTCCAGCTTGAGGAATGAGGCGTCGAGCCGGTTGTCCTCATTCCAGTCCGCGTCCGGGTAGAAGACCCTGATCGGGTCGAGGAAGAGCGCGGGCGTGGCGCTCCAGTTCTGGCCGTCGTTCGGGCCGAACGGGTCGCTGTTCGCCTTCGGCTTCTTGACGACCTGGCACGTCGTGGCCGCCACCGATTGCTGGAGGATCTTCGCTCCCGGCGCGAGCCGGGTGAGATGGTAGTTGATGAAGAGCGGGTAGTCGAACGCGTTGTCCAGCGCCAATTGGAGGGCTGCGCGGTCGACGGTGCCAGGCGTGACGGCGGTCGCTTTCGCGGCGAAGAGGGCGGGCGTCGTCGTCGCGTTCGAGACGTTGAGGATCGCGGGGACGGTGACGTTCGCCGTGAGCGTCCGGCCGAGCTCGTCGGTGAAGACGAGGCCGAGGGGCAGGTTGCGGCCCGCGGCGAGGGAGCCGACGCTGAGCGTGCATTCCTGGAGATCGTTCACGGTCTTCGTGCACTGCACGCTCTGGAGCCGCTCCGTCGCGTTGGCCGAGGCGTTCGTGGCGTTGACGGAGGCGTCCGCGGCGTCGCCCGCAGCCTTGAGGACGAGCTGCGTGACGTCCGCAGTCATCGTGACGTGCAGCACGGGCTTCTCGATCGTGGCGGTGACGGTGAGCGTGCCGTCGTTGGTGACGAGGCCGAGCGGTCCCGTGCCGGCGAGCGTGACGTTGAGCAGCCGCAACGGGGTGGCGTCGCAGATCACGGTGACAGGCGTCTCGTTCGTGGCGGGGTTGCCCGCGTCGTCCTGCGTAGGGACGCCGTTCGCCGAGGTCACCGTCAGGTCGTAGCGTTCGCCGTCCGCGCAGGTGAGGAGCGCGGTGCCCGTGCAGCTGTCCCCCGTGCAGTTGTCGACGGAGAAGACGTGGGTGCCGATCCGGTAGAAGACGAGGCGCTTGTCGAACGCGCCGTCGGGGTCGTCAAGGGAGACGGTGACGTTCGTCTGGATGCCGCTGCCGATGTAGCAGCGTTGGCCGTCGCAGAGCTGCGTCGCGATGCCCGTGACCACGGGCGAGGTGTTGTCGATGGTGAACTGCGCGGTGAGGTTGCCGGGGTAGTTGGTGCCCGCATTGAAGAGGCGGTACGGGATGGTGACGCTCCCGTTCGCGGGCATGATGAGGAGCTGGTCGGTGCACGTCGTCGTGTTCGCGGTCGCGTTGCGTTCGCAGCCGGTGAACGGGTACTGGCGATTGCTGTATGAGGCGCTCGTCCCCGGGTCGGTGGTGAGCTGGCTGAGGTCGAGGAAGGCGTAGCCCTGGTTCAGGTCGGTGGTGAAGCTCATGTCGACGAGCTGCGGGTGGCCGGGGCTGATCGCCGCTATCGGCTGGCCGTTGCTCGTGAACGTGAGGTCGGTGATCGTGTAGGCGAGCGCGGAAGATCCGAGGAGGGCGAGGAGGGCGAGCGAGCAGGCGGAGAGGATGAAGCCGATGCGTAGCTGCCTGCCGTCCACCGTCCTACCACCTGCGCCCGCGGCGCGTGACGTCCCCCCGTCGACAGGCTTTATAAAGTTTATTGCCTTCTCGGCTCTTAGGCAAATTCGCCTTCGGCGGTGTTGCCGGCTGCGACCCGTGTCGCTGCGTTCTTCGCTGCATCGTTGAAGCCCCGTAGGGGGCATCCCCCTCAACTCTCCGTTTCTTCTTATCGCTACA
>JACWAN010000110.1 GCA_014874255.1 Candidatus Woesearchaeota archaeon
GCACCCCCTAGACGGCACTGCAGTCTCTCCGCGATTGAACTAGACTCGGTTCCAGAGCAGCGCCAGGAGCGGTAGCCGTCGGGGTGCGTTCGTGAGACTTTCATCGCGACCGTCAAGAAAGGCTTGCCTTCGTGTGCCCCGTCGCGATCTGGAGGAGCTTCGCGAGGGCGACGAGGAGCCACGCCGCGTTGAGGACGAGGAAGGGCCAGCTGTCCAGCGTGTATGCGTACGCGATGAGGAGCGTGGCGCCCACCGCGTTGAGGATGTTGTAGAGGACGCTCTCGTGCCTGCTGTGGCTGGTGAACTCCTCGAGGGCGAACCCTGCGAGGATGAGGAGCATGCCGAGCGCGCCGACGACGGTGTTGGGGTCCATTCTGTTTCCTCTCGCTGCTGAACTACTAAAACTAAAAAAAGCTAAAGGATAAAAAACGAAAACTGAAACAAAAAAAGGACGGGAACGATTCGCATCATCGCCGCGGCGGAGGTCTTGCCCTCCCATCCGGTCCGGGATATTGCGAAAAACGCCCTGCATAAATCGGGCGTTTTTCTGGTCTTGCCCCGAGGCGGCGGCGATGATGCTCACGACGACGGAAATGATGATGAAATTATTTTCCGCTCAGCCTCCCGGGACGATGTTGGCCGCGACGACGTTGAAGAGGAGGACGACGACGAAGGCGAGCAGCACGTACGTCAGCGTGGACCGTATCATGTTCTCGCCGAGCATCGCGCCTTCGCTCGTCTTGTCCGCGCCGTTCTCGATCCCGTTGACGAGGATGATGAGGATGAAGATGATCTGGACGACGTACAGGCCCACCACGATCTGGAAGAAGTACGTGCCGACCGCCCCCCCGGAGAAGCTGCCGAGGAGCGACGTGCCCATGGACGTGCCCTGGACGTTGCCCGTCTGCGACTGGAGGTCCGAGACGCGGGTGCTCAGCTTGCCGAGGATGGCGGTGATCATCGACGTGATGCCCATCACGATGGCCGCGATCGTCGGCGTCAGGAAGGTGATCTGGCTCTTCATGCTGCTGATCACATCCGCCATGAGGTCCTTGAGCCGCTCGTCGACGCGGTGCATCTCCTTGATGTAGTTGCTCACGTTGATGATCGCCTGGGAGGCGATGAGCGGCCCCTTCTTCGACGACTCGACGAGCACCTTCATGCTGGACTCGATGATGTTGCTCGGGTACTGGTTGAGGGCGCCGTACTTCTCGTTGAAGATTGCGTCCTCGACGCTGAGGCCGAGCTTGGTGATGTTGACGCTCACCTGCTGGAAGAACGCGCCCGAGACGGTGTCGGGAAGCACCATCGCGACCTTGGAGAACGCTATCTCGAGCGGCAGGCCGTCCGCGAGGCGGTTGCCGAGCTGGAACAGCGCGGAGGCGAACTCGAGCTCGAGCTTCTTCGCCTCCGCCCGGAGCTTCATCACGTCACGGGAGCGCACCTTGTAATAGAGGCCGATGCCGAGGCCGATGGCGAGAGGGACGAAGAGGCTCAGGAGGGTCGCGACCAGCCCGAACGGGCCGATGGTGATGGAGTCGCCGGTCGTCTGGTCGGTGACCACGCTGCGGTACTCGTTGAACCAGTAGAGCGCGCCGGCGGTCTGCGCCTTCACGGTGGTGTCGACGACGCAGAACGAGAGGAAGCAGCTCCCCGCATCGGTGTTCGGCGTGCTGAAGGAGACGAAATCCAAGTTCGGCACGGCGGCGTGCATGAGGAGCGGGATGATGCCGATGAAGAAGAGGACACCCCCGACGAAGAGGGCGAGGACGAGCGGCGTCACGGTCATGCCGAGGAAGCCCTTCTTCGGCGGGCCGAAGGAGGGATTCCCCTCCTCGGGGTCGGAGCTGCCGTACCCCGTCGGCCGCTTGGAGAGGATGTCCTTGCCGATGAAATAGACGAGGAGGGGGAGCGTCACGTTGTACAGGACGAAGAGATGATACCAGCGCACGGACGGCATGAACGAGATCATGAGCGGCAGGATCACCAGCCCCAAGATAGGGAGGATGATGCCGAGCATGTGGAGCGTGGTGAGCGGCCCCTTGAGGTTGTGCGCGTAGTGGAGCATCTTCTCGTACGTCTCGTCCAGCATCACGGTGAGCGACTTCTCTAGTGACTCGAGCCGGCGCGTCTCCGTCGTCTCGACGAGGCTGCTCTCGACGAGGTGCATCGACTCGATGAACTCCTCGTTCCAGCCCTGCCACGTGGAGAGGTACTCTTCGAGGCTCTCCCGGAGCGAGCCGTACTTCTCGGTCTCGATGTTCCAGATGATCTTCTTCATGTCGAGGCTCAGCGGGGCCGAGAGATGCTCGGCGGCGAAGTCGATGGCGAGCTCGAGGTTCGAGGTGTGGCGCATGTACGTGACGATGTAGAAGATGCAGAGCACCATCTGGTTCGAGGCGCGCATCCGCCACGAGTTCGAGAGGAAGTACGGGATGCGGCCGAGCGGGTAGATCAGGATGAGGCCGGCGATCGCCGCGTAGAAGGCGAGGAACGTGCTGCCGCTGCTGCCGAGCGCCATCGGCACGAGGAGGAAGGCGGAGACGGCGAGGAGGACGAACGCGATCGGCGCGAGGAAGGAGAAGCTCGTCACGCCTTCCGGCGTCGTCTGGAGATGGCAGATCGCGATTGCCTTCTCCAGCTCCGGCCGCTTCTTCTTGTCCGGCGACATGGACAGGATCCCGGCCGAGACGTTGCACGCCTTCTCGTACCAGGAGAGCGGCTTCGGCAGGTATTCCTTGCGGAACTCCTCGTACTGGCGCGTCCGGGGCGCCTGCTCCTGGCCGCCGAGATCCTCCCGGAGCTTCGCCACATACTTCTTCCGCAGCTCCTCGTAGACGTCCTGGTCCACCATGCGCCTCCTAGAGCCCCTCGCCGAGGGAGCGGGCCGCCGCCTTGCGCGCCTTGCGCCGCTTCAGCTCGCGGTCGAGCCACTCCTTCCACTCGAAGAGAATCCGCTTCGTGTCGATCGCCCCGGTCCGGTCGCGGACCTTGTCGCTGATGCGGTGGAACTCGTCGTTGCACTGGACGACGAACCCCGCTTCCAGGAGGTCGTCGTCCTTCTCCTCGGAGGCGCGCTTGAGCAGGTAGTCCTTCGCGCCCGCGCGGATCTGGATGTTGTCCCAGACCGCGTCCCAGTCGCCCGCCCACTCCTTCACCTGGCCCGCGATGGACTTGAGGATCTCGCTGTCGCCGTTGAGGAGCGCGTCCGTCGCCTCGAGCTCGTCCGTCTCGGCGTTGTACTTCATCAGGTCGACGAAGCCCTGCTCGCGGAGCGGGTCGTCCTCCCAGCTCTTCCGGACCTCGGTGATGCGCGTGACGCGACGCCACTTGTGGAGCCCGTCCGCGCTCTTGATCGGGTTGGCGACGACGATGATGTCCGTCGCCTTGAAACTGGTGCGGGGGACGTCGAGGTCGTTGACGACGCGATCGAAGACGCCGTACGGCGAGTCGCCGTGGATCGTGCCCGCCACCACGTTCGCGAGTGCGCCGACCCGCATCGCCTCGTACAGCGCCCTCGCCTCCTTCGAACGGACCTCGCCGATGATCAAGGCCGAGTCGCCGAGACGCAGGGTCGTCCTGATGCCCTCGTCCGCAGGCACCTCGGAATCGCCTTTCGCGAGGGCTCCAGCGACCTTCATGGGCTGGATGTTGTAGCCGAGGTCGCGGAGCGCCTCCGTCGGCAGTTCCAGCGTGTCCTCGATCGTGATGATCCGGTACTTGCGCATCACCTCGACGAGGACCGCGCCGAGGAGGCTCGTCTTGCCCGCGCTCCGCGTGCCCGCGACGAGGAGCGTCCGGTTGCCGTCGATGAGGAAGCTGAGCAGCCCGGCGGCGAGCCCGTTCATCATCCGGTTCTTCATGAAGAGCGCGAACGTCCACGGCTTGTCGCGGTGGCGGCGGAACGCGTACGCGATGCCGAACGGGTCGAGGGGCGGCGCGATGACGCCGATCCTCGCCTTCGCGACGTCAGGGATGGTGATCTCGGTGTCGAGGACCGGGTCGGCCTCGTCGAGCGGCCTCCCAGACATGATCCTGAGCTTGGAGGCCCAGCTCTCCACGTCGTTCACCGTCGGCAGGATGTTGGTCTTGCACTCGCCGAAGCGCGCGTGGACGAGGAAGACCGGGATGTTGCCAGCAGGAGAGTTGACGGTGACGTCCTGGATGTCCGGATCGGCGAGGAGGATCTCGATGAGGCCGAAACCGACGGTGTACCGGACGAGGATGCCGGTCAGGGACTGGAGCTCCTCGTCGCTCAGGTTGAGCTTCCGGTGCGTGGCGAGCTCGAGCAGCAGGTCGTGGCCGATGTTGGCGAAGACCTCGCGCATCCGCTCCGGGTTGACGAACTCCTGCTGCGTCGGGGTGTGCTCGCTCAGGATCGCGCGCGCCGCGTCCAGGAGCTCGTATTTCTCCTCGTCCAGCTTGAACTCGGGCGGCGTGATGTGATACAGGTACTGGATGTCGTCCTCGAGCTCGAAGACGACGACGTCGGTGCCGCCGACGGCGTAGTTCGCGGTCTCCGTGGCGCCTTTCGGATAGCTCGCCATGAGCCGCGTGAACATGAAGTCAGGCTTGATGATTGCGTCGAACACCTGCCGGTACGGCGCGCGGTCGCCTTCCTTGGCGCCGGCGAGCTGCTGGGAGAGCTTCCGGACGAGTTCGGTCTTCTCGAGCGGCTCGACGAGGTGGTCGAGGAGGGTCGCGTACTTCTCCTGGCTCCGCTTCTCCTGCACGGTGATCGTCTTGTCCAGGTTGATCCGCTCCCTGCGCGCTGCGCGCTTCAGCCGCAGGTAGGCGGCGAGCGGGTCGTTCTTGAGCGTGCTGAAGATGAGGTCATGCAGCTCGTTGTAGGCCCGGTTCGCGTCGACGGGGGGACCGAGGACGGCGAGCGCGGCGTGGCTGTACGCAGAGGAACGCTGCACCAGCCGGTTGTAGAGCATCGCGACCTCCTTGAGGAGCCGCACCTGCGCGTAGTCGTACTCGTAGTCCCGCTTCTGGGAGAAGACGATCTTCGTGGCGTCGGGATTCTCGATGAGGAGGTCGACGGCCTTCCCCATGTAGAGCGGCTCGTCCTCGATGGAGGGGACGCGGAGCACGCCTTCGGCGTTGACGCGGAGGATGGTCTCGCCGCCCTCGTGCTCGACCTCGTAGCTGAAGACGCCGCCTCTCTTCTCGATCATGCCCACCCCTCTTTCCTGATTCCGATCCCCGCCGTCCCTCGTCCCCGGACCGCTTCGGGACCGGACCTCTCCCGGAGGGAGTGACAAAGGATTAATAATCGCGCGACCGGACTGGCGGCTGACGCGGCGGAACGCGCCGGCCAGCATAAAAACTTATATACCGGTACTCCGACGAGAGCATTATATAAAGTTTATGACGGCCGTCCGGCAGCCGGACAGCCCGGAGAACGCCATGGTGGAACCCTCGCTCTTCCCGAACCGACCGCCCCCGCCGACGCCGCGACGGGAGACGCCCGCCGCCCACGCCGCGGCCATGGGGATGCAGGAGCGGCTGAACGAG
This sequence comes from Candidatus Woesearchaeota archaeon, assembly GCA_014874255.1. Classification (GTDB taxonomy): domain Archaea; phylum Nanobdellota; class Nanobdellia; order Woesearchaeales; family UBA525; genus UBA153. The sequence continues at coordinate 5,521 of JACWAN010000110.1, forward strand.
TTGGGGAGCCGGATCGCGGTGCTCGAGGAGCGCGCCGCCAACCTGCGGAAGAACGGCCGGCTCACCGAACAGTCGCTCATCTCGTACGACCAGGAGACGCGCGCAGGCCTCAAGGCGCTGAACGAGCGGCTGACCGAGCTGGCCCGCAAGGTGGAGGAGGTCCACGAGAAGATTGACGCGATCTCGGCCGAACTGTCGGGGGTGGCGAAGCGGCACGAGATCACCGTGCTGGAGCGGTACCTAGACCTCTGGCAGCCGCTCAGCTTCGTGACGCGCGACGAGGCGAAGCTCCTCCTCCAGGACGCGCTGGCGAAGAGGAAATAAGGGGAAAGGGATGAACCTCCCCGGGCTAAAGCCCGGGGTATCTGTTGAGTAATGTTTGTGTTCTTCCGCCTCTGTTGCTCTGTGCAATGTATTGTTGTATCGCGTCGGCGCTGACGCTGCCGACGCTCCGGAAGAACTTGCCAGGGCTCC
>JACWAN010000012.1 GCA_014874255.1 Candidatus Woesearchaeota archaeon
AACGCACCCCGACGGCTACCGCTCCTGGCGCTGCTCTGGAACCGAGTCTAGTTCAATCGCGGAGAGACTGCAGTGCCGTCTAGGGGGTGCTGCTCGACTTTTTCATCGCGGCCCTCCGGACCGGCTCTTAGGCAAATTCGCTTCGCGGTGTTGCCGGCTGCGACCCGTGTCGCTGCGTTCTTCGCGTCAGCGGAGATCCCCGTAGGTTCTCGGTAGCGTCCCGCTACCGAGGATCTCCAGGGTGTCTCCGAGTCCTACGAGGAGAAACAGGAGCGCGAGCGCGACTGTGACCCGTTGCCGCGACGCGAATCTGCGATACGCCGAGCAGCCAGTAACCCGCGCGTGAGCGAGACGTCCGCCACGGCCAGTGCGCGTTTTTCCACACCAGAAACAAAAGGTTTATATATATCTCCTTATACAAAAGTGTATACTGGTTTACCACCACCAGTCTCAGTCGGCCACCCGACGAGAGATAATCAGCGAAATCACGGGGTTATGCGAGAATGGCTACTATGCTTCCTACAGGGAGTGCGCGTGCAGGCATCGAAGGCCTCGCGGATTTCGCCTCAACAGCCGCAGACCCTGTCGGGCAACTCGAAGAGTTCCAGCGCGCGTTCTACACCTTACCGCCCCAGTTCCAGGACGAACTGCTCCAACGGCTGACCGGCATCCATCAACCAATCAAGCTCGACCATGTGGCCGTCACCGTGCCCCAGAAGACCTATGTCGCCGTCCGGGATGCGGTGATCGAATATTCCGAACGTCACGCAGCAGGAAACGATCTCTCCCCCCTCACCATTCTCGTCAGCGACTACTGCCTCGCCAAAGAGATGCATCTTCTCACAGAAGACCGTCGCAAGGACCTGCTCTACGTGGAGACCGTCTCCGCCGGACAAGTCCCGCTCTCCTATCGCCAGGAGCTCAACATCTTCGAGAGCCCTCGCGCATTCTCGACGCTCCTCGACGACATGAAGGACAAGGACCTCGCAGTCCTTGTCGATCTCGACGGGAACGTATGCCTCACCCGCACCGCAATCAGGGCGCGGCTCACCGAAGACGAGGAGGATGGGAACCCCGAAGTCTGGAACGCCCGCCATAACTCCGCCTCCGCCTTCTGCCGCTACCTGCCCAACTCGGTCGCGGTCGTCAAGAGCGAACTGACGCAAGGCACCATCACGATCATGCATGGGTATCATCACTCGACGCATCAGTGTGTCGACGACCATTACGACTCCGTCCGCGGTGCGCAGCTCCCGGAAGGGTCAGTTCCGCATCTCGACGCGATCGTACGTTCAGGCGAGCATCTCAAGCTCGCATCCTGAAACCTCTTGGGGGTCATGCATATGGTATTGAAGACAGAGTTCGTCAGCCTTTCCCGCGAGCTGACGCCGGCGGAGCAGAAGTTTCTCGCGGGACTCGGACAGAAGTTCTCGAAGCACGAGCCGATTAGCCCGCTCCTCAAGCGCGCGTTCTTCGCCATGGTCGGCGAGAGCAAGGCCGGCCGGACCGACATGGCGCCGCAGCTCACCGTGCAGGAGCGCGAGATCCTCCAGCATTACATCCGTCACCCGGAGCAGCTCAGTCTCCTCGAGCACTTTCCGGTGCGCACGCAGCCGTACATCCTCGTCGCCGCGCTGTACGACCACTACCTCGCGCGGAACGACGGCCGGCTGAACGCGGTACGGTTCTCTACCGGTCCTCGTAGACGGCTCACGAACTACCCGGCGAGCGCGTCGTAATCCTCGAGGATAACCGTGTCGAGGTCGGCGACGGTCTTGACGCGGTAGAGCCGACCCTCTCCGACTTCCGCCACTTCACGGGCGAGCGCCTCGCCGTCCTTGTCGAGCGCGATGCCGACGACGCTGATCGTGATGCCCGCGTCGCGCGCGGCGCTCGCCGCTTCCAGCGTCTCTTTCCGGGGGTCCTTCCCCTTCGTCGGCAGCGCGTCCGTCAATATGAGGAGGTGCCTCGTGCACCGCTCCCGGGAGAAGAGCGCCATGCTCTCGGTGATCGTCTTCGCCAGGTCGGTCTCCTGGCCGGCGCGTATCCTGGTCAGCTCCTCCAGCAGCGCGCGGAAGTCGCGCGTCGGCGCGATAGCCGCCTCGATCCTGCTCGTGAAGACGATGAGGCCGACCTCGTTCCGTTCCTCGACCGCCTTGTAGCAGAGCGCGATGCCCGCCCGTTTCGCCATCGAGATCTTCTCGCCGCGCATGCTCCCCGAGGCGTCCATCGCGTAGACGACCTGGATGCGTCCCTTGTGGCTGCGTTCGTGCGCCTTGAGGTCGCGCGGCTCGAGCGACGCATGCCCCCTGCGAAGGGCGGTCTTAACGCTCTGCTTCATCGCGACGTCGCGGAAGCGGAAGAACCCCTTGCGGTAGGGCACGGCGTCCTCCTTGTCGCCGTACGAGTCGCGTTCCTTGACCTCCTTGCGGCCGAGCCCCTTGCTGACGAGGTCGTCCAGCTCCTCCGTGTAGAGGACGAGCGCAGCGAGCTTCAGCCCGTACTCGGTGACGAAGCCCTGCTTGTCGAGGAGGCCGCGTTCCTTCATCTGGTCGATGTTCTCCTCCATCCGCTGGGAGAGCGCGTCCCGGAACTCGGGGATGGAAAGGTTCTTCTGGATGTAATCGGGCGTGTACTCGGTGAGCGCCCGGATGAGCGTCTCGCCGTAGAGCTTCTTCGCGTTCCGGTAATTCTCGACGAGATTCTGGAACATGAGGTCGGGCGTGAAGCTCCCGACGCCCTGGCTGATCGCCTCGGCCAGCACCTTCCCGTCGTCGATGGCGCGCTCCTCGTTCTCCAAGACGGAACGCATCAGGCGTTGCTCGTCCGGGTTCGAGGCGAGCTTGCCGTCGAGCCGCTCAATCGCTTCCTGCTCGCCGCGCAGCTGCGTCTCAACGTCTTCCCGTTCGCCCTGCCGCTCAGGGCTACCCCTCACCTCCCAAGGAGTGGTCCGTCGCGAACTCCGCGAACCGGTCCCGGACGTACTCCTCAAGGTTCTCGAGGTACTTGACGCTCGGCTTGAACGAGATGCGGTGGCTCAGCACCGAGACGATGACTGCACGGATGTCGTCCGCGTCCACGGTCTTCCCCCCGCGGACCTTCGCCATCGCCGCGCTCCGCTCCACGACGCCCAAGGTGGCGCGGACGCTCGGCTTCCGATCGAGGTTCTTGTCCTCCCGGAGCCCGCGGATGAACGCGATCACCGCGGTCTTGAGCCGGGGCGGGAACGCGATGCCGGACACTTCTCTCGCCTTGGCCGCGACGATCGCCTCCTCGATCCCCATCGTCTCGGGGTAGTCCATCGTGATGAGGTCGAACCGGTCGAGGAAGACGTCGCTCAGCTTCTCCGTGGACGAGTCCTCCGGGTTCATGGTGCCGATGAAGAGGAAGTCAGAGGCGAGGTCCACCTCGTAGCTCCCGATCGTGACTTTCTTCTCTTCGAGCACCTGGAGGAGCGCGTTCTGGAGTTTGTCGCTGCAACGGTTGACTTCATCGAAGAAGAGCACCCCGTTGTTCGCCTTGAAGATCTTGCCCGGCGTGAACGCCTCGATCGAGAGCGGGCCGTATTTCAGGGCTTTCACCGGGTCGATGTCCCCGATCAGGTCCTCGGCCGTCAGGTCCGGGCTTCCTTGGACGCGGACGAAGCGGCCCTCGCCCGCGACGCTGCGCTTCGTCTTGGTCTTGCCCGCACGACACTCTGGACAGAGCGGCTGGCCCGGTCGGCAGTTGAAGCCGCAGTCCATCACCTCGAGCTCGGGGAGGAGCTTCGCCACGTTCCGCGCGAGCGTCGTCTTCCCGATGCCTGGCGGGCCGACGACGATGACGTTGCGGCCGACGATGAGGGCTGATTTGAGAGCGCGCTTCGCCTCATCTTGCCCGAGGATGTCAGTGAACTCCTGCCTGCCGAGATTCTCGAAAAACCTGCTGTCTGGTGTCATCCGACGCGTGATGCGGCCGCGCTTTATAACCTTTTTCGCGGTGCAGCCCTGAGACGAATTCGCCCGCGACGGTGTCACCCCGAGAGACCTTCGGTCTCCGGGCGCACGGATTCTACGAATCCTTTTGCGCCGCCTTCGCGCCTCTCGCTTCTTTCGTCGATGGTGCTGCGTCCTTGTAAGCGCCGTGGTCGCTTCGTTAAATCCGTGGATACGCTGGCAGGCTTCCGCATCGGGTCCGCGCGTACACGGATTCTGTTGAGTCCGTTGTACCTCGTGCTTTAGCTCGAGGAGGAATGCGGTCGCTTCGTTCCTGCACCGCTCACGTCGCACTCACTCCGTTCGTGCGTCCATCGTATGACTCTGGATGTTCGTCGGTGCCGCCTTGGAGCAAAAGCGGATTTCGCGCCGATTCGCTCGGAACGTCTTCGTTCCATAGGAGCTTCGCTCCGGGAACCCGAACGCTTTGCATTCTAGGGTTCCGGCGCCCCGACGTACCGTCGTGGACACGCGGGCGCGAAATCGCGATACGCTGCGAGGGACGGTTACGAGCCTGTGAGTGACCTCGGAGCGCAAGAGCGCGACGATGAGCAGTAACTCTCCGCGGCTTTCCTCGAGCTTTACGCGCGCTTCGCCTCTGCACGTGACGCCGCGTTGCTTCAGCTCGCGGAAGGAGTGCGAGGGCGAAGCGCGTGTTACGAACGCGCGGCCCGAGCGAAGCGAGGAACGCCCCCGACTTCAGTCGGGGGATGGC
>JACWAN010000111.1 GCA_014874255.1 Candidatus Woesearchaeota archaeon
CGTCACCGGCTGCTCGGCAATCGCTTCTCCTCTCGAAAGCGCTCCTCCCCGTAGGGGGCAGCCCTCACGTCGCGCTCCGCCCCCCTTCCTCGCTCGCCTCGCCCTCTGGCCGGTGACGACTCCATTCGCCTAAGAGCCGCTCAGGGGCCGGCGTCCTCCCGGGCTCGCCGGGACGCTAGCCGCCCGGCACGATGCCGCCGAACATCCCGGTGAGTATCTTGAGGAAGAGGAAGTAGAGGGTCAGGCTGGTGAGGAGGAAGAGCGGGATGTACTTGATGCCGCCGCGGATGTCGCCCTTCTCGATGATGCTGACGATGATGGCCGAGGAGGAGGAGATGATGACGATCGCCATCGTGGTGAAGAGCTTGTAGTCCGCGGGGTCGACGCCGCCGCCCTTCCCGTTGACGACGGAGAGGGGGCCGGAGAGCGCGGTGAGGGAGATGTTCTTGACGAAGCCGGTGATGATGGAGAAGAGGACGAAGGAGAGGGCGAAGAGCACCGGCATCACGAACATGACGAGCGCCGAGATGAAGATGACGTAGGTGAGGGTGGATGCGGCCATCTCCTCCTTGAGCGCCTTGGTCTTCTTCAGGTCGACGATGACACGGTCGATGACGTCCACGACGCGGCCGCCGGACTCGAGCTCGCCGATGATGAGCGCGAGCGCGCGGCGGAGGATCGGCGAGTCGTACTTCATCGCGAAGTCGTTCAGCGAGTCGCCGACGTCGTTGCCGGTCATCACCTTCTTCGAGACGAGGCCGATCTCCTTCGCGAGGATGCCGAACTCGGGCTTGATCGCCGACCAGAGCGCCTTCTCGAAGGAGTAGCCGCCCTTGAGGCTCGTGCTGACGAGGGTGAGGTAGTCGGCGAGCTTCGACTCCATCTCCTTCGTGCGGCGGTAGATCTTCAGCGTCAGGAAGAAGTAGCCGAAGCCGACCACGACGGAGAGGATGAGGAGCATCAGCCCCGTCCAGGCGAAGAGCGTGAGGAGGAAGAAGGCGAATGCGCCTCCCCGGATGACGGGGTAGACCTGCGTGATGTAGATGAGGTAGGTGATCAGCGTCGCGACCCAGAAGAGCACGCCGAAGGCCTCGTACGGGATGTCGTCCCGGCCGGTCTTCTCGAAGAAGGCGCGGAGGTGGGGCCGGAGCGCCTTCGGGATGAAGGCCTTGCCGAACGTCGAGAGGAAGAGGAGTTCCATGGCAGCGCCTAGATGTTCACCGTCGGGCGGATGTACTTGAAGACCGTGATGAAGAGGTATTCGATGACGAGGAGGATGAAGGCGAGGAAGAAGAAGAAGGCGCGGTCGAAGCTGATGTTCGCGATGGAGATGATGGTGATCATGAGGGTGATGCCGAGGCTGGGGATGACGATGCTGAAGAGCATGAAGAACATGGTGAGGCTGTTCAGCTTCCGGCCGTAGCGCTGGATCTGGATGAGCTGGCTCGCCGCGAGCTCGTCGAGGAGCGCCTCGAGGTACGTGGTGACGTCCACCCCGATCTTGAGCGCGTTGCTGATCTGGAAGATGATCTTGCGGAACTCCTCGGAGGGGCTGTACCTGCTCGCCTTGTCGAGGGCCTCCTCGAGCGGCGTGCCGAGGTCGATGTCGTGGATGATCTCCTTGAAGTACTTGTTCGCGACGCCGTAGCTCTCCGAGGCCTCCTTGAGCGCGAGGATGAGCGGCCGGCCGGCGTTGAGCTTGACCAGGAGGAAGCGGCCGGCGAAGAGCACCTCGCGGTCGATGTCCTTCGCGATCTTCCGGATGCGGACGTCGACCAGGCGGAGCAGGATCTCGTACGCGGCGAGGAAGGTGACGAGGAAGGCCGCCGGGACGTACCAGAGGGAGAGCCGCAACCCGGCGGCGAAGAGGAACGTGGAGAAGGCGAAGGTCGTGGCGAGGAGCAGGCTCATCATGACGGTGGTGCGGAGATAGTCCTCGGGCTCGCGCTTGATCTTCGCCATGATGAGCTTCCGCTTCAGCTCAGGGTACCTGTTGGCGAGCTCCTCGAATAGCGTCATGTCCTGGTCCTCGGCCGGCTGCGAAGCCGCCATGTCGCGGTCATGCTTCGCGCGTCCCCCTCCCCTCACTCGAGGACGAGGGAGCCGGTGTAGTATCTCGCGAGCCGCTGCCCGATCTCGTGGACGTCCTCGATCTTCCGCCGCGCGAACCAGCGGAGGATCTGCGTCTTCTGCTTCAGGTCGAGCGCGATCTCCTCGCGGCTCATCCCCGTGTAGAGCTTGAGCCGGTCCATCACGACCGTCGACTCGGCTATCTTCTCCACCGCGTCCTTCTGCGCGTTGTACTGGTAGAGGACGCGCGGGCTGCCGTCGGTGAGTATCTCCGCGATCTGGAGCGTGCGGCGCTTCCCCGTCCGCCTGTTGCGGTTCTGGACGAGGATGAGGCTCAGCGAGGAGACCATCTGCCGGGGGATGTCGATCGGGGGGTTGGTGAGCCTCATGACGACCTCGTCGGCGTTGTTCGCGTGGATCGTGGCGTAGACGGAGTGGCCGGTGTGCATCGCCTCCAGCAGGACCTCCGCCTCGCGCTTCCGGCGCACCTCGCCGACGAGGATGCGGTCCGGCCTCATGCGGAGGCTGTTGACGAGGAGGTCGAGCATCGTGACGCCGCCCTTGCCCTCGGGGTTGGGGAGCCGTGTCTCCATCGGGACCCAGTGGAGGTTGGCGGGCAGGGTGAGCTCGCGCGTGTCCTCGATGGAGAGGATGCGCTGGTTCGGCGGGAAGAAGTTGGAGACCGCGTTGAGCATCGAGGTCTTGCCGCTGCCCGTGCCGCCGGAGATGAGGACCGAGAGCTCGTTCTGGATGGCGAGCCAGATGAACGCCGCCGATTCCGGGTCGATCGTGCCGATATTGATGAACTTGCTGATCGTCCACGGGTCCTCGGCGAACTTCCTGATCGTGAGGGTGTTGCCTTTGTTGCTGATGGGCGCGAGCGTGGCGTTGACGCGGTCCCCGTTCGTGAGGTGCGCGTCCATCAGCGGGTTGAGGCTGGTGATCTCCTTGCCGACCTCGCGGCCGATGATCGTGGCGAAGTGCCTGATCCGCGCCTCGCTCGGGATGAGGACGTTGGTCTTGAGCCAGCCGTGCTTCCGGTGGTAGACCCAGACGGGCTCCGCGTGGTTGTTCACCACGATCTCCTCGAGCGAGGAGTCCTTCAGGAGGATCTCGATCTTCCCCAGGCCGAGATTCTCCTCGAGGAGGTAGTTGACGAGCATGTTCACCGTCGGCTCGTCGGTCTGGGGGAAGTACTTCATGATGAGGTCGCGGATCTCGGCCTTGAACTGCTCCCGGATGCTGATGACCTGCTCCGCGGTCTCGAACTTCTCCAAGTCGACCATGTTCATCCGGCTGACGAACTCCTGGCGGATCTTCTCCAGGATGATCTTCGTCGTCGGCGAGATGTTCGCGATGCTCAGCCGATAGAGGGGCACCGGCTCGGCGGGGTCGGACTCGATGACGATGTCGACGAGGATGCTGTTGATCTCGATCGCATACTTCTCGAGCACTCTCGTCGCGTCCGCCGCGCCGGCGGCCGGGCGGGCGTGCCGCGCGGAGAGGCCGGTCCCGTTCGGCAGGAACACGAGAGGCGGCGTCGGAGGGGAGGGGACCATTGTCATGGCCTCCCGGTGAGCCGCAGCTCCTCATGCTCGAGCGGGGTCCACCTCGTCCGGTCGACGCCGTGCGCAGTGGTCGGGCGAGGAGGGTCTGCCTCGGACCAGTTTCTTGCCCCGGTCCTCTCCTTGGTCAGGTACACCTTCCTGACCCTTACGAGATAGGCCAACTGTTCCGCCAATGGCTCCA
>JACWAN010000112.1 GCA_014874255.1 Candidatus Woesearchaeota archaeon
GAACCAGACGAACCAGACGAACCAGACCGGGACGAACCAATCAGGGAACACGACGCGACCCGCGCCGTTCCACATCATCATCACGCCGAACGACACCACCGTCGACCGGGGGCAGAACGTCAAGTACCTCGTCACCATCATCCCCGACCCGGGCTTCAACGGCACCGTCAACCTGACGCTCTACCTCGACGCCGCGCTGATGGGCGACGAATACGACCTGGGCGAGTACCCGGTGCCGGACACGCTGAACTACACGTTCCTCATCCCGCGTAACATCCCCTTCGGCCTCGACATCGACGGCAGGCTCGCGGGGACGAGCGGCGGGTATGAAGACGGCGCCGGCCTGACGCTCCACATCAACGGCCCCGCGCGCGTCGTCGGGAACGCGGTCAACTGGCTGTTCAACCTCCCCGGCAAGATCAAAGGGCTGTTCTCGTAAGCGTCAACCGACATCGTCACCGCTGACCGGGAAGCGCCGCCTTGGAGCACTCTCAGAAAATCGCCCGATTCATGCAGGGCGATTTTCGCAATAAGCTGCGAGGGACGAGCAGCAATTGCTCCGCTGCGCTCCCCGGCAAGGCAAACCGTCTTTTCTTCGCCGTTCCCTTCCATCGCCGCGGGCTCCGGTCCGGGCAGATTGTCGGGCGCTCAGGATTATGCGGCTGCGGCCGCATCCTCACTCGCGTTCGGAGGTCCGCGAACAAGTCACGAACCATCCTCGCGCCCGGGCCGTGTGCCGAGGCGGCGATGGCGTTGTCAACCCGTTCCTCTTCCCTTCCTCCTCACGGGTCGCGATGAAAGTCTCACGAACGCACCCCGACGGCTACCGCTCCTGGCGCTGCTCTGGAACCGAGTCTCGTTCAATCGCGGAGAGACTGCAGTGCCGTCTAGGGGGTGCTGCTCGACTTTTTCATCGCGGCCCTCCTCACGAAAACATTTAAAAAGCGGTCGTCCCGCTGTCCGAGGAGCGAAGGGTGGCTAGTTGACACGGATTACACGTCTCGAGATGAAGGGGTTCAAGTCCTTCGCGAACAAGACCGAGCTCCTCTTCGGACCGGCCTTCAACTGCGTCCTCGGCCCCAACGGCAGCGGCAAATCAAACGTCCTCGACGCGATCTGCTTCGTCCTCGGGAAAGCCAGCGCCAAGGGCCTGCGCGCGGACAAGAGCGCCAACCTCATCTACAACGGCGGCAAGACCAAGAACCCTGCGAAGCAGGGCGAGGTCACCATTGCCTTCGACAACGAGCAGAAGGTCTTCGGCGACTTCCCCGAGCTCGTCATCACGAGGATCGTGCTCGCGAACGGCCAGTCCAAGTACAAGGTGAACGGGAAGAACAGCACGCGCCAGGACATCCTCGACACCCTCTCCAGGGACAAGATCAACCCGGACGGGTACAACATCATCCTCCAAGGGGATATCAACCACCTCATCGAGATGTCCCCGCAGGAGCGGCGCACCATCATCGAGGAGATCGCGGGCATCAGCATCTACGAGGAGAAGAAAGAGAAAGCCCTCCGGGAGCTGCAGCGCGTCGAGGAGAAGGTCAACGAGGCGGAGATCGTCCTCGCCGAGCGGAAGACCTACCTCAAGGAGCTGAAGAAGGAACGCGACCAGGCGCAGAAGTTCAAGGAGCTGGACGAGAAGATCAAGCGGAACAAGACGACCCTGCTCACCGTCAAGCGCACCAAGAAGGAGATGGAGCTGGCCGACCTGGAGAAGCGCGCCGGGAAGAGCCTCGACGAGCTGAAGAGGCTCCAAGACAAGGAAACAAAGCTCCGCGCAGAGATCGACACGCGCAAGGACGAGATCGAAGCCATCAATAAAGAGGTCGAGCGGCGCGGCGAGAAAGAGCAGGTCAAGCTCCACAAGGAGGTCGAGCAGCTCAAGGTCGATCTTGCGGTCAAGCGGCAGCGCGTCGAGACTCTGGACGCTGAGCTCCTGAAGCTCGCCGAGAGGAAGGATGAACTCATCCGGAACGGCAAGGAGATCGCGGACAAGATCAAGTCCATCACGAATGAGCGCGGCGAGATTGGGAAGCGAATCACGGCGCGCGAGGAGTCCATCGCCAAGCTGGAAGCGCGCGTCGCCGAATTCCGGAAGAAGCACAAGATGGAGGACGCAGGGAACATCGACGCGGAGATCGACGCCGTGGACAAGGAAGCGGAAACGATCCAGCAGTCCATCGACAAGCTCCGCGAGGAACAGCAATCCCTCCTGCGCGAGAAGGACAAGGTCGAGATCAAGCTCGAGCAGATCGACGAGAAGATGACCAAGGTGCTCGAGATCGAGAAGGAGCACAAGAAGGAACTCGAAGCCCTGAAGCAGCGCAAGGAGGAGTTCAAGAAAGCGACGAAGGAACTGAATACTGCGCTCTCGGAGGACAGCGGCTTCGCGGCCCAGCTCCAGACAGCGCGCTCAAGGCTCATCGGCCGGAAGGAAGAGCTGGCGAAGCTCCAGGCGCAGCAGATGAGCATCGCCGAACGGAGCGCCGGCGGACAGGCGATCGCGAAGATCCTCGAGCTGAAGCAGTCCAACGAGATCAAGGGCATCCACGGCACGGTGAGCAGCCTCGGGCAGGCGGACGAGAGCTCTTCGCTCGCCCTCGAGGTCGCGGCCGGCAGCAGGATCAACAGCATCGTCGTCGAGGACGACGAAGTGGCCGCGAAGTGCATCCGGCACCTGCGCGACAACAAACTAGGGGTGGCGACGTTCCTCCCCCTCAACAAGCTACGGGCGCCGGACGAGAAGCCGAACGTCAAGAGAGGAGAGGCGATCCTCGGCCTCGCCGTGGATCTCATCACTTACGAATCCAAGTACGAGAAGGTGTTCCGGTACGTCTTCGGCAACACCCTCGTGCTGCGCGACCTCGACGCCGCCCGCAAGCTCGGCGTCGGAAAAGCCCGTATGGTCACCCTCCAAGGGGATCTGCTCGACACGAGCGGCTCGATGCAGGGCGGCTTCCGCCAGAAGGAACGCCGCAGCCTCGGCTTCCAGCAGAAGGAGACCGGCGAGAAGATTGCCAAGCTCGAGGCCGAAGTGGCGGACCTCGACAACGTCGTCGCCCGGCTCGAGTCCAAGCGCCAGGAGAACGAAGAATTGATCGCGCGGCTCCGCGAGCTGAAAGCCACGGTAGAAGGCGAGATCATCAAGGGCGAGAAGTCCCTCCACCTCGACAGCGAGGACACCGGCCTCTCCAAGGAGGAGAAGAAACGCTTGCAGGACGAGCTGAAAGCGGTGGAGAAGCGGCTCGACGACGTCCTGGACGACGTCTCGGAGCAGACGATGAAGCTCGGCAGCCTCAAAGTGAAGAAGCAGCAGCTCCGCGACCGGATCAGCACGCTCCGCTCCCCTGCCTTGCTCGCCGAGATGACCACCTTCGAGGAGAAGAAGCGCGAGCTCCGCGACGAGATAGCCGGCTTGCAGGGCGAGCTTCGCTCCTCGGAGAGTGAGGCGAAGAACATCCTCGCCCCCGAGCAGGAGAAGATCCAACTCATCACCAAGCAGCAGGAGAAGGAGCAGAAGGGGTTCGCGGACGAGAAGAAGGCGCTCGCCGACCAGCTCAAGACCATCGAGAAGGACCTCGAGGAGAAGGAGGAGCAGGAGACCAAGTTCTTCAAGCAGTTCAAGGACCTCTTCACCAGGCGGACCAAGCTCTCGGAGGAGATCCAATCGCGGGAAGGCGACATCCGGCAGCTCCAGGAGAAGGCGCGCGACTTCGAGGGCAAGAAGGTCGGCGTCGCGCTCGAGATGGCCCGCCTGAAAGCGGAGCTCGCCGGCGTCGCGGAAGAGGCGAAGCAGTACGAGGGCATCGAGCCGTACAAGGCGAGCGAGAAGTCCGAGGAGGAGATCCTCCTCGAGGTGCGCGAGTTCGAGCGCCTCGTCCAGAGCATGGGCGCGGTGAACATGAAAGCGTTGCAGATCTACGAGCAGGTCGAGCGCGAATACAACGACCTCGTCGAGAAGAAAGGGACGCTCGGCACCGAGCGCGAGGACGTCCTCCTCATGATCAACGAGATCGACGCGAAGAAGCGCGAGCTCTTCCTCAAGACGTTCAACGTCGTCAGCGAGAACTTCAAGCACTTCTTCGGCCAGCTCAGCACGAAAGGCGAGGCGGAGCTCGAGCTCGAGGACCAGAACGACCCGTTCAACGGCGGCATGACAATCAAGGTGCGGCTCGTCGGGAAGAAGTTCCTCGACATCCGCTCCTTGTCCGGCGGCGAGAAGACGATGACCGCGCTCGCGTTCCTCTTCTCCGTGCAGGAGCACGAACCCGCCAGCTTCTACATCATGGACGAGGTGGACGCCGCGCTCGACAAGCACAACAGCAACCTCCTCGCCAAGCTGATCCGCAAGTACTGCCAGCGCGCCCAGTACATCATCATCAGCCACAACGACGGCGTCATCAGCGAGGCGGACAACCTCTACGGCGTCAGCATGAACGAGCACGGCATCTCGAAAGTGACGAGCCTGAGAATCTAGGGATCCTCTTTTTTTGTCAACGTCCTGGTGTGCTGCCTTGGAACAAGGCCCGGACACGAATATGGCGAACAAGAGCGAGCCATAATCATGAGTGTCCGACTCAACGAATTCAGGGAATTCGTGCGCCCGAAGACCTATGGTCTCCGGGGCGCGTTCTCGGACCGTCAGGGAGAACAAGAGCTCCGCAGCACACCGACGAAGAGATGAAAAGAGGCGGATATTCTTACCGTGCATCCGTGACCTGTGTCCTGTCCGCCGCGCCGTAGACGATGACGACGGGCGTGCCGTGGCCAATGGACTTCCAGCGGTCCTTGTACGAGAACAGGTTGTCTATGTCCTCGTTCGAGAGCGCGATGCAGCCGTCGGTCCAGTTCTCTCCGCCCGCGTTCCCCGGCAGGCCGCTTCCGGTCCCGTGGATCTCGATGGCGCTGCCGGTCCGGCCGAGCAACCGGTCATCAGCATTCGGGTAGTCGATGAGTAATGACTTGTAGAACGCCGTCTTCCCTTTCGGAGAGTCGCCGTCCCGACGCCACTCGATCGTATATCTCCCTTCGGGCGTGCGGAAGTCGTCTTCACGTTCTTTCGGGTCGATGGGATCCTTGCCGAGCTCGATCGCGTATTCCGCGATATTCTCTCCGTCCTTGTAGACCTGGAGCGTGTACGCCGCCTTGTCGATGACGAGGGCGTAGTCCCTGTTCTTCCGCGACCAGCCGATCGCGTCCGCCACCCATTTCCGCTCGTTCGCCGGCCCGTACTCGTCGGCGACGACCCGTTCGAGCGGCGTGTATCGATTCGTCGTCGTGACCGGTAGCGGTTGCTGTGTGGGAATGATCTGTTCTGCTCGTCGCTCTTGCCGTTCCCATGCGTGGAGCGCGTCGTCCTTGCAGCCGACGAGCGCGACGAGCGAGCCTGCAAGGGAAGCCGCCAGGATGATGTTGCCGATCCGTCTCATCCCCTAAGAAAAGCAGGAACTTGCTTATATGCTTTGTTCATCTTGACTACTCACCGATAGTCCATTCCTGTCGCGTTTCCTTACTTCTTCTTCGCCTTACTTCTTCTTCGCGCGCTTCTTCCCCAGCGTCTCGCGGAGCGCGGCGGCGATGCCTTCCGCGGCCTTGTCCCAGTTGAACTGCTCGAGGATCGTCTTCCGGGCGGCCTTCCCGATCTTCGCACGGAGCGGTTCGTCCTCGGCCAGCTGCTGGAGCTTGCCCGCGAGCTCGTACGCGTTCTTCGTCTCGAAGAAGAAGCCGTTCTCGCCGTGCTTGATGTACTGCTGGATGAACCCGACCGGGCTCGAGATGACAGGGAGCTCGCAACTCATCGCCTCGAGGACGGCGAGCGAGGTCGTCTCGGTGAACGAGGGCATGACGTAGATGTCCATCGCCTGGAGGTAGAGGACGACGTCCTCCTGCGCGCCCGGCACGATCGCGCCCGGCACCCGCTTCAGCTTCGCCTTCAGCTCCGGGACGCCGTCGCCGAGGAGCAGCAGTCGCTTCTCCTTCGCCTTGAGGCGCAGATACGCCCGGCTCAGCGTGAGGAGGTTCTTCTCGTGCGCGAGCCGGCTGTGGAACCCGACGACGACCGCCGCCAGGGGGATCTTCAGCTGCCGCTTCGCCGCCTCCTTGTCGCCCCTGACGAACCTCTTCGGGTCGACGCCGAGATGGACGACGCGCTTCGGCGTCCGGATCCGCTGCCACGAGAACATCTCCGCGATGTTTTCCGAGGGCACGATGAGGAGGTCGCACCGGTTGTAGAGGTAGCGCGTCACGAGCTTCATCAAGGGGTAGGCGAGCCGCTTGAGGAAGGAGACATCCATCGCCTTCGGGACGAGCTCCCACTCGATATTGTGGATGAACGCGACGAGCGGCTTCTTCAGCTTCCGCGCATACCGGTGGGCGAGCCAGCCGACGGGGCCGATCGTCTGGCAGAAGACGATGTCCGCCTCCGCCACGGCCGCGCGGATCGGCTCCGGCTCCCAGCGCGCGGGCGTGTAGTCGCCGTACTGCTTGCTCCTCGTCGGGATGAGGACTCGCCGCACCCGCATGTCGAGCGGCGTAATCCCGTAGTCCGGGCTGATGACCGTGACGTCGTACTCCTCGAGCAGGCGCGGGATGATCTCGGCCAGGAAGCGGGCGATCCCGTCCCACCGCGGCAGGAAATTGTCCGTCGCGATGACGAGCCGCGGCTTCGCCGGCTGCTTGGCCTCCTGTTTTGCGGCCCGCTCGGCCTCGGCCTTCGCGCCGCGCGCCTCTTCCTTCGTCGCCTTCTCTTCAGTCATCCTCTCACCGCAGTCATCCTCTCACCGGAGCTTGTAGAACGTCTCCGCGAACCGCGTCCCCTTCAGGAAGCCCGCGAAGAGGTCCCGGACGAGGTGGTAGACGAAGACGATGTTGTTCGTGAACGCGTAGGAGAAGAACCGTATCTGGCTCCGGTAGGCGGAGAGCGCGTCGAGCTTCTTCCGGTAGGCGGCGCTCACGTCGACGATGAGCCTCGGCGCCTCGATCGTGCTGAACCGGGGATAGACCCTGTAGCCGTACACTTCGCTCCGCAGCCGGCTCCGCTCGAGCATGGCGAGGACGAGCGTGCTGATTGCCTTGTGGTCAGGATGCGTGTCGTCCGGCGTCGGCACGAAGACCCGGTCGGGCTTCAGCTCGCGGAGGCGGCGCGCGAGCTTCTTCGGGTAGCCCTTCCGCTCGAAATCCTCCCGGAACTTGAGCTCGCGCAACCCGAGGAAGAAGACCCTGCCGTCGCCGCCCAGGGTGCGGTCCGCCTTCTGCGCCTCCCGCACGCGGGTCTTCCGAATCACTTCGGGACGGAGGTGCGGGTGACTCAGCTCGCCGAACGAGCCGACGAACGTGGTGACCTGATCGCCCCGCTTGTAGTGGAGTGCGAGCGTCCCGCCCATCGCGAGGGCGTGGTCGTCGTTGTGCGCCGCGAAGACGACGATGCTGGCCATATCCTGCTGGAAGGGGCGAGTCGTTTTAAAAAGTTGCTCCGGCCAGGGCTCTGTTGTCATCATGGCCGCTGCGGAGACATTGCCCTCCCGTCCGGTCCGGGCTATTCTCGGGCGCTCATGATCCTGGCTCACTCTTACTCGCCAGGTGTTCGGGAACGACGAGCTTGCGAGTCGGTCAGGAGCGAGAGCGACTGAACCGAACACGACGAACGGTTCTGGACTTGTTCCAGAACCCAGGAATGGAATGACCACGGAGGGAGTATGTTCGCGCCCGAATTCTGCTCCAAGGCGGCGGCCATAATGATGTCAACCTCGCTTCTTCCGCCGGCTGCTCGGCAATCGCTCGGGAAGCCGCTGCACCGGTCACCCCCGTAGGGGGCGTCCCCCTGACCCTCTTCCGCCGTGTTCTCCTCATGCCTCGCCCTCTGGCCGGCGACACACCATTCACCCAAGAGCCTCTTCCGCCGGCCGCGGTGAAAATGTAGGTTACCATCCTCTGGTCGAACCGTAGCTAACAAACAAGCGAGGGTCGAGTGGGGGGGTTGCCCCCTCGGGGACGAGACCGTCCGGAGCGAGAAGCGATAC
>JACWAN010000113.1 GCA_014874255.1 Candidatus Woesearchaeota archaeon
AGAAGCGATACGGTTCGAAGATAGTAACCCGAGCGTCAGCGAGATTTTCATCGCGGCCCGCGCCTCATAAGGTCTTATAAGGGTAGCCGTCGATAGCGCGTTTGCAGAAATCAGGGAGGCGCGTCGTGACGAATTCGTCGCCTTGACGATAGAGGTCGATGATGGATTGGCAGTCTACGGAATAAGGGACACGGGCAGCCAAGGCATAACCGAGGAATGACGGGGACATCCTGTCGGGATCGCCGATGATGCCATCGAGCTCTCGGCGGATTCCCCGCAGGAGAGTAAGTTCGAACATGGTCATCATGTCCCGGAGCGTCATCTTGCGCTCGGGCTCCGGCAGGTGATGCAGCCATTCATGGAAGAGCCGCGCCTTCTCGTTCGGTTCGATTGCTATAGGGACAGCGTCGGCAAGCGTCGTCAGTTCTGTCTGCCCAGTTGCCATGACACACCTCGGAAAACAGCCCATTTATATATCTTTCTTTTTTAACCACTCAGAAGTAATATCATGCGTCGTTCTCTGTTGCTCTTCAGGCCGCTTTCCGGATGAACGACAGGAAGGCGGTGTGGCTGAAGTCCTTCGTCACTGGCCTCACAGCTTTCCCGCTGACCTTCCACTCGCGCTCAATCAGCTCGACGCACCGGACGAGATGGAAACCGTCGCCGAGGCTGTCCGCGAGCTGGTTGGCCTGCGTGATGCACGGCGTGTACGCGACGAGCCACCCACCGGACTTGAGCGCCTTCTTGGCAGTCCCCAAGGCTTTCCACGGCTCCGGCACGTCGAGGACGAAGACGTCGATCTCCTTCTCCTGGCCGATGCTCTTCTCGTCGTACGCATCCCCCTTCTTGACGTCGTACCGCTTCGGCGTGCCGAGCTCTTCGAGGTTGCGCAGGCCGAGCGCGATGTTCCGCTCCACGACATCATAGGCGTAGACCTTCTTGACGATGCGCGCGAGGTAGGCGGTCACGGCCCCGGAACCGAAACCGATGTCGAGGACGACCGAACCGTTGTCAAGCCCGGTTTCTGTGATGATGAGACCCAGATCCTTCGGCGTGATGATCTGCACGCCCCGCTGCAAGCGGGCGTACTGGTCCGAGAACGTCGCCGGATAGATCAGCACCTTCGTCTTCCCGACGGCGTGGACGCCGCAGGCTTTCAACGCGGCCTTCGAGACGATGCCGAACTCGGTGTGGAAGTCGCGCGACTCGTCCGCGAAGTACTCGCCCTGGCCGTTGTCCCGCTCCTTCTTCGTGCGGTCCAGCTTGACGACGATGCGTGCCAAAGCGGGCGCCGAGAATTGCACTCGGGAATGACTGGTCTGCAGCCAGTTGCCTTACTGCTTGGCTACGCCCGCGCTGTCTGTTGACGGAACCCCGAACCGTTTTTAATGATTATTATTAAACCCTGAGAGGACGGGCCCAGGAGGATTTGAACCCCCGACCTACAGCTCCCTTCTGGGCGGGAACCCGATCCCGGCCGCAGTAGAAGGCTGTCGCTCTATCCAAACTGAGCTATGGGCCCTTGACGAGGAGCAGGGCAACAAGAATCTTTTTAAATATGGCGGAAAGAGACGATGAAAGGGAAAAGGTGGAGACATGAACCTGTGGTTCCAGCACGAGAAGCTTGTCGATTACCGGAATGACGGGACAATCTCGGGCGTCGTCGAGGCCTTCGAGACCAAGAAACGCACGTTCGGACTGAACAGGAAAAAGGTTGAGGAATTGACCGTGCTGCTCGGCAAGCTCCATCAGGAATACAACGATCTCTACGTCAATGAGCCCGATACGCGGACGAGGGAACTGCTCCGTGAAGGCCGGGAGAGATACGCCGAGTACCTAAGAAAATGCGAGTTCGTTCTCGAGCACTGGAAACACTTCAGCGTCGCCTGAGAATTAGTGCGAATGGCGGAACAGCCCGTGTTCCGCGAAATATTCCTGGATGCGCGCAGTTAAGTTCTTGAAGATCGGGGTGAACTCTTTGCGTTCGTCAGTCGGAATTCGGGCATAATGCTCGGATGCACGGACGTAGAATCGCGTGATATTTGATACCGAAGCGGGTGACACGCCCTGAAGAGGAGTTGCCGAGAAGTCAAACCCCGAGAATGCGACCCGGAAGTCAAGCTCATCGCTGATAAGCTGGCTATATCTCAGGAAAAGCTCTCTCGGATGGTCTGACGGGGGCATCAGAATGGAATAAGAAAAAGGCTATTTAAATATTGTGTTTTTAACCACCATAAAGTAGTTCATAAAGCTCCGACGAGGAAACCATTTAAAAGGCACCACGTTCCCATCATCATGCGTTTCGTCCATCTCGCTGATGTGCACATCGGGGCGTGGCGCGACCCAGCCATGAAGGAGCTGCCGCTCCTCGCGTTCGAACGCGCGGTCGCGTTGTGCCTCGAGCGGAAGGCGGACTTCGTCCTGATCGCGGGCGACTTCTTCAACACGGCGGTGCCGCCTCTCGACCAGGTCAAGCGCGCGGTCGGCCTGCTCCAGCGGCTGAAGGGAGCGAGCATCCCGGTCTACGCGATCGCGGGCAGCCACGACTACAGCCCGAGCGGAAAGACGATGCTCGACGTCCTCGAGGAAGCAGGATTGCTCGTCAACGTGATGAAAGGACGGATAGAGGAAAAAAGGGATAAGAACGCATTAGTATTATCATTCACGACGGACAAGAAAACCGGGACGAAGATCACCGGCATCCTCGGCCGCGCGGGCGGGCTCGACAAGGCGTATTACGCAGACCTCGACCGCGACGCTCTGGAAAATGAGCCGGGCGAGAAGATCTTCCTCTTCCACGCAGCGATCACCGAGCTCAAGACGAAAGGGCTGGAGCAGATGGAGAGCAGTCCGGTCAGCATGATGCCCGCGGGCTTCGACTACTACGCCGGCGGCCACGTCCACATCGTCAACGAGATCGCGCTGCCGGGCTACAGGCAGGTCGTCTATCCCGGACCGTTGTTCCCCGCGAATTTCTCCGAGCTGGAGGAACTGGGGACTGGCTCGCTCTGCGTCGTCGATGACTGGAAGATGGAACGCGTCCCCGTCATCGTCAAGGAACGGATTGTCCTGAACGTCGACTGCGACAAGAAAGCCGCGGAGAAGGTGAACGGGATGCTCGCGGAGCTGGGCGAAGAGCGCGTGGAGGACGCGAAGGGGAGGATCGTCCTGCTCCGCCTCGAAGGCGAACTCGCAGAAGGCAGGGTCTCCGACCTGAAGCTCAAGGAATTGATCGACCGGCTCTACGCGGCCGGCGCGTACTCCGTGATGCGGAACACCGCGCGCCTGAGCGCGAAGGAGTTCGAGGAATTCCAAGTGGCGGTCGCTGACCACGAGGAGCTCGAGACGCGGATCGTCCGCGAGCACGCCGGCCAGCGGCCCATCAACGGCCTCGACGCGGACGGCGAAGTGCGGCTGACGAAGGAACTGCTCGCCATCCTCGGAGAGGAGCCGCCCGAAGGCGAGAAGAAATACGAGTACGAGGAACGCGTCGCGAAAGCGGCGAAGGAACTGCTCGAAAAATGAAAGAGTACGACAAGCGATGGAAGGAGCAAGCGGACAAGGTGACCGGTCTCAGGACGCTCATCGACGAGAAAGAGCTTGAGATTCTCCAGAAGATGAACGCGAGGAAGGTACTCGATCTTGGTTGCGGCGACGGCTTGACGCTCGCGTTCCTCGCCGAGCAAGGATACGAGGTCACCGGCATCGACTATTCGAAGGTCGGCGTGGAGAACGCGAAGAGACGCCTCGCGGAAAAAGGAAAGAAAGCGAGGATTGTCGTCGAGGACATCTACAAGACGCTCCCGTTCAAGGACGGGGAGTTCGACGCAGTCATCAGCTATCAAGTCATCAACCACAACCGAATCGTTGAAATCAGGAAGCTCCTCAAAGAAGTCCGGCGCATCCTGAAGAAGGACGGACTCTTCTCCGTCAAAGTGGCGGACAGCTCGACGTACGCGTTCACATACCTCGACGGGCTCTGTTATGACGAGTTCGGCTCGGTCTTCAAGCTGATCGAAGAGCGGACGTTCCTGCCGATCGCGGACTGGGAGAAAGGCGTCATCCACTACGAATTCAACAAGGAGATTCTCAAGGAAGAGGTCGAGGCTGCCGGCTTCGTCCTCCTCGACATGCGGAACGTCAATCAGCCCGCCCTCGCGAACTTCAGAAAGAAATAGAAATATAAACCGGGAGTGCCTCCCCCTTCAATGATAACAGCACCTCATCACTGGGAGACGCTCCAGAGCGTCCCTCAGTTCAGTCGCCTTTCTCATCAGGGGGAGGCCGCCGTCCGCCGGTAACGGACGGCATTTTCTCCATTCTTCCGATCTTTATATCCTCTGCGGTCGCATGTCCGGTGCTCTGACGAGAAAATGCTCGGAAGTCCTGCCAGATTTATGAAAGAACAACGGAAAGAATGTTAAAGAAAAAACTTCTACGGCGTCCACCGGAGCGGCGTGCGCGGGAAGGGGATGGCGTCCTTGATCGAGTCCAGCCCGCAGACCCAGCTGACGACGCGCTCCATGCCGAGGCCGAAGCCGCCGTGCGGCACGCTGCCATACCTTCGGGTGTCGAAGTAGTAGTCGTACCCTTCGAGCTTCTCGCCCGCGTCGAGCAACCGCCGCTTCAGGACTTCCAGGTCGGTCTCGCGCGCGCTGCCGCCGATGATCTCGCCGTAGCCCTCGGGGGCGATGAAATCGCATCCCTGCACGACTTCGGGATGGCCGTCGACCGCCTTCATGTAGAACGCCTTGACCGCGGTCGGGTATTCCGTGACGATGATCGGCGTGTCGTAGAGCTGCGAGAGCTTATCTTCCTCGATGGTGCGGAGGTCCTTGCCCCACTCGACGTGCATCTTGCACTGTTCCTTCAATATTTTGAGCGCGTCGGTGTACGTCATCCGGGGGAAAGGTTTCGAGACGCTCGGCTCGAGCTTCTTCGGGTCGCGTCCGAGGATCTCCAATTCCTTCCGGTGTCTCTCCAATACTGCCGCGACCATGTGCTTGATGACGCCCTCGCCATGGTCCTGGATGCCCTTGAAGTCGGCCCACGCGTACTCCATCTCGGCGTGCCAGTACTCAGTCAAGTGGCGCGACGTCTTTGACTTCTCCGCCCGGAAGCTGGGCGCAATCGTGTAGAGCTTCTCGTACGAGAAGATGGCGGGCTCCGCGTACAGCTGCCACGTCTGCGCGAGGTACGTGACGGCGTCGAAGTACTTCACCGCGAACAAGGAGCTGCCTCCCTCGCACTGCGTCGCCTGGAACATGGGGCTGTGGTACTCGAGGAAGCCGCGGCCGTCGAAGTATTCGCGGAACGCATGGAACATCGTCGCGCGTATCTTCAGGATCGCCTGCATCTTCCGCGAGCGGAGCCACAAGTGCCTCTTGTCGAGGAGGAACTCGGGCGATTGGTCCTTGGTGATGGGGAACTGGTCGCTGGTGCCGACGACGGTGAACGACTCCACCGCGACCTCGTATCCTGAAGGGGCGCGTTTGTCCTCCTTGATCGTGCCGTGGACCTCGAGGCTGGCTTCCACCTGGAGCTTATCGGCCTCGGCGAACTTCTCCTCGCCGACCGCGTCCTTCTTGATGACGCACTGCAGGATGTCGGTGCCGTCGCGCAGCACGACGAACTTGACGGCGGCGCTGCCGCGCTCGCGGTAGACCCAGCCGCGCACGGCGACCGCGCCCGTTCCCTGTTTCATCGCGTCCGCTATCGTGAGGAACCCCTCTTTCGTCCCTTTTCCTTCAGTAGTCATGATGATCACCCAGTCATTCTTTGGCCGTGTTGCGGAGGTCTTCTGTTCGTCCCTCGCAGCAAGGGCGAAAATCGCCTTGCATGAATCAGGCGATTTTCTGACATTGCTCCAAGGCAACACAGCCGACGTTTGTACGGAAAATGAAACGGTTATCGGTACTATTTAACGTTAGTGGAGAAGGCGCACGCTAGCTATTACTGACTGCCTGGATGGTGACCGGGTACAGCTTGAGCGTCATGGCCGAGAAAGATGAGGCGCCCTTTATCTAGTTTTCCCCTGCGAAGGCTCTTAGGCGAATGGTGTGTCGCCGGCCAAAGGGCGAGGCATGAGGAGAACACGGCGGAAGAGGTCGGGGGGTTGCCCCCACAGGCGAGCACAAGGCTCGCCGTGGTCCCGGTAGCGTTGCGCTACCGAGGACCTACGGGGGTGACCGGTGCAGCGACTTCCCGAGCGATTGCCGAGCAGCCGGCGACACCGCCGGAGGCGAATTCGCCTAAGAGCCG
>JACWAN010000114.1 GCA_014874255.1 Candidatus Woesearchaeota archaeon
CGAAACGGTGCGGCGCTACGTCGCCGAAAGCCAGCGAAAGCACCGGGAATCCCTATCGACGGAACACCAGCAGACGCTCGTCACCTACTAGAACGCCGCGGGCTTCAGCCCGCGGTAGTTTACAAAACCCGAGTTCTGGTAAGTGATGTTCCGTAGTCTCCCGTGACGCATCCAGTCGTCGTGGCTCCAGCCTGGCGCGAACCTCGCGTAGCCGATGATGCCCTCCGGCGTCTCGTCCACGGTTGCCAGCACGAGTGGGCCGCTCGCCCTTATCTGTATATCAGTCTCGAGTCCCTTGATGAGCCGCCGTTCCTCGGCAATCACTTTTGACTCTTTCAGCGCCTCGACCTTGGCTCGATATGCTGCGTCTGAAGCCATGAAATGAGCATTCTCGAGTAGTATAAATACTTAGTGGGTTAAGAACGAGAGAAACGGAAAAAAGAGATTTATTCCTTCTTGGGCTTCGCTTCGGGCTTCTTCTCGGACTTCACGTCCTTCGAATCGGCCTTCGGTTCCGTCTTCGGAGCGGGCTCGGCCTTCGCTTTCGGCTCGGCCGTCGGGACCGGCGTCTCGTCGGCCTCCTTGCCTTTCTTGCCGCCAATCGCCGAGGAGATCTTCTCCTGGATCGTGCCCGTGCCCTCGTCCTTCGGGAGCGGCTTGACGCTCTCCTTGTAGGTCTTGCCCTCGAGCTCTGCCCGGACGACGCCCTCGCTGTCCTTGACCGCCTTCACCGTGACTCTCGGAGGCGGGGACTTGATGCCGCGCGCCCAGAGGAACGCGTTGAGGTGCTGTCCCAGCCGGACGTCCTCGCTCTTCATGTGCTTCGCGAGGAAGGCGCGGAGCGCGCTGACGGCACGGTTCGCCTTCCGGTGCGGGGCCGCGTTCCTGAACGCGCTCCGGAGCGGGATGGTGTAGGTCCGCTCGAGCACGGCCTGGTTCTCTTTCTTCTTCTCTGCCATGTCAGCTCACCTCACACCTTGGTCTTGTTCCGGCGCCAGTTCCGCTTCACTGCGGTGTGCCTGCCCGGGTGGACGCTGCGTCCCTGTCCGTAGATCTTCGGCACGGTCCAGAAGGGCGCCCATCTGCTCTGTCGTCCCTTCTTCGCGAGCCGCTTCTTCCGCGCGATGTGGATGTTGCGTGCCATCGCTCACACCCCCTCTGCGGGCGGAGCGCCGGGTTCCGCCTTCGGTGCGGGTTCCGGTGTCGCCTCCGCCTTCTGCTCGGGCTTCGGCGCGGAGGCCTTCTTCTCCTTCTGCGCCTTGGCAGCGGCTTCCGCTTCGCTCGCGAGGACGAGGTTGGCGACCGCGTGGATCAGCTTCCGTCCGAGCGGCGTGATCACTCTGCCTTTTTGGTCGCCCTTGACGTCCTGCT
Source organism: Candidatus Woesearchaeota archaeon (assembly GCA_014874255.1). Taxonomy (GTDB): domain Archaea; phylum Nanobdellota; class Nanobdellia; order Woesearchaeales; family UBA525; genus UBA153. The sequence continues at coordinate 1,372 of JACWAN010000114.1, forward strand.
TGACGAGTTGCGCGGCTTCGAGCTGCTGGAGGATCTTGCGCAGGTGGTTGCCGCCGGCGACGAAGAACTTGTCGGGCGCATACCCGCGGTTCTTCCGGCCGCCGTATCGGGTGCGGAGCTTCTCCGTCCCGACGGGGCCGCGCAGGTAGACGGTGCGCAGCACGGACGCCGCCCGCACATACCACCAATCATCGTCGAGGGGCGGCCGTTCGCGGTGGTGCCCGGTCTTGGCATAGGCGGCCCAGTCCGGCGGCACGACGACATGCTGCCGTTTCAGTTCCGCCGCCAGGGCCTTGACAAGCTGGCCTTGGTTCACGTCATTCATCACGGTATCACTCCGATCGTGTTCTGTCGCGCCTTGCGGCGCAGGTGGCGACCCTCGGGTGCGCCTGCAGAACCTTTCTGAAAGGGAACAGGAAGGGGTTTAAAAAGGTAGCGGCTCTCACTTCTTCTTCTCGCCGGCGGGAGCCGCTGCTTTCGGAGCCACCTTGTCGATGATGGGCTCGTCGATGCCCGCCTCCTCCATCTTCTTCCGCGCCTTGGCAGCGTCGCCGCCCAGCGCTTCGAGGATGTCCTTCGCCTGCTTCTCCTGCGCCGCGTGCTTCTTCTCCAGTTCCGCGCGGAGCGCGACCTTCTCCTCGTCGAGCGCCTTCTTCTCTTCCGCGCTCAGCTCGGTCTTGCCGCTCAAGATTTCTTTGTCGAACTCGCCCGCCTCGACGCGCCGGAGCGCGTCTCTCGCGTGCACCCCTTCGACCTTGACGCCCATGGCGTTGCACGTCCCGATGATCTCCTTGACGCAGCTCTTCAGGTCCTTGCCGAGGAGGCTGGACTGCTTCATCTTCGCAATCTTGATGACCTGCTCGATGGCGAGGTCCGCCACGTGCTCGCTGTTCGGCCGGCCGCTGGCTTTCTCGAGGCCCGCTTCGGTCTTGATGAGCTGCGCTGACGGCGGCGTGCCGATGCTGATTGTGAAGTCCTTCGTCACGGTGTCGACGGTGACCTTGACGGGCACTTTCATCCCCTTGAACGCTTCCGTCTGCCTGTTGATCTCGGCGACGACCTTGCCGATGTTGACGCCGAGCGGACCCAGCGCCGGACCGAGCGGGGGCGCGGCGCTTGCTTTGCCGCCTTCGACGAGCGATTCCACAGATTGCATTGCCATTTGAATATCACCTTTCTGCTGACTTCCTTCATCGAGTTGCGTTGCCTTGGAGCAAAATCACAAAATCGGCCGATTCATGCAGGCCGATTTTGGCGATTGCTGCGACGGAGGAGCAGTAGACCTCCGCAACGCAACTCGGGAACCATGAAAACGGGTTTGTTGAAGCTTCGGTCGCTGAGACGGTTCATCAGGCCGTCCGGTCGTGTAACGCGCCGCAAGAACAGGGAAGGGTTTTTAAAGGTTATTGTTGATCTTCGTTGAGACTTTTCGTAAATCTTCCGGATAATTTATCGAAACGTATTTATGCCGTGCGACGAGTTCACTCATAATTTTGGAGGGGATTTCCATGGATATTGGACAACTAGTCAGCAAAGAAGATGCGAAGCCTGTTTCGCAGGATAACTATGCTGCGTTGAAGCGGGAACAGAAGCTGCTCATCTACTCGCAGACGCTCGGACGATATGTTGCTTTGAACTCTGGCGTCGCTCGCGGAGAGATGCAACAGGTCAATATCGGTCTTGGTCCAGGATCCTGGTATTGATTACACCATGCAAACTCTTTCTTTTCTTCACGATTATTTTTCAACGCTGCGGTTTCGGGGGTTCCAAAAGTTCTCTCAACTGTTCGGAGCGGCATACCCTGATCCGACTGCGATTCCTTTAGAGGATCGATTGGAGTTCTCTCTTCTTGTGGGCGATACTGCACCTTTCGCCTTGCGTTTCGGTCTTTTTAAGATACCCGATCCGGAGACGCTCCTGACGATTTTTCGTCGAGCGGATTGCGGTGTTAAGGAACTTGAGGCGGTAGTGGCAATCATGAGGCCTCTTACGCGAGAGTACGGGTTAGGTGTCGATTGGGATGCGACGAATCCTCGCCTGAAAGCGTATTTTCTCCGCTTGCAAGACCTGCCGAATGTCTCCTCTAATCTTCGTAATCGGTTGCCCGGCTTATCTCGTGCACTCGGCCTCGAGAGGGTTCGATTCGTCGATGATGCGCCTTCTTGCTATCTTCTCGGTCTCGATAATTTCTCTGATGTCCGGAGGAATCTCAAGATCTATCTCCGGTCCTCTCCTCCTGATCGGGAGCAAATCGCTCAACGGCTGGCCCAACAGGAAATTCATCGGCGGGGACTCGATGCGTTCTTTCGCTCCTTCTCCCAGGATGATGTGTTGGATGTGACCTATTCGTACAAATATTCCACGACGAAGGAAACCTTGGCGGGATTCTCATTTTTCTTCCAGCTCGCTGACAACCGGGACGAGAGGGTTCTCGATTTGGTCCGGACGACCGTTCCTTCTCGCGCGGCGGAGTTCGAGGCGGCCATCGACGCCCTCGGCGGCTCCTGTTCACGGGTCCTCTTCAGTCATGTCGGCTTCACCTATTCGCTCTCGCCTGCTTCTGAACAGATAGCTATTTATTTCTCTCCGAGACTCGAGGTTCGCTCATGAGAAAGATATTCCTCGTCACGGACTACAACTGCAACAATGCCTGTATCTCCTGCGCGAAACGCCTCGACGAACAAGGTCGACTGACCCTGGATCAGTTGATTGGGCGATTGGATGCCGTGAAACCGAAGAAAGAGGATTTCATCGAGATCAGCGGCGGGGAGCCGACATTGCGGCAGGATCTCCTCGAGCTCTTCCACCATATCAAGACTGCCTATGGCTCGAATCTCATCCTTCTCTCGAATGGCCGCCGGTTCAAGGACAGTTCATTTGCCGAGAGCATCAAAGCTACCGGCATCGACAGGGTGATGACGACGTTCTACGGCGCGGAACCCGCGTTGCATGATGCGATTACTGCGCGTCCCGGAAGCTTCTCTGACACCCTCGAGGGTCTGAAGAATCTCGAGGAGTTAGGTCTTCCTATATCCGTAAAGACAATCATCCTTCGTCAGAACTACCAACAGCTCCCTGAATTCGTAGACTTTGCGTATGATACCTTTCCTTCTGCCTGGGTCTCTCTCCATGGTCTTATCATGCGTGGCCAAGCCAGTGATAACAAAGAGGCGATCGTTGCCCGTTATGCTGATGTCAAGCCGTTTGTAGAGCGTTCGTTGGATAGGGCGATCTCTCGTGGAAAGAACTTGGGCGTCTTCATCATTCCGACGTGTATCATCGATCCCTGCTATTGGGACCACTTGAGTGTCAATTGGAAGCAGATCACGAACACAATGGTATATATCTCTCCGGAAGAGATGGTCATCGGAAATCTCGATGTTGCGCAACCTGACTATTGTCGCGACTGCCTCGTCGGTGAAAACTGCTCTTGGGCATGGGAATCAGCATGGAAGGAATACACTGCTCTTTTCGGCACAGAAGAGCTCTCTCGGTTGACTCTCGACCAATTGAGGTGCAAGGAATGAGTGTCATTCTCGCGACGAATCATCACGTCTCTGCGATCTCTCGGATGATGCTGAACGAGCTTTCCTCGTCCGGCTCGCGCTTTCCGTCCGCGTTGCTCGAGAGGTTCCGTGCTCACGCCGCTCCGGAGAGCGTCGCGGAGGAGTTGCAGAATCCTGCGCTCGTTGGGTTTGTCGCGATGGACGGGACGGTCCTTGTCGGATTCATCGTCGGTTATGCTGAGAAGAATAAGATAGTCATACATTATCTTGCCGGCGATATTGAGACGAAGAAACGGTTATTGTCGCATGTCATTGCGCATTGCGGGAAGAGCCGGATTCCTCTCCTCGAGGCGGACACGCTCGAATTCTTGCCTAACAATGTCTTATTCAATGAGGTGGGATTTGCTCTGAAACGGAAGGAGACGCTTGCGCCAGGCCTCGATCTCTTGTGGTATGCTCTGAAAATCTGAGAATAAAAAAGCGTTTTTGCAAAGAAGATATTTCTACTTCTCGTCCCTGCGGATGACCTTGACCGCGTCGATCTTCAGGGTGATGGGGATCGGCACCGCCGCTTCCAGGAGCTCGACGACGACCTCGTCCTTCGCCTTGTCCACGCGCGACACCTTGCACTTCTCGCGCTTGAACGGGCCGGAGAGGATCTCGGCGATGTCGTTCTTCTGGATGTTGATCTCCTTCTTCACCTGCTCGAGCATGTGCTCGATCTCCTTGTACTGGATCTCGTTCGGCAGGAGCCCTTTGGCGTACGGGACGCCGAAGATCGCCTGCTCCGCCTCGTGCCGGTCCGCCGCTTCCATGAAGATGTAGCCGCGCATGCCGTGCGGCGCGATCACGCTGTAGACGCCGAGCTTCTTCCTGCCTGCGTTCGAGGCGACGAAGGCCATGACCTGGTCCTCGCGGTTCGCGGTCGTCCGCAACGCGTAGATGTGCGCGTTCTTCGCCTCCTCGGGGATGTCGTCCTCGCTCTTCTCCTCCTTCACCTCTTCCTCGACTTCCTCCTCGACCTCTCGCGCGCCCTTGATGGTGGGCAGCGCCTGCCGCGCCGCCTCCACGCTCGTGTTGATGATCGGGATCGAGGCGATCGCGTCCTGCTTCACGATGAACGGGTCCTTCGCCTTCTGCTCCTTGACCGGCTTCTCGGCCGGTTCGGCGGGAGTCTCCTCCTCTTCGGTGACGTCGAGCTCTTCGCTCTCCGCGTCGAGCTCCATATCCTGCTGCTCCTGCGTCTCGTCGAATTCTTCCTGGGTCATGTTCCTTCACACATCCATGCGATTCACTGCAAAATGAGCTGTTTGATGATCTGGAGGAGGAAGCCGAGCGCGCCGATGGCCGCGATCCCGAGGCCGGTGATCTTGACGATCGTCCGGAACTCCTCGCGGGTCGGCTTGCGCGTCACTTTCATGACGCGCTGCGTCTGTATCATGAAGCTGACGAACTTCCCCCACCATTCACGTACTGCCATCGGTCATCCCTCAGTCCACGAACTCGATGCCGAGCTCGTCCTCGATCTCCTTGCCCTTGCGCGACTTCTCGGAGAGGAGCGACTTGCCGATAATCTGGCTGCTCCGCACCCCGGTCACGATGAGCATCACGCGGATCATCCCCGCGAGGTCCTCGCTGATCTGCGCGCCCCAGATGATCCGGGCGTCGTCGTCCAATTTCACGGATACGGTCTCGACGACCCGCCTGGCTTCTTCGAGCGTCATGTCCTGTCCGCCCGCGACGTTGATCAGCGCGCCGTTCGCGCCGCCGATGTCCACGTCGAGGAGCGGGTTGTTGATCGCCTTCTCCACGGCCTCCACCGCCCTGTTGTCCGTGTCGGATTCGCCGACGCCGATGAGCGCGACGCCGCCGTTCCCCATCACCGCGCGGATGTCCGCGAAGTCGAGGTTGACCAATCCGGCTTTCGTGACGAGCTCCGCGATGCCCTTCACCGCGTTCGTCAGGATCTCGTCCGCGACCTTGAACGCCGTGTGCAACGGCAGGTCGGGCGCGAGCTCGAGGAGCTTGTCGTTCGGGATGACGATGAGTGTGTCCACCTGCTTCTCCATCTTCTCGAGGCCGTGGACCGCGTTCTCATACCGTCTGTTCCCTTCCATCTGGAACGGCATCGTGACGACGCCGACGACCAACGCGCCCATCTTCTTCGCGATCTCCGCGACGATCGGCGCGCTGCCCGTGCCCGTGCCGCCGCCGAGGCCGCACGTGATGAAGATCATGTCGCAGCCCTGGAGCGCGTTCTTGATCTCGTGCTCCTGCTCGCGGGCCGCGTCCTCGCCCACCTTCGGGATCGAGCCCGCTCCCAGGCCTTTGGTGAGGTCCTTGCCGATGAGGATCTTCTTGTCCGCGCTCGTGTAGAGCAGGTCCTGCGCATCCGTGTTAATCGCGATCATCTCGGTGCCGGTGATGCCGACCTCGGTCATGCGGTTGATCGTGTTGTTCCCGCCGCCGCCGCAGCCGACCACCTTGATCTTGGCGCGCTGCTGCGTCAGGAGCATCTCGAGTTCATCGTCGACCGCCGTCCTCTTCTGCATCTGGCTCTTCGTGGCCGCGCGGTCGGTCTGCTGTTCGGCCGCTTCCTTCGCGTTCTGGATGAATGAGTTCACGATGGCACCTCCACCCGTCAACCGTGACTGCTGCTCCTCTCCCCTTTGCTCATTTATATAATTACTGCTCTCGCAGACCTGCCGTTCATTGGTGACCGTGGCCCGCGGCGTCGACGTGGTAGCTGATGTCCTTCACCTTGACGAGGCGCGCCACCATCCGGTTGACGGTCTCCGCGACCGCCTGGGGGAGCGCGCTGTGGACGCCGATGACGAGGTGCTGCTCGCCTTCCATCGTGATGCCGTGGTGGTGCAGGCCCATCATCTCGAGGAGCGCCGCGGCCTGCTCCTCCTTCTTCTCGACGACGCGCTTCACGTCGAGCTCGTAGCTGACGTCCTTGCCCGCGAGCGGGTGGTTGAAGTCGACCGTGACCCTCCCTCCTGAGACTGAGCGGATCACTCCGTAGTGGCCGTCGATGTTCACCTCCAGCCCTTGGACCGGCTGGACCTTCGCTTCGCGGAACTTCTGGAGCGGGATGAGCTTGAGGAGCTTCGCGTCCTTCTTCCCGAAGGCGCGCTCCGCCTCGAGGCTGCACGAGTGCTTGCCGAGGCCCTTGCCGACGAGGAAGTCGTCGAGCGCCGGGAGCAGGTGGCCTTCCCCGACGCAGATGATCGTGGGCCTGAAGCCCTGCCGCGCGCGGAACCCCTCCTTCTCCGCCACGTCCAGTAGCGTGGTGTCGAAGACCTTGTTGTCCTCGCTGAGCCTGCCGGTGTAGTCGAGCTCGATGAAATCTCCCTTCTTGATCGTCGCCATCGGTACGCCTCGCTTCCTCTTTCTCCCGACAGCGGCGCGTCGGGGCGCTCCCGGCCGGTGTCGAGACTACCTCGCCCTGTGCTTCGCCGGAGAACATCGAGGAGGAACGACAGGCCCTTTAAAAAAGTTTCTCTCCCGTCGGCCGCGATGAAAATGTAGGTTACTATCCTCCAGTCGAACCGTAGCTAACAAACAAGCGAGGGTCGAGTGGGGGGGTTGCCCCCTCGGGGACGAGATCTTTCGGAGCGAGAAGCGATAC
>JACWAN010000115.1 GCA_014874255.1 Candidatus Woesearchaeota archaeon
ATACAACACTACATTGCACAGAGCAACAGAGGCGGAAGAACACAAACATTACTCAACAGATACCCCGGGCTTTAGCCCGGGGAGGTTCATTCTTTCTCCCTTCTCTTTTCCCTCTCTTTCTCTTTTTTTTCTTTCTTTCTCACTCTTTCTCTCTCTTTATTTTTTCTTTCTCTTTTTCCCTTTTCGCTCCTACGAAGTAAAAATATACTAAAAATAATATAATATTATATATATTTTCCATATAGTTTATTTTTTATATAGTCTGAAATAAGAACCTTTTTAAATATTATATATCCTTTTTGATATACAACACTTTGGTATCGGACAGCGACAACGTCAGCGGTGCGGCGCAGTGAAGCAGGCAGGGATCGAGCTCCGGATTCTTTCGCTCTACATCGTCGGCTCAGAGATCGAGGCCTATAACATCAGCGAGTTGGCGCGGCGGAGCGGCGGCGCCTACCCGCACGTGCACGCGGCGGTGAAGGGGCTGGTCGCCCAGGGCGTCCTCAAGGAACTGCGGCTGGGACGCTCCCGCTACTGCACCGTCGACCTCTCCAGCGACCTGGCGCGCAACCTCCTCGCCCAGGCGTCCCTCCTCAGGAAACGCGCGACGCTCTCCTCGCCGAACCTGCGCAACATGGACGCGGAGGTGCAGCGCCTCGCCCTCGACGAGCCGTCCCTCCTCTCCGCCATCTACAAAGAAGGAGCGCTCCGTTTCGTCGTCGCCGAGAAGAAAACAGCCATCCGGCTCCTCCGGCAGACAAACCTCATCAACGTCTCTTTCGCCACTCCCGCCGAATTCCGGGCAGAACTCCTCCGCTCTTTCGACCTTCTCGATGGGGCGACGATCCTCTATGGCTACGAGCGTCTCCTCCTCTCTCTCTCCCCGATACACGAGCAGCTCAGGCTCAACTACTCCCGCCTCTTCCGAGGACAGGGTCAGTCTCACGGAGCAGGGAATGAAGCGGATGACGGGAAGATATCGCGTACGGAGGTGCGACCATGAGCGAAGACCGCCGCATCGCCGCGCGTTCTCCCGCGCCGCTCCTCCTCCGCGTGCCGTTCCTCCTCTCCCTGCTGCTGATCCTGCTGCCGTCCTTGCTCCTGTTGCCGCACGGCGCCGCGGCACAGCTCTCCCTCGATCGCCAACAATACGCCGTGGGCGAGCCGGTCACGCTCACCGTCAACGCGACGAACCTCTCCGACCCGGAGCTGCGCATCGAGGGACCGACGGACTCCTACCGTTACCTCGGCCCGCTCGACAAGCCGCTCACCTTCTATCCCTCCACGCCCGGCGGATACGTCGTCACGCTCGGAGAGACGGACGGCCTGATCAGGGACGAGAGCGATTTCACGGTGCTTCCGTCCGTCCCCGATAACGCGACCGGCGCTCCCGCGGACCAGGCAGCAGGCCAGGCGGGCGCTCCCTTCCTCGCCGCATCGAAAGCGGCCTACGGCGCCGGCGAGCGCGTCCTCATCTTCGGGGGCGTCACCGGCCTCGACAGCCCGGTCCTCATCCTCGCGACGCCTGCGGGTGCGCTCCGCTACGGCGGCACGCTCGAATTCCCCATCACCTACCAACCCGATGTGCCCGGCCAGTACCGTCTCATCCTCCAGTCGGGAGGGAAGGACGTCCTCGAGACCGGCTTCACCGTCAGCGACGGCAAAGAGCTGCCGGCGAACGCCACGAACGCCACGAGTGCCGCGGAAGGATCCGCCCAGCCGGTCGGCTCGCCCCTCGACGCGTCCAACACCCTCGATGCCTCCGACGCCTCAAGCGTCTCCGACGCCTCCTCGTCCGGTCCGCAATCCCCCGCGCTCGGCGACCTCGTCCTCGCCGACCAAGGCGACGACCTCCCGCTCCTCCGGCCGCGGCACGCGCTCGAGGCGAAGAACAGCGAAGGGCTCTTCCTCGACGCAACGCTCACGGCCTTCAACTCCTCCGGCAGGACGGTCGACGCGCAGCAGAACGTGACCTACCCCGAGATCGACCTCGTCCCCGCGCACGGCCCCGTCGAACGCATCCGGCTCGACCACGCGCGCCTCGGAGCGGCCGACACCATCGGCCTCGACGAGGTCCCGTCCGCGAAGGTCGACCTCTCCGGTCGGTACGTCCCGAAGGCGTTCGCCATCGACACTGGCGGCGTCAACTTCACGAACGGCACCGCGACCAGCGTCGCCGTCGGCACCGAGCTCTACAAATGCAAGGAGTGGAACTTCTCCGCGCAACAGTGCGACGGCTCCTGGGCATTGGCGATGCGCCTGACGCCCGGCGAACCGTACGACATCCCGCTCTTCCCCGGCGATCCCGGCTACGCGGAGACCGGCGTCGCCTCGATCAACACGCGGAAGCCGCTCTACCATCCCGGCGAGACCGCGGCCATCGTCATCGTCGTCCTCGACCGCGAAGGCCACCTCGTCGAGGGCGCAGACGTGAACCTGACGGTCACCGACCCGTCGAACGCCTCCACCCTCCTGACGACAGGCGACGGCGACGTCATCGAGACCCAGAAGGGGATCTACGAGACGAACTACTCCTCCACCTCTCTGCAGGGGAACTACTCCCTCCAGGTCAGCGCGGCCGGCGCAGGCGTGAACGACACGATGGACTCCTACTTCACCGTCCTCGGTTCGTACGCGTACGACATCCTCCGCGACGCGCCCGTGACGACCGACCCGTGGAGCGGGCCGTTCAACGCGTCCATCACCGTCGACGCCCTACTCGGGCAGAGCGGACCGTTCAACCTCACCGAGCTGCTCCCCGACGCGTTCACCGTCTCCGACTACGGCGGCGCGTCCGAGACCGTGACGAACGGCTCGCGGTTCCTCACCTGGAACAACCTGACGAACGGCTCGACCGTCTCCTACTCCGCGCGGCCGCCGTACGCGTCGCCCGACCTCTACACCCTCGGCCCCGCGACCGTGGATGACACAGGACAGCTCTTCACCGAGGCGCGGCCGTGGTACCTCGCAGTGGACCCGACGAACGCCCTCACGCGGTTCAATGTCTCGACGGGGGACAGCGGCTACGTCCGTGACGCCAACTGCGGCGTGAATGGCGCGGCGACGCAGCTCATGGACGGCTCCACAATCCAAGTCGGCCGCTACCTGACGGGCAGCGGCCGCGAGTACCGGATGTTCGTCGACTTCGACACCTCCGCGATTCCCGACGCGGCGACGATCAACTCCGCGACGCTCTATGTCTACCTCAACAGCGAGACCGGCGCTCCGAGTGACACCATCTCGGTCTACGACTGCGGCTACGGCCCCACGCTGACGACCGCCGACTACAATACTGCGCTCGGCTACGACCACGGCGCCATCTTCACAGGCAGTTCCTCGACGGGGCAATATCATTCGCTCGCCCTTGGCACCGGCGCCGGCAACATCAGCCTGACGGGCCGCACGCAGTTCTGCCTCCGCATCAACAACGGCTGCTCCGACGCGAACAACCTCTTCGATACGCTCTCCACGAACTCCGGCAACCAGCCCTACCTGATCATCAACTACACGTACAACAGCGCGCCGACGCAAAGCAATCCGATACTCAACTCGACGACGGGGAGCAACGAGACGACGGAAGACCTGACCTGCTACAACCAGAGCACCGTGGACAACGACAACGACCCCGTGACGAACCTCTACTCCTGGACCAGGAACGGCCAGCCGCTGATGGCTCTCTACCTGCCGTTCGAAGGCGGGTCCAACGCGACCTACACGAAGGACTATTCCGGGAACGGCAATGACGCAGCGGTGAGCGGCGCGACGTGGAACGCGACCGGCGGCTTCGACGGCAAAGGCGCCTATCGCTTCAACTCGACCGCCAGCAACTCGATCTCGATAACGGATTCCAGTAGCATCTCCCTCGGCAACGCGATCACGATCGCCGCCTGGGTGAAGGACAACGGCACCACCGACTACCGGGTGATCGCCGCGAAGAACTCGGAATACCTCTTCAGGATCGACAGCGACGCCGAAGGGGGGAAGCTCTCCTGCTTCATAAACCTCAACGGCGCCTGGGAGCCGCGCGTCACCGCCACCGCCGCCCTCTCAAAGAACGTCTGGCACTACGTCGCCTGCGTCTGGAGCAACGCGACCGGCAACCTCCAGGTGTACGTCGACGGCAACCTGAACGCGACGACGAGCGGCAGGACCGGCGCTGTCGCGTCGACCGCCAACGCGCTCACGCTCGGCAGCTGGAACGCGGGAAGTTACTGGGACGGGATGATCGACGAGGTCAGAATCTACAACTACACCCTCTCCGGCCAGCAGATCCTCGCGCTCTACCAGAACAAGACGAATGTCATCAAGAGCAACGAGACCTCCGTCGGCGACAACTGGACCTGCACGGTCACGCCGAACGACGGCGTCGTCGACGGCACCCCGGCGACGAGCGCGACCCTCACGGTCAAGGCCTACTCCGGCAGCCCGCCGGACATCACCGCGGCGAGCGACAGCCCCGACCCGATCTCGCTCGGCTCGCCCCTCAACATCACCGCCACCGTCACCGACCCGGACAACAACGTCCAGAAGGTCTGGGTGAACATCAACGGCGCGAACTACACGATGAGCAACACGAGCCCGACGAGCTGGAACGTCACCATCGACACGACCGGCTTCTCGCCCGGCACGCTCGCCTACACCGTCTACGCGAACGACACCACGGCCAAGACGGCCAGCTTCACCGGCAACACGGTCACGGTGACGAACACGCTCACCGTCAAGGTCACGACGAACCAATCGGCCTACTACCTCGGGCAGACGGTGAACGCGACGACGAACGTCAGCATCACCGGCCTGCCGGTCAACGGCGCCGCGGTCACCACCGACATCATCCGCGTCGAGACGACCGGCGAGCCGATCACAGACCCGTGGTGGAACACCAGCTTCCATTACCGCGTCCGGTTCACGCTCAACGACACGAGCGGCGAGAACAGGACTGACTACTGGGTGAGCGTGCCCGTCCAGCTCGATCCCTCCTGCTCGCTCACCGCGCACAACAACAGCCTCCGCCTCGTCGACGACAACGGCCAGCAGCTCAGCTTCCTCGAATGGAACGTCACGACCTGCCCGTCGGACACCGCGTACACGCAGAGCGCATGGATCACGTTCCGGCTCAACCTGAGCGCGGGCCAGGGACGGAACTTCTACGTCTATTCCGACAACTCGACGGGCTTCACGCGCACGGCCACGCTCCAGGGACCGATGCGAATCATCTACGTGGACGCGGATACGGGCAACGGCGCCTCTCCGGACGCGACGGACATCGGCACCCGCATGGGCGAGGCCCTCACCGGCCTCGGGCTCTCCACGACGGGGTTCTACGACACGCTGAGCACCGCGCACAGCTCAAGCGACGTGCCGTACAGCAGCGTCAGCCCGTACGCCTATGTCTACTACGACGCGGGCGCGCGCTACAGCCAAGGCATCTATCAGGCGGAGGCGAACAACCTCTTCGCCTTCGTCCAGCAGAGCGGCAGCCTCCTCCTCGCCGGCCAGGACCTGGGCTACGACGCGAACAGGGACGGCTGGATCTTCAACAACGTCTGGGACAACCTCACGCATATGGGCGCGGGCTGGGTGGACAACGCCGGCGCGACCTCCACGGATGTCGTCACCGCGCATCCCATCAGCCGATACATCGGTCCCGTCGGCACGACCTTCTCGGTCTCCGGCGCCTACCCCGACGGCTACACGACCATCGTCGGTCCCGTCGCGGTCCAGGTCTACAACTGGTCGACCGCAGCCGACCAGCGCGCAGGCACCGCGAACGACGGCCTCTTCGACGGCAGCTGCCCCGGCTGCGGCAAGACCGTCTACTACGGTGGCATCATCCAGGACACGACGGGAGCGGGCATCAGCAGCGCCACCGTGCGCACGCAGTTCCTCGAAGGCGTCGTCGACTGGTTCCTCAACAACAGGAGCGCCACGCTCTCGCAAGGCAGCAGCCAGCAATGGATGGCGCGCAGCTCCGGCGCGACCACGGCGAGCGGCCTTCTCGCCCTCGCATTCAACTCCTCCGCCTGGACGAACACCACCTACGCCGCGGCCAGCCTCGCCAGCAAGGCCGGCTACTCGAGCGGTTTCGGCTACACGTTCTTCACCATGACTGTCGACTACTCCCACTACCCGAACATCACCTCGGTGAGCGACACGCCGGATCCCGTGCCGCTCGGTTTCATCCTGAACATCTCCGCGACGGTGACCGACCCGGACAACAACGTCCAGAAGGTCTGGGTGAACATCAACGGGACGAACTACACCCTGTCGAACACCTCTCCGACGGCTTGGAACGTGAGCGTCAACACGACCGGCTTCGCGCTGACGACGCTCACCTACACGGTCTACGCCAACGACACCACAAGCTATCAGGCGACGCCGAAACAGGGCACGGTCCTGGTGAGCAATGCATTCCAGGCGAGCATCAGCACGGACAAGCCGCAATACACAATCGGCGAGACCGTCGTCGCCACGACGCAGACCTATCTCGGCTTCCAGCCGACGAGCGTGCCCGTCTTCACCGACATCATCCGGGGCGTGACGGATACGCCGTGGTGGAACACGTCCTGGACGCAGCGGTTGCCGTTCAATCTCTCGAGTCCTGACGGGACTGACCGGACGGATGAGATCGTCCGCGTCAACATCACCGGCCTTGCCGGCGGCATCACGAACTGCGTGAACCAGCTCCGTATCGTCCAGGGCGCGGCAGGCGACTCCCCGATCGTCGTCCCGTTCACTGTCGAGTCGACGGACAACAGCGACTGGTGCTCCGTCCGTTTCCTCGCGAACGTCACGGCGGGGACGCCGACGCGGTACCACGCGTACTACAACAACACCGGGGCGAGCAATCCGGGATATGCCGCGGTCGCGACGACGTACGTCTCGGATGCCAATATGGAATCAGGCTCCTCGTGGACGTACGCCGAGACCGAGACGCCGGATTCCGGCGCGTACACGACTTCGCAGTCGAATTCCCCGACGCATTCGTACGACATCTCCTCCGGGACGAGCGGTACGTTGGGGAATTATGCTGAGATCTATCAGGATGTCTCATTGCCCTGTGTCGGTTGCAGCTTGACGGTGAGCGCGTACAACCGGATGGAGAGCGCAGGGACGGTGGCCGACGTCTTCTTCGCGCAGATCATCATGGCCAGCACGACGATCTCGAGCGTCGGCACGCCGGGGAGCGGTTCTTCGCCGACGCCGTGGACGTTGCGGAGCGGATTGTATACGAGCGAGGGCCTTGTTGAACGCCTCCACCTGCGGCTGCTGACCAATCTCACATTCACCGGCTACGGCATACGCAACGTCTACTGGGACGATGTCGACATCGCTCTCAGCAATCCCTCGACCGCCACCTTCGGCGCGGCGCAGCAATGGCTCTCCCGGACGCTCAACACCACCGACGTCGCGGGAACGGCGAACGCCACCTTCGACACCACGGGACAGCTCGACGGGAACTACACCGCGGTGAGCCTCGTCTCGGACGGCCCCTACAGCGACGGGAGCGGCTACTTCCGCTTCGTCATCCTCGCGGACGCGCCGCCGGTCGTGACGCTGACGAGCCCCTCGGACGGGAACGTCACGAACCAGACGCTCGTCACGTTCCAGTGCGCGGCGACCGACGACCACGGCCTGGTCAACCTCACCTTCTACAACGACTTCGCAGGCAGCTGGCAGGCGAACGGCTCGAAGACGCTCTCCGGGACGAGCGGCAGCGGCTCCTTCAACGGAACGCTGACGGCGGACGGAACCTACCTCTGGAGCTGCCTCGCCTACGACAACACCGGCAAGGGAAGCTTCGCCTCCGCGAACAGGACCATCCTCCGGGACACGACGCCGCCGTCCATCACGCTCTCCGCCCCGCCGGACGGCGCCACGATCACGACGGCCGCCGTCCTGTTCCGCTACGCGGTCAACGACGCCAACAACGTCTCCAGCTGCCGCCTCCTCATCGACGGCACGCTGAACCAGACGAACACGACCGTCACGAAGAACATCCCGATGTACTTCGGCCAGTCCTTCGCGGACGGCGCCTATTCCTGGGCGGTGAGCTGCACCGACCAGGCGGGGAACGCGAACACCAGCACGACGCGGACCTTCACGGTCGCGAAGGCGAACGCGACGCTCAACGGCCAATGGTACGAGCGGAGCGACTTCTCCTCCTGCGTGAGCGGCGTGACCTGCGGCATCGATCTCTCCTCCTCGAGGAACGCCACCGGACACAGCGTCCTCTTCGACCCCGTCCAGCCGTCCACCAACGTCACGGTCGTCGAGGCGGCCTCGCAGTTCATGGGGACCAACGGCGCGTACATCCCCGCCGGCGCCCTCGTCAACTTCAGCGGCGAGTTCTTCACGAACCCTGTGAGTGAGGGGCTCGTCACCTGGCAGCTCTACCGGCGGAACGTCTCCCTCGCGCAGAACCTGATCTGCCAGGACGCGGACAACCCGCTCTTCTCCCTGACGGCCGGGAGCTGCACGCCCACCTCGAGCGTCTACCTCTCCCCGACCGAACAGCTCTACCTCGTCCTCACCTTCCGGAACGACCGGGCGAACAACATCAGCCTCACGCACTACTGGGACGCGTCGCGCGGCTCCTACCTGAACCTCTCCCTGACGACCGTCGGCTTCCTCTCGGGGAACGTCACCAACCCGCCGGGCTCGCCGTACGGCGTCTCGCAGAACGCCACCTTCCAGCTCAACTGCACCTACACCTGCGCCGCAGGGACATGCTTCAACGTCCAGGCGTACGCGCAATACGACCCGGGAAGCGGCTTCGTCCCCATCGGCTCCTCCGGCGGGCTCGCACTGAACGGCTCGCAGGCGAACCCCGTCGGCCTCGGCGACATCACGGCCGGAAGCAACGCCACCGCCTCCTTCACGATCTTCGGCAACCAGACGGGCAGCTGGCCGGCGCGCTGCAGCGCCACCGACGTGGCGGAGACCGCCTACACGGGCAACGTGACGATCGCCGTCGGTGACAATACGCCGCCGGTAGTGAACCTCGTCTCCCCCGGGAACGACACGTTCACGAACCAGGACCCCGTGATATTCACCTACTTCGCCAATGACAGCAGCGGACTCTCGAACTGCACCCTGATCCTCAACGGCTCGATGAACAAGAGTGAGGACGTCATCAGCAACGGGCAGAACAACACGATCGTCGTCTCCCTCCCCTCGGGGACGTACAACTGGACCGTCATGTGCTATGACAACACCGGCCTGCCGACCAACGCGACCCCCTCGCGCGTCCTCAAGGTCGACACCGTGACGCCCGGCCTGACCGTCAACTACCCGATCAACCAGACGGTGGACACGAGCATCGTCCCCTTCAACTGGACCGTGACGGACAACTGGCCGGCGAACGTGACGTGCAACCTGACGACCGACGACGTCTTCAACACGACCCTCAGCGTCGCTCCCGGGTCGCCGTACGTCTATCCGCTGTCGGGCTTCTCCCTCGGAGTGCACAACTGGAGCGTCGCCTGCTGGGACGGCGCCGACAACACGAACGCGAGCATCACATACTGGTTCGACGTGACCGACAGCGCGCCCGTCGTGACGCTCGTCTCGCCGCCGGACAACAACATCTCCAACGCGACGGCGTGGACGCTCGTCTACCAGGTCAGCGAGAACAACGGGCTCCAATGGTGCCATCTCTACCTGGACGGCCAGCTCAACCAGACGAACACCACGCCCGTCGACATCACCGGCCTCGACAGCAACTTCACCGTGACCGGGCTCGCGGACGGCCAGCACAACTGGACCGTGGCATGCAACGACACGGGCGGCCAGGTCGATGAACCGATGCCCTGGAACTTCACCTCCGACACGACGCCGCCCTCAATCACACCCCTCACGCCCGCAGACCTCGCCAACTACACGTCGACGCCGAACGTGACAATCGGCTTCAACGCGACGGACAACCTCGCGACGAACCTCACCTGCAGCCTCTCCGTCAACGCCGGCGCAATCAACAGGAGCTACAACACCACCTCCGGCGTCGGGAACCAGACGACGCTCTATAACCAGAGCGACGGCAGCTATGCGTGGAACGTGACCTGCACCGACGCCGCCGGGAACAGCAACACCGGCGCGACCCGCACGTATTACGTCGACAACCCGCCGAAGACCTCGCTCCTCTCTCCCGGGAACGGCAACTTCACCAACACGAACGTCACCTTCCAGTACTTCGCGGACGACAACGACGGCCTCGCCAACTGCAGCATCTACATCGACGGCACGCTCAACGCGACCCAGACCGAGGTGACGCTGGGAGCGACGAACACGTTCCAGGTCGACAACCTCGCGCAGGGCAACCACTCATGGTACGTCCTCTGCGTCGACACCGGCACCTACCACGACCGGAACCAGACGCCGTCGTGGAACTTCACCGTCGACACGACGCCGCCCGCCGTGACGCTCCACGCGCCGCCGAACTCCACGATCAACGCGTCCTGGGTGCTGTTCAACTGGACGCCTACCGATAACCTCGCGCCGAGCCTGAGCTGCAACCTCACCATCAACGGGGCGGTCAACAAGACCTATGGCGCCATACAGAACGGCGCGTCCCAGGCCGTGAACGTCAGCGGCTTCCCCAACGGCAACCACACGTGGAACGTGACGTGCAGCGACGCAGCCGGCAACCTCGGCACGAGCGAGACGCGGTGGTTCTTCATCAACATCCCGCCGTCCGTCTACCTCCAGTCGCCGCCGAACATGACCTTCAGCACCGGCGGGAGCTGGAACCTGACCTACATCCCGGTCATCAACAACAACAACTCCGACACCGCGCACTTCGTGAACTGCAGCCTCTACCTCAACGGCCAGCACAACCAGACCAACACCACCATCACGACGGGCCACAACAACTCGTTCCTCCTCTCAGGGGTCGCCGACGGGGCCTACGCCTGGAACGTCCTCTGCTACGAGGACAGCGGCGCCTACGGCTGGAGCGGCCTCTGGACGTTCGTCCGGGACAGCCAGGCCCCGCAGCCGACGATCACCACGCCGGACGGCGCATGGTTCAAGACCCCGACCCCGGCGATAGCGTTCAATATCACGGACAACCTGAACTACACGCTGGCGTACCAGTTCTTCGTCGACGGATCAATCGACGGTCCGGCGAACGGCACGATCCCCGCGAACACCTCCTCCTCGAAGGCGCTCTCCTCGCTCGCGCAAGGGAGCCACCAGGTCCAGCTCCGGGCGGCAGACCAGGCGGGCAACGCGGCCAACAGCACCAACATCACGATCAACATCGACACCGCTTCTCCTGTCGTCACGCTCCTCTCGCCGTCGAGCGGCAACGTGACCGCGAACAGCACGGTGACGCTCAGGTGGAACGTGACCGACAACCTCGCCGCGGACCTGGACTGCAATCTCACCATCGACGGCAGCGTCAACACGACCTACGTCGGGCTCGCGAACGGCAGCACCGTGAACGAGACGTTCTATAACGTCAGCTTCGGCACGCACACCTGGGACGTCTCCTGCGCCGACTACGCCGGCAACGTCGGCACGGACACGACGCGCAACTTCACCGTGCCACAGCCCGACCTCGCCATCGACGGCGGCAACATCACGTTCAGCGACGCGACGCCGGTCGAAGGCCAGAACATCACCGTGAACGCGACGGTCTTCAACCTCGGCCTCAGCGCCGCGCAGGACGTGACCGTCCAGTTCTGGCTCGGCGACCCGGACAACGGCGGCACGCAGATCGGGCCGAACCAGACCATCGCGTCCATCGGCCCGGGCGAGAACGCGACGCTCTCGCAGAACTACACCGCTGTGATCGGCCAGAACGACCTCTACGTCGTCGTCGACCCGCCCACGGCGACGAACGGCTCGATCTCCGAGCTGAACGAGTCGAACAACAAGGCGTTCAACGGGTTCCAGGTCGGGCTCTATGACATCTTCAGCGGCCTCACCGTCAACGCGCTCCGCGTCGCGAACGGCGCGCAGGTGCCGGTGTGGACGTGGAACGTCTCCAACGCGACCGGGAGCAACATCCTCGTCGCGGACAGCGACAGCGCGCTCTCGTTCCTCGCGCTCCAGGCGCTCGGCCGCGACACGTCCAACGCGAGCCACTTCAGCGACTTCGCGACGCTCGACACGAAGCTCGGCTCCTCAGGCCTGACGGACAGCGTCAACAGGACCTGGACCGCAGGAGGGGCGCCGATTGGCACCGCGCCCATGACGCTCTTCGGCCGCCAGATCGCGGACGTCCCGGTCATCGACTCGACGAACACGAGCGCGTTCCGGACCGGCATCCTCTGGGACATGAGCGACGGCGGCGCCTCCTATAATGGCGGCCAGGACGTCGCGTTCATCACGCAGATCAACATGAGCCAGCAGGGGAGCCGCGGCGTCTACGACTACGAGATCCGCGTCCCCGCCACGCTGAGGAGCTACACGGGCGCGAGCCCGACCGTGGCGTTCTACGTGGAGCTGAAGTGAGGGGAAACGATGACGGCAACGCACAAGACAATCGAGAAGCGGACGGGGCCTTCACCTCCCTGTCCTCCCGCCCTCTCACTCTTCCGTTCCGCCCTTTCTTCTCCTCTCGCCATCGCCCTCCTGCTCGTCCTCCTTCCCTCGCTCATCCTCCTCGGCGCCCTCGTATCGGCCGCCCAGCAGCCGCTCGTCGACGGCGGCACTTATCACGTCGGCGACACGGTCCTCGTCCCCATCCCCCCGGGCTTCTCGGCGACGGACACGCTCCTCCTCACCACGCCGACGACGGTCTACCGCTATCATCCCGCTGCCGCCTCTCCTGCGGCTGCCGCCCGCTCGACGGCGTTCTCGCTCACGCAGCCGGGCAGGCACACCCTCACTCTCGCCCACCAGGACGGCACGACGCAGGACCTCGCCTCGTTCGACGTCCTCAACGCCTCGGTGGAAGCATCTCTCTCCGGGAACGCCTCTCTCTCCAGCACCCTCCCTTTCTCCGGGAACGCCTCTTCCGTCGCCCGGGGGGGCGTGCAGTTCCGCCTCTCGGCGACGAAAGTCTCCTACGCGCCCAGCGAGACGGTCAGCATCTCGATCCAGCCGCTCGTCGCCGACCGTGCAGGCCTCTCGATGACGATCACGCACGGCGACACGATGCTCACCTCGCAGGGAAGCCTCGGCAGCGAGGTCGATTACACGCCCGCCGAGCCCGGCACATACGTCTTCACGCTCCTCGACGACGGCAGGGAGGTCGATTCGATCACCGTCGGGGTGACCTCACCCCCTTCCCTCCCGTCTCCCTCTTCCCCTTCATCTTCTTCGCCCCGATCATCTTCTCCGTCTCAATCTCCGCCCCCCTCTTCGCCTCCGTCTCCCTCCCCGTCCTCTCCCTCGTCTTCCTCCGTCCCTCCCTCCTCTTCATCTTCCCCGTCCTCCTATCTCCGGGCCTCCGACCTCTCATCCCTCCCCGCGATCTCGACGGGCGAGCTCCCGCAATCCCTCCTTCCCGCGCGGCGCATCTTCCCCGGCGTGCAGCGCCAGCTCCAGCCGGGAGCGGTCGCGCCGACGCCCGCGGCGGAGAAGGAGTCGAAGGACGCGGCGAAGGCGCGGTTCCGCGCTTCCTTCTCGTCGACGGCTCTCGCCGGAAGCTTCTCCTCCGACGAGCGGGTCAGGGTCGAGTTCCATTCTTCCGGAGCGATCGCGACGAAGCTCGGCGCCGCTCTCAGCGCGGGCTACGTCTCGCAGAGCCTCGCCTCCCCGCTCCTCTCGCTCGGCGCCGGCCAGCCGGCGGTCCCGGCGAAACAGGCAATCACGATACTGCCCGCGACGAACGACGCAGGGACGACACCAGCCGCAGGGACGACACCGGGCGAAGGGACGATATCTGGTGCAGCGACGGCGACCGCCACGCTCTCATCCCTCAACCTCTCCGTTGACGTGCAGGACTATCAAGGACTGAAAGTCGAGACGCCCTTCACCATCGAGAAAGAGAACGCCACCGCCTTCGCCGTGACCCTCGATCCCACACGGGCGTTGCGGCCGGGCTTCTACGCGGTCACAATCACCGACCTCTCCACCGGCGCGCAGCAGGAAGAGTGGTTCGCTTACGGCCTCATCAGCGTCAACACGGAACATCCCATCTACCACCCCGGCGAACGGGCGCGCCTCCTCCTCGTCGTGCTCAACTCCGCCGGCGTCCCCATCGCAGGCGCGCCAATCGCCCTCGCCGTCACGTCGCCTTCGGGCGGGACGGAGACCTTCTCGACGGCGGCCGGCACGGTGCAGCCGACGCTGGAGCGCGGCGTCTACCAGGCGTACTACGACATCGGCGGCGGCCTCGCCGGCGGCGCGGACTCCACCGAAGGGAACTACACGGTCGCCGCCTCGACGACGCTCGACGGCAAGCCGGTCGCGGTCGCCACGACGTTCGCCGTGCTCGCTTCCTTCCCGTATGACATCGCGCGCGCGGTCCCGTCGACGGTCGACCCCGCGGAAGGGCCGTTCACGAACGAGTTCTCGATCCTCCCCCTGACGACGGGGACGGGGAACGGCTCCGTGCCGAGCCCCGACCACTACACGCTCATCGAGTATCTCCCGTCGAGCTTCATCATCACGAACACGAGCGCGGACGACATCAGGGTGATGAACGACACGTACGTCCTGACCTGGTACAACGCCTCCTCGGACGAACGGCTCTACTACGAGGCGCAGCCGCCGCTCCTCTCCCCCTACCTGTACTCGCTCGGCCAGGCGGAGATCAGGTACGTCGACCCCTCGACCGGCGCGCCCTCGACGTTCGAGGAGGCGCGGCCCTGGCTCTTCGCCATCGATCCCGCCGCGCTCACCTGCTCGGCGAGCCCGTGCGACACCGGCACCTCGGTCAACGGCCGGGACACGATCACCGGCGGCGCGGAACCGAACCAGCCCAACACCATCGACACGTGCACCGACGGCACCTCGGGAACGTACCACAGCGACGAATCCCTCGACCGCATCGTCATCGGCGACCTCAACAGCACGACGTTCACCGCCGGCGACACCGTCCAGGTGAACATCACGGTCTGGTGCTATGGCACCACCGACAACCTCAACTGGGTCTACACGAACAACAGCGTCACGCCTTCCTGGAGGGCCATCGCGAGCATCAACTGCCCCTCCGGCGGCTCGCTCCAGACCTTCAGCCAGACCTTCGCGCTCGACGACGCGCCCGGCAACCAGACCATCAGGGGCGTCTTCCAATACCAGGGGAGCGGCACCGCGACCTGCGGCGGCGGCGCGTACGACGACAACGACGACGTCACGCTCTCCGTCCAGGCGCGCGACAGCCAGCCGCCGCAGAACCTCGCCCTCGGCGTCAACCAGACGACCGTGCCGATCAACGGCAGCGTCAAGGTGCTCGCCCAGGTGACGGACAACGTCGCGGTGGCGGGCGTCAACGCGACGGTCAAGGAGCCGGACGGCACCTCGACGAACCTCACCCTCGCCCCGACGAACGTCACCTCCTCCTCCCTGACCGGCGACCTCGAACCCGGCACGATTGCCTACGCCGCGATCACCACCCCGCCCGGCAACGCGACGGTGCAGCAGGGCCTCGTCACATTCTCGTCGGCACAGGCCTCGCAGACGATCCCCATCAGCCAGATTGACCCGAGCCACGCGTTCATCATCGTCGCCTCCACCGCGGACGCGCAGAGCAACGCCGACCGCTTCACGTACATCGGCTCCTTTCTCAACAGCACCGCGATCACCCTCACGCGCTCCGCCACCGGGACCGCGGGCTCCGCCTCCTATTACGTCGTCACGGCGAGCGACATCAACGTGACGAACGGCACCACCCCGTTCGCGACGACCAGCTCCACGATCGACGTCCCGATCCCCGACCAGGGCTCCGGCTACGCGACCAAGACGCTCGTCGTCCTCAACGTGGAGAGCCAATCCTCGTCGCGCAGCTACGTGAGCCAGGCGTACGTCACCGGCGAACTGACCAATCAGACCAACCTCCGGCTGACGAGGGACGCCTCCGGGAACGCCGCCCTCGTCGTCCAGTGGTTCGTGATCCGCTTCCTCGACGCCACGACGGTACAGACCGGCCAGACCACGGTCACGACGACCGGGACCGCGGCGCTCTCCTCGGTCGCGACGAACAGGACCTGGCTCTACTTCACCACGCGGATGAGCGCGAACGGCCTCGCCTACACCTCGATCAGGGGCAACCTCGCGAGCTCTACGCAGGCGAGCTTCAGCCGCGTCTCCAGCTCCGGCACCGCCGAAACGAGATGGTTCGCCGTCCAGTTCCCCGACAGCCAAGGCGCATGGGCGCAGCAAGGGCTCCAGTCAGGCACCACGACGGAAGCGACCGCGAACATCCCCATCACGTCCGTCAACACGAGCCGCTCCTTTGGCTACGTCACACAGGACTCGACCGGCACCGGCACCGCATACCCCCGCCCCTGGTGGACGGAACAGCTCGCCAGCGCGACCAGCATCCAGGTGGCGCGCGGCTACACCGGCACCGCGAGCAACCACGACTGGCAGGCGGTCTCTTGGCCGGTCGACCCGGGCACCAGGGACACCGAGACGAACAAGAGCTTCACGACGTACAACGACGTCTCCTCCGCGGACTACGCTTCGCTCGCCGGCATCACGGTCGCAGCCACGGTCTCAGCCTACTCGAACGCCGGCTCGCAGCAGCGCGGCAACAACGCGGCGAACCTCGAGGCGCAGCTCTACGACGGCAGCGCATGGGTCTCCCTCGGGCTCTTCAACGTCACCGCCGCCGGCACATACACGATCACGACCACGGATCCGACGCTGCTCTCCGCGTGGCTCACCGCCGCGAACAGGGACGTCCGCGTGCGCGCGGTCTCCATGGACTACGCCGACGCGAGCCACATCGACTCGGTCAGCTACGCCGCGCTCAACGTCACCCTGGATGGCAACCAGACGCGGTACGCAGCCGACTGGAACTCGACGCAGCAGGCCGGCCTCTACAACATCACTGACCTCTGGAGCTACGACACCGCGGCCAACGTCAACCACACCGCGTACTCAGGGGTCACGTTCTTGGCCCTGAACTACGGCACGCCCGCCATCACGATCGACAACGTCGAGAACGACACGACCGAGACCTACGCCTTCTTCAACCGGACGCCGACGGTCAACGCGACCATCGACACCAACGCGACCTGCTACCTGAGCGCCGTCGACGAGAGCTACAGCCAGATGGCCGCGAACGGCCGCGTCAGCTGCGGCGGCTACGCGCTCAACGTGCCGAAGGCATGCGTCTACAGCCAGACGCTCCCCATCGGCTCCACGGTCCTCCACATGGCATGCAACAACTCCTTCAGCGGCGTCGCGAACAACGCCACGGACAACAAGGACTTCAACGTGGACGTGCTCTGCAGCTCGCACGCCGACTGCGCCGCGAACCAGTACTGCGACTACACGTTCCACTGCGCAGCCGACATCCCCGACGGCTACGAATGCAAGCAGGCGACCTACAACGACCAGCCGTCCGACGCGGCGTGCGGCGGCGGCTCCGACCCCGGCACGTGCGTCAACGACTCCTCCTACTTCTTCACCGGATGGTACTGCGCGAAGAACTCGACGAACTGCGTCTTCAACGACAGCGGCCACACCTACGACCAGGGCTACGCGCTCTGCAACGCCCTCGCGGGGCCGAACGACTACCGCTCCTGCGCCGCGGGCCAGGCCTGGAGCCCCGTCGTGGACTGCGGCGACCTCAACCAGGGAGCGGACCAGAACGCCACCGCAGCGGCGCATCCCGGCGGGAACTGCAGCTACTACGCGGCGGCGCAGGCGTGCGTGAGCGGCCCCCTCTCCACGGCAGGCGACGGTTGCGTCGGCGCGGCGACCGGGTGCAGCCCCTACGTCTACCTCGGGAGCGGGCTCTGCGGCAACGTCCTCGCCGACTGCGACGCCGGCTGCGGCGCACAATGCGACGCCGACACGAACCTCTCCGCCGCCATCGTCAACGGCACCTGCCACTACGACAAGAGCTGCAGCGACGCCTGCATCCTGGGCGACTCGACTGCGCTCGCGCCGCTCTTCTGCATCGACGATTCCGACGGAGGGACATGCGCCTACGCCAATCGGACCGACCCCTCGGCCGCGGACACCTGCTACTACGACCCCTCCTGCGCGGACACCGCCGGCGTGACGCAGACGCAGAACTCCACCCTGCGGCAGGACTACTGCGACTACTGCACCGCCACCGGCACGGTCCAGGGGGACTACGCTCCGGCGCCGAACGCGTCCTGCTCCTCGAACTGCAGCGACAACGGCACGATCTGGTATGACAGCGGCGGCACGCCGCTCTCGCGCGCGGACGACTGCAACGCCACGGGCGGCACCACGATCCTGAACGACACCCTCGCGCCCGGCGACGTCTGGAACGGCTCGGGAGCGGCGACGTGCGACGACGCGGAATGCGCGCTCGACGCCGGGCCCTACCTCGACGGCAGCTGCGTCGGCGGCCCGACCGGCACGTGCGTCTTCACCGACCCCGACCCTCCTGCGCTGACCATCGTCAGCCCCTCCAACGGGGCGTGGTTCAGCTCCTCGCCCGCCGTCTTCCAGTACCAGGTCCTCGATCTCGGCAGCGGCACCGCGAACTGCAGCCTCCTCGTCGACGGCGCGATCGTCAACACGACGACCAACCCGGCGGAGAGCGCCACGATCAACCTCACCTACGCACCCTCTCTCGGGAACTTCACCTGGTCAATCCAGTGCTACGACAAGTCCGCGCAGCAGAACAAGGCGTCGAGCGGCAATTTCACCTCAGGGTATGACAACACCCCGCCATCCCTCTCGAATCCGGCGCGGAACGGCACGGTCTTCGACATCAACCAATACGTCTGCCTCAACGTCACCGCGACCGACACGTACAGCGGCGTCACCCAGGTCCTCGCAGAGATCGACCTCCCCTCGCCGTACACCTACACCAACCTCACCCTCAGCAACAGCCCGACGATCTGCAACCCATCAGGCAACCCGAACATCTACTCCACGGAATACCGGCTCGTCTACTCCGGCCCTTTCAACTGGACGACTGCATACGCCGCCGACGTCGCAGGAAACCTGAACTCGCTCGCCGTCGGCCTCGGCTGGAGCGTCAACGCGGCCGGCTTCCTCGCAGCGACGCTCCTCTCACCAGGACAGGACGTCACGATCAACGAGTCCGGGGCGAACGACAACCTCACGCTCGTCTGCAGCGTCCGCTGCACCGAGCAGGGCATCGGCTGCGTGAACGTCAGCCTCTCGGCACAGTACGACCCAGGCAAGGGAAGCGGCCTCTGGACCATGGTCAACACGACGAGCGCCAACCTGACGAGCAATGCGTCATCGCACTTCTGCGGCGACCTCAACACGTCGCAGCCGCAGTGGTGGAACGCGAGCTTCTCCTACCGCGAAGCGGTGATCGTGACCGACACGACGGGCGCCGACACGACGAACCTGAGCGTCCGCCTCGTCCTCAACGCGACCAACTTCGACTTCGCCCATGCCAACAGCGACGGCAGCGACCTCCGCGTCACGTGGATCGATCCGACGAGGCAGCAGCTCCCCGCAGGGTTCTGGATCGAGTCCTGGAACGCGACGGCGCAGACGGCCGTCGTCTGGGCCATGGTTCCGGAGATGGCGGCCAGCAACAACGCGACGCTCTACCTCTACTACGGCAACGCCACAGCCACGTCCGCCTCCGATGGCCAGGAGGCATTCCTCGCCTTCGACACATTCGCCACCTCCGGCCTCGGCACCTACTGGCAGACCGTCGACGCCGATGCCGTGACGGGCACCGCCTTCAGTGTGAACAGCGGCACCCTCAACGTCACCGCAGGCGGCACCGACACCTGGACGACCACCGACCAGTACGGCTCCGTCTTCCGCTCCATCAGCGGAGACTTCAACGCAACGGTCCAGGTGATCGGCCAGCAGAACAGCAACGCCTGGGCGAAAGCCGGCATCATGGTCCGCAACAACATGAGCGCGGCCGGCAACTCGACCGGCTACGCCTTCGCCGCCGTGACGCCCGGGAACGGGTACGCGTGGCAGACCGACTCGAACGCGGACGGCTTCCTCGACGCGAACACGAACGGCGGCACGCCGTCCGTCTATCCGACCTACATCCGGGTCATCAAGTCCGGGACGACGTTCAGCATGTACTACAGCAAGGACGACGGGGCCACGTGGCCGCAGATGGGGACCGCGACGGCGCTCTCCTCGGCGGACGCGGCGCAGGACATCGGCATGAGCGTCACGAGCCACGCCGGCGCGACGCTCAGCAGCGTCATCTTCGACAACCTGCGCGTGCAGCGCTATGTCTCCTCCGCGCCGGCCGTCACGTTCCAGAACGAGACCGACGCCTCCGCGATCGCGGCCGAGGCGGGCACCTACTGCAACGCCTCCTTCCTCGTCTCGAGCGCGGGCGACCTCTCCGGCAACAACACCTGGCCGCTCCGGTGCGAGGCGTACGCCTCCAACGCGCCGACGACCTACTCCTCCTCGCTGAACGTCTCGGTGAACGACCACCCGGACGCGACGATCACCTTCCCGGTGAACGACACCTGGGTGACCGGCACGATCCTCGTCAACGCGTCCGCCTCCTCCGACAGCGACGGCACCATCGCGAACTACCTCTTCGAGTACGGCAACACCACGGCGTTCTCCTCACCCACCGCGATCTGCAACGGCGCGGCCAGCACGTGCAGCTGGAACACGCTCCTCCAGGACCAGTGCCTCAACAACACGAAAGGATGCTACCTCCGGGTGGTCGCCACCGACAACCTCGGCCTTTCGTCGGCCTCCGCTCCGCTCCTGCTCGGCTTCGACACCCTTGGCCCCGCGACGACGCTCGATCTCGTCCGCAGCGACGGCAACGTCTCGACGAACACCACGACGCTCAACGCGACCGTGACGGACGGCGGCGTCGGGACGATCAGCCGCGTCCTCTTCGAGTACCGCGCGAACTCGACCGCGATCTGGCAGTCCGCGTGCAACGACACGGACGGGACCGCGCCGTTCTCCTGCATGTGGAACACGACCGCGCTGCCGGACGGACCGGACTACCAGGTGCGGGCGTACGCGAACGACACGCTCGGCAACAACGGGAGTGCGGACGTCCACACGAACATCACCCTCGACCGGACGCCGCCGGACGTGACGCTCCTCGGGCCGCCGAACGCGACATACGACCTCGGCAACGAGACGTTCCTCTACAACGTGACCGATCTCCTGTCTCCCGTGGCGGACTGCTCGCTCTGGCTCGACGGGCAGCGGAACCGGACGACGCCCTCGCCCACCCAGAACGCGACGCTCAACTTCACCGTCACGGGCATGGCGGAAGGCGGCCACACCTGGCAGGTGCGCTGCACCGACAGCCTCGGCAACGCTGGCGCGAGCTCCTCGCGGACGGTGACCGTCGACCTCACCGGTCCTTCTGTCACGCTCGTCCTCCCCGCCAACGGCGGCAGCGCGTACGGCCTCTCCGCCGTCAACGCGACCGCGACGGACAGCGGCGTCGGGAACATCAGTCAGGCCACGTTCCTCTACCGGGAGAACTCGACCGCGATCTGGCAGTCCGCGTGCAACGACACGGACGGGACCGCGCCGTTCTCCTGCATGTGGAACACGACCGCGCTGCCGGACGGACCGGACTACCAGGTGCGGGCGTACGCGAACGACACGCTCGGCAACACCGGAGCGGCGGACACGCATGTCTCGATCACCGTGGACAACAACCCTCCCGCGATCGACGGGCTCTCCCCCTCCTCGGGCTCGAAGGACCTCGACGGCAACATCACCTTCCGCTACCGGGTGGACGACGCCGGCAGCGCGGTGGCGAACTGCAGCCTCTACATCAACGGCACCCTCAACCAGACGACGGCGAGCCCGACCGAAGGGAGCTACCTCTACTTCTACCTCTACAACCTGAACGACACGACGTTCAACTGGTCGATCGGCTGTTGGGACGCCTTCGCGCCGCAGCCGCACTTCGCCATGACCGCGAACCGGACGCTCATCGTCCAGATCATGTACATCCTCCAGGCGAACCTCACCACGGACAAGACGGTCTACCAGCAGGGCGACCAGGCGGGCGAGACCGCGAACATCACGGTGAATACCACGGACGCGGTCAACGCGAGCCTCGACGCCTCCGCGATCACCGACCTCATCCTCACCGCGGGCGACAGCAGGGACGTCTGGTGGAACACGACGTGGAAATACCGCGTCCGCACCACGCTGACCGAGGACCAGGGGATCGACCGCACCGGACAATGGGTCAGCCTCCCCTTCACCCTCGACGCGGGCTGTGACGGCCTCGCCTCCACGAACAGCCTCCGCCTCGTCCAGGACGCGGGGACCGCGCTGCCCTTCGACGAATGGAACGTCACGATGTGCCCTGACGGCATCCACATTCAGAGCCTTTGGGTCTCGTTCCGGCTCGACCTCGCCGCCAACCAGAGCGCCGACATCTATCTCTACTTCGACAACGGGACCGGCTACACGCCGACCGGCACGCTCCGGGGGCCGATGCGGTTCGTCTGGGTCTCCACGGGCGGGAGCGGCAACGCGCCGAACAGCGCGACCATCAAGAGCGACCTCGCCGCCGCGCTCTCCAACCTCGGCCTCTCCTCCACCGGATTCTACGACGAGCTGAGCACGAGCGCCGCCTCGAGCGACTTCACGCTGAACGACCTGCAGAACTACTCCATCGTCATGTACGACAGCGCGGCCAAGTACCAGACGAGCATCTACGCCGCCGAAGCGACGGCGCTCCACTCCTACGTCAACCAGTCCGGCGACCTCTTTATCACCGGCCAGGACCTCGGCTACGACGCGAACAGGCTCGGCTTCATCTTCGGCTCGGACTGGCAGAACATCACCAGGACCGCAGCCGGGTGGGTGGACAACGCCGCCCCGGCGAGCGCCACCATCGACCTCAACCATCCGGTCACGCAGTACGCCGGCCCCGCCGGGACGGTCTTCACGATCGCGGGCGACTACCCGGACGGCTTCACCACGCTCTCCGGCGGGCCGAGCAGGCTCATCATCAACTGGACCGGGAACGCGAACCCGATAGCCGGCACCGCCTCCGACGGCCTCTTCGACCCGAGCTGCGCAGGGTTCTGCGGCAAGACCGCCTACTACGCGGGCGTCTTCTACGTCTCGACGTCGCAGGGCATCCAGTCAGCGACGGTCCGGCAGGCGCTCCTCGAAGGCATGATCGATTGGTTCCTCAACAACAGGAGCCTCTCCCTCTCCACCGGCCAGCTCGAACGCTGGGTGGCGCGGAACACGACGGCGAGCACCGGCGGGAGCTGGACGTGGCCGTGGAACGTCTACGGCCGACAGGACGGCCGCTACGAGGCGGTGACCCAGGCCTCGCGGACGAAGTACAACAACGCGACGTCGTGGACCGCGTTCAACATCACCAACGACACGACGCCGCCCGTCGTCACCCTCGTCAGCCCGGCGAACGGGAGCGAGCAGAACAGCAGCGTCACCTTCTCCTACAGCGTGGACGACGCGCTCTCCACAGTCGCGAACTGCTCGCTCTCCATCGACGGGAGCGTGAGCGACACCGACCTCACCATCCAGGAGACGCTCCCCCAGTTCTTCTACCCCCGGCTGCCCTCCGGTGGGCCGCACACCTGGAACGTCTGCTGCGCCGACCCCTACGGCAACACCGGCTGCGCCGCGAACAGGACGGTGATCATCATCCCGCCGGACCTCGCCTCCAGCGCGGGGAACATCACCGTCTCGCCCGCAGGACCGTACGAGGAGGACGAGCAGGTCGCGATCAACGCGACGGTCTGGAACATCGGCGGCAGCGACACTCCGACGAACTTCACCGTGCAGCTCTGGGACGGCGACCCCTCCTCCGGCACGCAGATCGGGGGGGACTACAGCATCAACCTCACAGACCGGTTCGGCAGCCACAGCAACCAGACGCTCACCTGGAACTGGACGATCCCCCGGCCCGGGACGTCGACGCTCCACCTCATCCTCGACCCGCCGCTCGCCACCAACGGCACGATCTCCGAGCTGAACGAGTCGAACAACGATATCGCGTTCAACGTGACGACGCCGGCGTACACGGTGATCTACGGCAGCGTCCGCTCCACGCTCCTCCTCTCCAGCAGCCAGAACCAGACGTTCATCAACCGCTCCTCCCAGGCGAACAACACCGGCCTCATCTTCTTCACCGACGGCCAGGACGTCGACTTCGGCAGCCTCCAGGCCCTCGGCCGCACGGTCACGAACACGAGCGCGACGATGGACTTCACGGACGCGGACACGCTCCTCAACATGACTGGCTTCAACGACTCCGTCGACAACGTCTGGGCGCGGGGGAACAACACTCCCCTGGCGCTCGCGAACTACACCGTCCAAGGCAAGCCCATCGACGACGTCCCCGTCGTCAACAGCTCGGCGAACGGCGTCTTCCGGACCGGAATCCTCTGGGACACGTCCAAGGACACGGGCGACGGCCAGTACGACACTTCCGACAAGGAGCCCCTCGTCTTCTTCACCGCGATCAACTCGTCCGAGGCGGGCGACTACGGCGTCTACGACTACCAGTCGAAAGTCCCGGCGCTGCTGCGCGACTACGCCGGCACCGGGACAGGCACCATCGCCATCTACTACGAGCTGACGTGAGCCTTCCTCCACTCTATCTTCTTTTATTCTATCTCCTTTCACTCTGTCTTCTTTTGCCCTGACTTCTTTTACTCTATCTCCTTTCACTCTATCTTTTTTTATTCTATCTTTTTTTTGCGCCGTCTTCTTTTACTCTATCTTCCTTTCACTCCATCTACGATCCTTTCCGTCTGCGCCGTCCCCGTCCTTAAAGGCGAAGCGTTGCAGCGGGACAGGTGCGGATGCGGAGGGGGACCTGCCCCCTACGGGGAGGCGCCGCATTTCGGGAACGAGGCGGAGAGCGAAGCGGGACGGGACTGCGCGGGAGGATAAACGCTCCGCGGCACGCTCACCGAGGAAGTCCGTCGTCTTATAGTGTGGCTCTTTAATTATGGTACTTTTTCAAGCGTTGCCTCGGAACGGGCTCTTAGGCAAATTCGCCTCCGGCGGTGTCGCCGGCTGCTCGGCAATCGCTCCTTTCTCCGTTGCGCCGGTCGACCCCGTATGGGGCGTCCCCCCGACCTCTTCCGCCGTTTTCTTTGCATGCCTCGCCCTCTGGCC